>JAFUUZ010000017.1 GCA_017471285.1 Paludibacteraceae bacterium | reverse complement strand
GGAAAATATAGCGTCAATTGGACACAACTGGAGTCCTACAAAGATGCCTTCCATTGGCAAATAAACGCCGAAGAATTACACGACATCAATTGGAATCCGTACTTCTCCATCACGTGGAATAAACTGCTAAATATATACGAAGGGGTAAGAGAATAAATAGACCTGCTGATGAACCGTATTGCTCAGACTATAACCAAAATAATAGACTTTTTCTATCGTCCTTTCTCCAACTGGATGTCGGAGCAGCTCTTCCGTTATGCGGCATGCGGAGGCGGAAACCTTGTACTGGACTGGGTGCTTTATTTCTTGATTTATAATTTTGTTATAGGGCACGAAAATGTTATTTTCTCATTTTCTCATTTACCATTTAGTCATTTATTCAGCCAATGTGCCATTTATTCATTCGAACAGGTTATCACTCCGCATATAGCCACTCTTTGTATCGTTTTTCCGATCACTTTGTTAACGGGTTTTTGGCTTCAGAAATATGTCACATTCTCGCAGTCGGAACTGAATAGTTGGCGGCAGTTAGGAAGGTATATTATTATCGTAGGTGTGAATCTTGCGATTAACTATTTCGGTCTCAAACTATGTGTAGAGACGCTTGGTTGGTATCCTACGCCATCCAAGATGTTTATTACGCTGATTACTGTAGCAGTAAGTTATTTAGGTCAGAAATATTTCACGTTCCGAGTGAATAAATGATATGAAAGCCTACAGGATGAAGCAGCGCTATTTCCGCTGCTATACGCCACGCTTCGATGCGTGGCGTTTTTTTGTTATTCAATTTCATCAAAAATGTGAAAAAATGCCCTAAAAAGTGCAATTGAAACGGAAAACAAGGCGTTTTTCGATGTTTTTTGCAACTCTGTAACTAATTGAAGATATGCGAATTATACGTAATTTATTTTAACAAAGTCTAGGACTGGTCTTTAGCAGTGCTTATTCAGTCCTTTTCCGGCTCTTATTTTGAGTCGGAAATGAGGTATGAAACCACTACTGTCCACTAAAAATTAGAAAAAAACATTAAAAACCCTTTGAGTGCTTTAGGCGCTATGCTCCTTGCACAAATTGCTACTAAAAACTCCTTGTAAGCAAGCTTCCAGATATTTTTTACTATCAATTTGTACAACTCTACGAGTAAAAAGCACTCAAAGAAAAAACATAAAAAACATAGCCTATTCAAATCTGTTTACATAAAATATCCTCGTAATACACTATTATTAAAGATAAATCTGCTGTTTTTTAGTGGACACTAATAAGAAGGAATAAGAAATAAAAAATGAGAAAAAATAAGATTTATTTGCGTATATCAAAAAAAAACACTAAATTTGCACGCTGAATTGTAGAATAAGGGGGGAAGCAAGGGAAAAGTTCTCTGAATAGGAGGCCCCCTAAAGGGGGAAGAGATATGGAAACAAAATAGAAATAAACAAAGATAAATCCTTTGAAAAGTAAATAGATCCTTTGAAAAGTAAATAGACAATAGATAAAGTCTTATTTTTAGTTGAGAAGCAAACTAACCCATAAAATAATACAACCATGCTACACAAATTATGCTCGAAACTCCACACGGAGGTATCAGAAATGCCGTTCAAGATTTCGGACTCTTTTGCAGAAGAGAACCAAGTAGTAGCCGTCCTCTCCGGAGGTACAGAGGCGATGTTTATTGACCTCGTGCGCGAGAAACAAATCGACCTCAAGAGACCTGTTTACCTCATGGTAAGCGGTTTCAGCAACTCCCTTCCGGCTGCCCTCGAGATCCTTAGTTTCATTCGCCAGAGAAACGGTATCGCGAAAATCATGCAGCATGCCAAAGATACCGTCTTTGTGGACGATAGCGACACGGCTTCCTTGACGCGTGTGCCGCTGGAGAAAGTGCTCAAGAGCGACAAGAGACTCCGTCTCGGCGTGGTTGGTAAATCCCAGGATTGGCTCATCGCTTCCGCGGTTGATTACAAAGCCGTGCTGGACACCATGAACTGCGAACTCATCGACATCCCATTCGAGGAAATATCTTCGCTCGGCGAAGTGGATCCGGGCATGAAAGGAGCAGAAGCCATCTATGCACGCCTCAAAGAGATTATCGCCAAACATAAACTGGACGGTATCACGATCCGTTGTTTCGACCTGTTCACGACAGTGAAGAACACGAGTTGCATAGCTATCAGCAAGCTGAACGACGAAGGTATTCCTGCCGGCTGCGAGGCGGATATTCCGGTTCTGCTGACGATGATGGCTTGCAAGCGTCTGACCGGTGAGGTAGCATGGATGGGTTCTCCTGCCCGTATTCAGCCGGACGGTCAGATCCTGCTGGCTAAATGTACGATAGCTCTGTCGATGACGAAGAAGCATGAGTACACGACTCATTTCGAGTCCGGCATAGGCGTAGCCATCCACGGGGAAGTGGAGCCAGGCGATTATACTCTGGTCAAGCTGAGCCAGGATATGAAACGGTTGTTGGCGGTGAATGTGCAAGTGACGGGTTGCCAGTACGAGAAGAACATGTGCCGTACCCAAATATGGGTACAGAGTACGCCTATCGTGAGCCAGTACCTGCTGACAAGTCCTTTGTCTGACCACCATGTGCTGATCAAAGGTCACCACGCGGCGAAATTCTGGAGGGAATAGTTTGCGCTACGCCTTCCCCGTAGCAAACAGCCTTTGGCTTGGTTTACTCCGGGGACCCTAAAAAACATAGATATATTATGCTATTACATATCTTATCATCGGCGATGCATCGTGAGCGGCTGAGTATGCCGTTCGAGGTGAGTGAGGAGTTCTTGCAGAACCACCAAGTGGTGGCGGTACTGACCGGCGGAACGGAAGGCAAGTTCGTACAGCTGGTCAAAGAAGGTTTGATCGACCTGAAGAAGCCTGTATATCTGGTAGTGAGCGGTCATAGCAATTCGCTTGCGGCATCGCTTGAGATCCTGAGTTATATCCGCCAGCATAACGGTACGGGCAGAGTATTGGACAAGGGACAAAGTGACGAAGTACCAAGTACCAAGGAGGGTGTGACCATAGAGCCGAGTGAGGCTGTCCTGAAAAGCGCTCAGCCGCTCCGTCTCGGAGTAGTGGGTTTTCCGAGTGACTGGCTTGTTTCGTCGCTCGTCGATTATGAGCAAGTGCTGGAGCGGATGAACTGCGAATTGGTAGATATACCGATTGAGGAGGTTACTTCGCTTGGTGAGGTAGATCCAGGAATGAAAGGCGCTGAGGCTATCTACGAGCGTCTGAAAGAGATCGTCTCCCGGTATGATTTGCAGGGCGTGACGCTGCGTTGCTTCGACCTGCTGACGACGGTCAAGAACACCGGGTGCATCGCCCTGAGCAAGCTGAACGACGAGGGTATTCCCGCCGCGTGCGAAGGCGACATCCCGACTCTGCTGACGATGATGGTCTGCAAGCGTCTGACCGGTGAGTTATGCTTCCAAGTCAATCCCGCCCGTATCCACGCGGACGGCGAGATGCTCTTTGCGCACTGCACGCTTCCTCTGGGCATGACAGAGAAGCATGAGTACACAACGCATTTCGAGTCGGGCATAGGCGTGGCAATCCATGGCGAGTTGCCGCGCGGCGAGTACACGCTGGTCAAGCTGAGCGGCGATTTGAAGAGGATGCTGGCAGCGGATGTGGAGTTGGAGCGATGCCAATACGAGGAGAACCTGTGCCGCACGCAGGTATGGATCAAGGCGACGCCCGAACTGGCCCAGTATTTCCTGACCGACCCGATCCACAACCACCATGTGCTGATCAAAGGCCACCATGCAAGCAAGTTCAAATAACCCCACCCTGACCCTCCCCACAAGGGAGGGGATGATGATAAAAATAAATTACACACTAAAACAAATAACAAATTAAAGATTATGGTAAGTTTCAAAGAATTAGGCCTTGTGAACACCCGTGAGATGTTTGCCAAGGCAATCAAGGGAGGCTATGCAATCCCTGCATTCAATTTCAACAACATGGAGCAGCTTCAGGCTATCATCAAAGCCGCAGCAGAGACGAAGAGTCCTGTGATTCTTCAGGTATCGAAAGGTGCGCGTAACTACGCCAACCAGACGTTGTTGCGTTACATGGCTCAAGGCGCAGTAGAGTACGCCAAAGAGCTTGGTTGGGAGCACCCGCAGATCTGTCTGCACCTGGATCACGGCGACAGCTTCGAGCTTTGCAAGAGCTGCGTTGATTTCGGTTTCTCGAGCGTTATGATCGATGCTTCCTCACTTCCTTACGAGGAGAACATCGCGCTGACCAAGAAAGTTGTTGACTACGCTCACCAGTACGATGTAACCGTAGAGGCAGAGTTGGGCGTTCTCGCAGGTGTTGAGGACGAGGTTTCGTCTGCTGTCAGCCACTATACCAAACCGGAAGAGGTAGTTGATTTCGCTACTCGTACAGGCTGCGACAGTCTGGCAATCTCTATCGGAACCAGCCACGGCGCATACAAGTTCACTCCGGAGCAGTGCACGCGTGACCCGAAGACCGGCCGTCTGGTACCGCCGCCATTGGCATTCGACGTTCTAGATGCAGTGATGGAGAAGCTTCCGGGCTTCCCGATCGTACTTCACGGTTCGTCTTCCGTACCGCAGGAGTATGTAGATATGATCAACAAATACGGCGGCAAGTTGCCTGATGCAGTAGGTATTCCTGAGGAGCAACTGCGCAAGGCAGCTAAGAGCGCAGTATGCAAGATCAACCTCGACTCTGACAGCCGTCTGGCGTTCACCGCAGCAGTGCGCAAAGTGTTTGCCGAGAAGCCGGCAGAGTTCGATCCGCGTAAATACTGCGGTCCGGCTCGTGACCTGATGACCGAGCTGTACAAGCACAAAATCATCAACGTCCTCGGTTCAGACGGAAAAGCCTGATCATTTTCATATTTAAACATTTACCATTTTGTCATTTATTGAGCCATTTTGATATTTATGACCAAGGATGAGTTAAAGGAACGTTTCAGGCAATTTTCATTGCGAATCATTAAGTTGGCTGATGCTATGCCCCAAACAATTTCCGGCATAGCAATCGCTAAACAGATTATTCGTTCCGGTACTTCTCCTGCTGCTAATTATCGCGCTGCCTGTATAGCAAAATCAGATAAAGATTTTGTGAATAAGTTAAAGATTGTTGAAGAAGAAATTGATGAAACATCTTATTGGTTAAGTCTCATAATGGATAGCGGTATGCTTCCTAAATCACGTGTAGAGCCTTTGTTCGACGAGTGTTTGGAACTTTGCAAGATTACTACTAAATCCATAGACACTTTTAAAACCAAGCGCGATTTTTAAATACTGAAATGGTTCAATAACTAAATAAATGATAAAATTGTAAATGGCAAAATCGTAAATCTTATGGCTTTACCGTTTATGTCGGCAGAAGAAGCTGCCGAGTTGATACAACATGGTGATGTCTTGGGCATGGGTGGTTTTACCGCCACCGGTGTGCCCAAGGCAGTTCCTTTTGCATTGGCGCAGCGTGCAGAGCGTCTGCATGCAGAGGGTATTCCTTTCCGCGTAGGATTAGAGACCGGTGCGTCGATGGGTGACAGCTGCGACGGTGCGCTGGCCCGCGCTCACGCAGTGGAGTTCCGTACTCCGTACCAGTCCAACAAGTCAATGCGCGAAGAGATCAACGCCGAGGGTACCCACTATTTCGACATGCACCTGAGCCACATGGCGCAGGACTTGCGTTACGGTTTTCTGCCGAAGCCCAAGTTCGCCATCATCGAAGCTTCGTATGTAGGCGAGGACGGTACAATCGTTCCGGCAGCCGGTGTAGGTATTATGCCTACTATCTGCCGCATGGCGGATAAGATCATCGTCGAACTCAACGAGATGTTCCCGGCAACCATGCGCGGCATGCACGATCTCTATGAGCCGCTCGACCCGCCTTTGCGTCGCGAGATACCGATCTACAAGCCGTCCGACCGCTGCGGCTCGGACCATATCAAAGTAGATCCGTCGAAGATAGCAGCAGTCGTCAAGACCAACAGGCCTAACGAGATAGCCGCCTTCACTCCGGTAGATGCCACGACCGCCAAGATCGGCGAGAACGTAGCTCTGTTCCTGGAGAAAGAGATGCACGAGGGACGTATCCCGTCTTCTTTCCTGCCGATCCAGAGCGGTGTAGGCAACGTAGCCAACGCCGTACTCGGAGAGCTGGGTAAGAACCCGCATATCCCGCCGTTCGAGATGTATTCGGAGGTAGTACAGGACTCCGTAGTGGACCTCATCAAAGCCGGTCATTGCAAGTTCGCTTCCGGCTGCTCGCTGCGTCTGGTGGAGAGCAAGATGGCAGAAGTGCTTGAGAACCTGGATTTCTATCACGACAAGATGCTTCTCCGTCCTCAGGAGACGTCCAACAACCCGGAGGTGATCCGCCGACTGGGTCTGATTGCTATCAACACCGCTCTGGAGGTAGATATCTACGGCAACGTCAACTCGACGCATGTATGCGGCACGAAGATGATGAACGGTATCGGCGGCAGCGGCGATTTCGCGCGCAACGCTTACCTGAGTATCTTCACCACCGCATCGACTGCGAAGAACGGCGCTATCTCGTCTATCGTACCGATGGTGACGCACCTCGATCATAGCGAGCACTCCGTCAAGGTCATCGTTACCGAGATCGGTGTGGCAGACCTTCGCGGCAAGAGTCCGCGCCAGCGTGCCGAGGAGATCATCAACAACTGCGTAGCTCCGGAATACCGCGAGATGCTGCGTGACTACCTGAAGATCGCCAAGCACGGCCAGACACAACACGAGCTCTCCTGCGCTTTTGCAATGCACGAGGAGTTCATGAAATCCGGCGATATGCGCAACACCAAATGGGAAAACTACAAACGTTAAAACAATAAAATTATTACAATTATGGTAGGTACAATCATCTATGTACTGGGTATCGTTTGCGCTATCTGGTGCGTACTGGACATCTTCAAAACAGCCAAATGCGGTCTTCTTGGCAAGATTATTGCCAGCGTCCTCGTTCTGGCATTCAGCTGGATCGGTTTTGCAGTGTACTATTTTCTGGTACGCGGTAAGATCTAATCGTATAAAGACAGAAAATTAGAAGACAGAGATATCCGGGTGACTAAGCGGCAATTTGTATTTTATTGGTGCTAGTTGCCCGGTATCGTTTTATCTACTGCGTGCGCATACCGATTCGGCGGTCCTTAATGAGAAGAGCACTAACCATATTTCTCGGCATCCTATTCGCAGCAGCCGCTATGGCGCAGCGTACGGATAGTTATACTATCAGCGGTTATGTGACCGATGCAGCGAGTGGCGAGCGGTTGATAGGCGCGGCGGTATATGACACTATCTCCCGTCAGGGAACGGTAACCAACACAGCCGGTTTCTATACGCTGACAGTTAACAAACCCCACCCCAGCCCTCCCCTCAAGGGAGGGGGAGAGAATCCGCAGGTAGTGCTGGTGGCAAGTTACGTGGGATATGAGCCGGTGATAAGCCAAGCCCCCCTCAATCCCCCCATGGAGGGGGGAAGACCCGTGGATGGGAGAAGAGAGCCATCAGTAGGAAACTCTTTTAGTATTAATTTTGAGCTAAAGCTTGCTACGCAGTTGCAGGAAGTGACAGTGACGGGTCATCAGTCTGTCTCCGCGCCGGAGAACGTGCAGATGAGCGCCATAGAGGTGCCGGTGACGCAGATACTGGCTATTCCTGCTATCGGCGGCGAGGTGGATGTGATGAAAGCGATACAGTTGCTGCCGGGTGTTCAGAGCGGCGGCGAAGGGAGCGCAGGTATGTATGTGCGCGGCGGAGGACCGGACGAGAACCTCGTGATGCTGGACGGCGCGCCGCTATACAACACCAACCACGCGCTCGGTATGTTCTCCGTCTTCAACGCCGACGCCATCAAGAACGTGACGCTCTACAAAGGCAATTTCCCTGCGCGTTTCGGCTCAAGGCTCAGTTCAGTCATTGACGTATGGCAGAAAGACGGCAACAACACCTTCTGGCACGGCGGCATTTCCGTCGGACTTATCGCCAGCAAGATCAATGTGGAGGGTCCGATCTTCAGCAAAGCCCAACTGGACAGCCTGAAAGCAGGTTATTCTCCACGCGCCAGGACGACCTTCAATATCTCAGCGCGAAGAACCTATTTCGACCTCCTGACATCACCTATCATTGCCACCGTAGCGACCACCGAAGGAATGTCGTTATGGGCAGGGTATTATTTCTACGACATCAACGCCAAACTGAGCCACACTTTCTCGGACAAAGACCGGCTGAGTGTAGGTGTCTATAGCGGTTCCGACGTGGAGTACCTGCGCATGCGCCAGAAAGACATCTACACCGGCAGCAACGGAGAGATGCAGATGGGTATGCGTTATGCATGGGGCAACACGCTTGCCGCCATCGACTGGCAGCATAAGATAGACCATCGTCTTTTCCTCAACACGCGGGTTCATTACAGCGGCTACAGGAGCCGTCTGAGCCAGTCCATGAGCGAGAAGAACTTGGAAGAGACGGGCGGCAGTTTTGAACAACAGATGGGTTACAACAGCCAGATCAACGACGTGTCCGTTTCCTCCAAACTGGAATACACCCCGAACCAGAAGCACAAGGTGCAAGCCGGAGTGGAATATATCTACCACCATTTCCAGCCGTCTATCCAGAACACCATGTTCTTTTCCACCGGTGACTCAACCGCCTCGGCATTCAACATGGACACGACGATCGGCAACAAAGCGCTGCACGGGCATGAGGTAGTGGCGTATATAGAAGACACATGGAGTCCGACCGGTTGGTTCCGGCTGAACTACGGCGCGCGGTTCAGCATGTACGGCATCCGCGGCAAGGTGTATCCTTCGGCTGAACCGCGGATAGGTATGCGTTTTCTGGTACACAAGGACGTAGCTATCAAAGCGAGTTATTCGTACATGAGCCAGTACGTACATCTGCTGAGCAACAGCAATCTCTCTCTGCCGAGCGATATGTGGGTGCCGGTGACGTACGATGTGCCGCCGATGCGCTCCATGCAGGTAGCGGCGGGGATCTCCTATAATATATTAGGTCAGGTGGAGTTGAGCGTAGAGGGCTACTACAAGCGGTCTCTGAACCTGATTGAATACAAAGAAGGTGCGTCGTATGTGGGTTATTCCTCGGACTGGCAGACCAAGGTATCGATAGGCAACGGCTGGAGCTACGGCGTGGAGTTTCTTGCGCAGCGGAAGATAGGTCCCGTGACGGGCTGGATAGGCTATACGTGGAGCCGGTCGATGCGGCAGTTCGACGACATCAACTACGGCAAGCCTTTCCACGCCAAATACGACCGGGAGCACGACCTGAGTATCACGTTGCAATACCAGATCACGCCGCGCATCGACATCGCCGGTACGTGGGTGTACGCAACCGGCAACCGCGGAACGCTGGTGACGCAGACCTATACAGACCCGTTTATAGGCAGCACTCCCATCGAATACTTCAGCGAACGCAACGGCTATACCCTGCCGGACTACCACCGGCTGGATCTGGCTGCCAATTTCCATTTCCCGCACAAGCGTTCGGAGAACGGCAAGAAAGGCAAAGCGGACGGTTATTACGGCAAAGGGGGCTGGCTGCGGCATGCGGAACACATACTTAATATAAGCTGCTACAATGTTTATTGCAAGATGAATCCGATGTTCATCGAGGTGGACCCTTATAGCGGCAAGATGTACCAGATCAGCATGTTCCCGATTTTACCGAGTATCAGTTATCAGTTTAAGTTTTAAGCCCAATAACCCCAATAACCCCACCCCGGCCCTCCCCTCAGGGGGAGGGAGGGAAGCCCCCTCAATCCCCCCTATAGGGGGAAGAAAAAGAGAGAAGAAGTATATGATGAATTATTATAAGATAGTGTTGTTCATGGTTGCTGTGGTGAGCCTCAGCGGATGCAGGGAGATGTTCTACCGCGAAGTGGATTTCACGGTAGAGGGCGAGCAGAAGAGGATGGTGGTGAACAGTCTGTGCAGCGTGGGCGACGAATACTCATGGTTTGTTCTGTCTATCGACCGCTCCATGCTTGCTACGGAGAGCCGCAGCGAGCAAGACCAAGCCGGTGTGACGGACGCTCATGTGAGCGCGCGCATCAACAGCGGCGAATGGCACACCATCTGCAATTACGAAAACAAACCAACTTATCACCTGCTCGATTCGGTCAGTTCCCATAACTCAGGTCTGCCGTTAGAACCGCTGGACACCATCGAGATAACAGTCACGCACGCCTCCTATCCAACTGCGCATGTGCGGCAGGTTTTGCCCGGTACGGTAAGCGGGCGAATCCTCCATACAGATATCATGAAAGAAGGCTGGGCAAGTATTGTATTGGAGATAGACCCGTATCAAGGCAATGCCGATGACGTCATAGGGATCCGGCTTCACCGAGGGAGTATCATGCTTGCCAACAAAAAGACCTCCGCAACACCGATGTATGTGCAGTATCTGGACCTTCGCTATCTGTATGCGACGAACGCTGTATTCAGCGAACTGGAGAATATCCGTATCGGCGGTTACTACGGCAGTACGGGGACTCACTGTCTTTTTCTGCCGGCATCCGCATTGCAGGAGAAAGTGCAGATCACGCTCTTTGCAGACGGTAAATGGAACGATAAAGGAAGTAAGCGGGAAGAGTATTTTCCGGTTGGTATAAGCGATCTTTCGCTTGAGGTCAGTGCCTACACCCGCGACAGTTACCTCTACGAACAGTTCACCCGCCAGATCCAGGGCGTGCGTATTGACCCTCCGTATGGTACTCCGGTTAACAACGGCGACATGATGCAGCAGATTTTAGAGGAGATTGCTGCGGTGTTAGGAGGACAGGAGATGATTCCGCCATTTACGAATGTAGAAGGGGGATTCGGCTGCGTGCGATTCTATACGCCTACCATCGTGGAGCAAGAATAGTTTTTTATTAATTTGGAGGTGCAAAAACTCGTTTTTAATGGGGGAAAAAACGAGTTTTTGCACCTTTTTGCATGTTATGATAAATTTTTTGCATTTTATGATAACAATTATATGCAAAAAAAGTTGTACCTTTGCAACGGATTTTGAAAAACCTATCGGCTTAAATTTAAATCTTGTACTCTATGAATCTTTATCGCAGTCTCAAATGGTGTCTTGGCATGTTGTCTTTTTTGTGGATTGCTATGCCGCTGGGTGCCTCTGATTTCTCCGACCGGATGGACAATTATGCTCTTCGTTATTCCCGGACGAAGCAGCCGGAAGTGCGTTTGGCGAGAGCGAACGATTTTTTCGAGTACCTCTATACCAAGAGATATATTGATTCCCAGGTGCGTTTCCCTGCCGATGCGCACATGGATTCCGTGGACGTCAATGTCTGGTATTATCTCGCCGAGTATTACTATGGCGAGGGGGACTACCGGCGCGCAGTGCAGTATTGCGGGAACGCGGCGGCTTCATGTACGGAGCATGTGGACCCCGACTCGCAAGGGGATGTATATAGCCTTCTCGGTGCCGCTTATTTCCGCCTCAGCGAGTTCGACAAGGCTGCCGAGGCGCTCAACGAGTGCTATATCATTGACTCCAATAGCGGCAATTACGACCATCTCAGCTCT
>JAFUUZ010000016.1 GCA_017471285.1 Paludibacteraceae bacterium | reverse complement strand
CAGTTTCCGCCACAGCACCTTTGCAATGCCTGTACGCCTAACGCTGATGCCATCCATGCTTGCGCCGCTTGCTATCAGCCTTTCCTTTCGTGTCTTGACTGTCTGAAGTTCCATTTCCTGTCCTCCGTTGTTTGTTTGCGCTGCAAAGTTAGTCATTTTATTTTGATTTCCAATGATTCTGCAGCGATTTTCTTCAAAATTACAAAAAGACCGCCACGACGGACGGTCTATAATATATAAATGTGGAGAAACAAAGAGCGGGAAACTGAAGCCGAGGATGTCGGCGCGAGTTCCCGCTGTACTAATAATGGCTTGTCTTATTCCTGTGCTGCTACTCTCAACGCAAGGAAAGCATCTTTTAGGGCCTGAGACACTGAACTTGTCGGCTCTTTCAGTACCAAGTCTTGATAGTTGTCAAGGAACTGGATACGACGACGGTGGAAGAAATGCAAGAAATGACGAAGGAAGCCGATGCAATCGAGAATAACAATTTCGGTGCCCATCTCACGATAAAGGCTCTTTGCATAGTCGTTAACTTCACGGTCTATCGGCTCGGTAGTGATGAAGATGTAATTGTCAATATGTGAGTCTTGCTTTCCTATTTTCTCAATACTCTTTTCTATGTCAGTCTTCAGCACCGCCTTGCTTTTCATCTCATAACAGGTGATGGTTTTCTCCTCTGTCTGGAGCGTTATTTCAACATCCCCCATTGCTCCTGTCTGTCGGTCAGCGGCCTGATGCGACTGCAATTCTTTTGCCTGCTCTCCAACCAAATCCTTTACTGATGCGTAAGCGGCTGCGACAATGAGTACAGGTAAGCGGCTGGAGTTTTTACAATGGAGATGTTGTTCTATAAGGGTGACTATTTCCTCGGAAGACAATGTTGTAATATCGCTGCCAGCCTTAATCTGTGCGAGTTGCTCTTGAATGCGCTGTTCGTTCTCAGCCTTGATAACGATTAAATTCCTGATGATTTCCAGCAGGACAAGTTCGGCTTTTTCTGGATATAACTCCACATAATCTATCACGTCCATCATTTTGTGATACGGTTCAGGAGGGCGGCTGTTATCAAACATTTCACGCGCCAAAGGACGATTAATGGTCCTGAACGAAGGTGTTAGGAACGCAGTCGTTGCATTGCACGGAAGTTGGTACTTCAGCACGTATGGTTCAACGATTCTTTCGTCATAGCCGCGGCCTTCGTATGCATCGTTGCCTCCCAAAGCAGTAGTGGGCTTGCGAAGATTGATATGGGGTTTCTCTATCTTGGCTACCAATCCTGACATCAAGTAACGGATTGGAGCCTTTACCTTTGGATTGCGACAAATATCGGACAAGGTTTTTTCTATTCGAGCCTCTACAAAACTGTTTCTCCGCTTGGCGGCTTTCTTGTGAAGTTTCTCTAAGTCCATAGTGCTTTAATCAAATTTTAAGCCAGAGTGTCTGGGACGAATGTTTCATCTTTGTCTTTCTGTTCAATACGTCTATTACCATAGCTACTACAGCCTTTCCTAAATTGCAAGGTACTGCATTGCCAATCTGCGTGTACTTCATCGACTGTGAGCCTTGAAATTTATAATCACGTGGGAATGTCTGAATGAGAGCTGCTTCAGCAACAGTAATCCGGCGGATATAATCAGGGACTACTGTAGTGGTTGGAACTTTCGGGTCTTTGACGAGACTCTCGAAATAGGTATCCACCCACGGTTCCGCTTGATTGTATAGTTCGTTCTCGTCTATGATGGGTGTTTTGTTGCCGCCCATAGAGGCTGGCAGGGTAGCCGAATAACTGTCAAGCCGGAGCGGACGGCCGAGGCCATTGAATATCATGCCTGCGTAAGGGGTTCTGCGCAACACGGGATGCTGGGCAAGCGTAATCCTTGCACGGCACACGTCCTGATTGTTGCCCGTTCCAGCCTTGTCGAGAGTCAGAAGTACTTCTCGAACAGTCTTTGCTGGCTTACGGTACGGTTCAATCATTTTGTATAAGTCAGGAACAATAGTAGAGTCGCCCTGGAATCCAACTATGAAAATACGTTCGCGCGCCTGGGGCACGTCAAAGTCTTTTGCATTGAGTACCATGAAATTCACAGAGTAACCGAGTTTACGCATGGAGCTGATAAGCAAATTACGCGTTCCCTCCCATTTTTTCAAAGTACCGAGAGCCTTAACGTTTTCCATCACAAACGCACGGGGCTTTAGCTTCTCCAATACTGATAAGTAGCTCCAAATAAGCTGGCTACGCTTGTCATTGGCATCCATTTTTCCTGCTACAGAGAATCCCTGACAGGGCGGTCCGCCAATGACCAATGAAATGTCGCTGAGACCGTCCAGATCTTTCATTTTCTCGTTAATGTCACCACAGACAATGTGCTCGCCAATATTCGTCCTGTAAGTCTGGCAGGCTTCCTTCATCATGTCGTTGGCCCAAATCACATGGGCACCAGCCTCGATTGCGCCGATGTCCAAACCGCCTGCACCAGAAAAAACGGAAACCGTGCGAATATCTATTTGATTGTCTGCCATTGTCATTATTGATGAAATACGGATGCAAAGTTACAACTTTTCCGCAAATTATAAGGCAATATGCTGTGAAAGTTTCAAAAAAGATAGAATTTGGAGGGTCTGACGCGGATAGAGCGGAAGAATTTGGAGATTTTGAGGCGATTATATGCAATATGATGAGGTCGCAGAGCGCGGAGGGGAGGCATCTTCTTCGAAAAGTTGGAACGCTGAGTGCAAAGAGGCGGCTACTTGATCGTTCGGAAGCGATACGGAGGGCGCAGCGGAGGCAGATGTATGGCGCAGAAGCAACAAATTTGGCAAAGGAGAGGGTGGATAACGGCTTAGATTTTACCGCTGCCCGAATTGTGATAAAATTGTTTCGTTATAATTTATTGCCAACCCGTATTGTGATAAAATTACTTCGTTACAATTTATTCACAACTCGGTTTGTGATAAAATTGTCTCACATTTCTTTTATGCCGTTTCGGGCTTTAGTAAAATCTGAATGGCAATTTGTGGCAAAAATCCTTGGCGGTGTGGCGGAAAATGTGTAACTTCGCACCGAAAACGGACAAAGAGGCAAGCGTATGACGTATTTTGAATGGAGAAAACGGCCGCCGAGGAAGTTTCGGGGCAAGCCGCAGTGGACGCTGGACGAGGTGTATATCTCGCCCTTCACGGCGCGGCGGCGGTATGACGAGGAGGGCGTGATGCACTACGACGAGGTGGAGCGACGGCTGCATCCGACGGGCGTGGAGGTGATGGACCACTACCTGCGGCGGCTGACGGAGGGCAAGGACGAGGTGAAGTCGTTCTGCAAAATATACGGGCTGCGGACGGAGGACATGGATGCGCTCATCTTCATCCTGACGGGCATGTCGGGGCCAGACTTCCGCATGGCCTACCAGTTGCGGCTGGCCGACGACCTGCTGCGCTACACCGACCTGCCGCTGGCGGAGGTGGCACGTCGTTCGGGTCTCGGCTCGCACACGAATTTCTGCGTCGTCATCCGTCGGGAGCGCAAGCAGACACCCACGGAGCGGCGCGAGGCGCTGAGGCAGAAGGGCGATGCAGGGCGATATAGGGTATAACGTTCCTCTGCTCTACATGAGCATGGCCTGTCCAGTCTGGCATCATGGCTATGCGTGACTTCAGTTTTGAGCGATATGTGTAGATGGTGGTGAGGCTGGAGCGGAGGATGTCGGCAATCTTCTGGTTGTCGCCGATGCCCAGACAGATGAGTGCCAGCGCTCACCTCCACCACTTCCTGAATGTCTGCTGCTCGTTTAGCCGTACCCGTTCACCGATGCGAGGGGTAAGCAACTGCCATGACTTGCCCTGTGCATGGGCATAGATGCTGTCGAGCGGTTCCGTCCAAGAGTGGTTGGCAAGGGCGTATTTGGAGTTGTGGTAGGTCAGCACACGGCGGGCACCGAGTTCGCTGATGACCGTTGGCAGTTCGCTGGGCAGGGTGTGGATATGGACCGACAAGCCGTTTGTAATGAGCCAGACGGGTGAGGAAGTTGCGGCCGTCGCTGCTGCAATAGGCGGCGAACACAGGCGGTGAGAAAGTCTCAATGCCCTCGTTGGTGGCAATACGGATGACCTCATCGCCCGTTGCCATCCGGCCAGCCTGCTCCATCAGCCGAAAGTATTCCTCTTCGGTGAGCATGATTTCCCTTCGGCTCAGCAAGGAGTTTTGAGCGGCTCACGGAGTTTCGAGCGGCGCAAAACATACCTTGCTGTGTTCTGGAGATTTGAGCGTCCCCGCCAAACGGGGAAGCGGCTTAAGCCAAAGGGGCAAGAAAAAAGACCGCCACGACGGACGGCCTATAATATAATGAATGTATAGGGCAAAAACAGAGAACTGCCTGGTTGCTATACGAAAGTTATTCTTTCGAGACATCAATTACCTCCGCCGACGGGATGCGGAATGAGAATGTAGTTCTGTCGTTCAGATTCGTTATGGCTAAGTCGCCCTTGCCGATAACATCCATACCGATTACCACGTCATACTCGTCGCTGTCAAACTCCATCGCCATGAT
>JAFUUZ010000015.1 GCA_017471285.1 Paludibacteraceae bacterium | reverse complement strand
TATGACCTATTCAGAATTCAAAGAACGGGCAAAGCAGTTCTTCCGCGAGCAACTGAGTCTGACGGATTACATCGACGTACTTGCCGCCAGCGCCAATATCCGCAGTAATATCCCTTTCCGCGGACCGAACATCTACATCCTTTTTGTGGCGATCGTCATTGCTTCGGTCGGTTTGAATGTCAACTCCATCCCTGTTATCATCGGCGCGATGCTTATCTCGCCTCTCATGAGTCCGATTATCGGTTTTGGCATGGGCTTGGGAACCAACGACACAGACCTGCTGCTGCAGTCGCTCAAGAACCTCGGAATCATGTTCGCTATCAGCCTTCTGGCATCGACGCTCTATTTCGTGGTAACGCCTCTGGAGACGGACAATCCAACAGAACTGTTAGCGCGCACCAACCCTTCCGTCTATGACGTCATCATCGCTTTCTTCGGAGGCATTGCCGGCATCTTGGAACTCTCGCGCAAAGAGAAAGGGACGGTGCTCTCCGGCGTGGCTATCGCTACCGCACTCATGCCGCCGCTCTGTACGGTCGGTTACGGTATCGCCAGCCTCAACTGGCAATACGCAGCAGGAGCGCTCTATCTGTTCTTTATCAACTGTATCTTCATCGCCTTGGCTACTTTTCTGGCTGTCAAGTACTTGCGTTTCCCTGTGGTGGAAGAGAAAGACGGAACCTCGCGCCGCAGAATCATCTCCTATGGTTTGCTGATTCTCGTTGTGCTCGTACCCAGTTTCTTCACGGCATACAGTATTGTCCGCGAGAACCGCTTCACTACCGAAGCACGGCATTTTGTGAAGGAGAACCAAGCCGTCGGAGGCACCTATATCTATGATTACAGCACAGACATGTCCGTCAAACCTTATACGCTTACGCTGCGGCTGGCAGGAGAGGCACTGAGCCCTGAGTCTCGCGCACAGCTTTATACGAACGCAGAGAAACACGGCATCTCGCATGCGCAGATACTCTTTCAGGAAGATGCCACCATCGAAGTTCACCGTTTGAACGAGACGGAGGTCATGCGAGACTGGTTGGCGTCCACCGAGCAGCAACTGCGCCAGCGAGACGATTCGATTCGCGTGCTCCGGCAACAACTGGATGCCTATGAAGCGCTGGTTCTGCCAACAGAGCAGATCAGCAACGAACTGCGCGCACAGTGGTCGTCCATAGACCGTATCACCCTTGCAAGAGCAGACTCCACCGTGCTGCTGGTTATCTCCGAGAAACCGGCTGCAAGCCATAAAAAGGAGACACTAACCCACGAAGATCTCGCCCGTATGGAGCAGTGGCTTGCCATCCGCCTGAATGTCCCGTCCGTACAAGTGATTAAAAACAATTGATACCCAAGCATAAACATCGAAGATAATCGTGCCTATGGCTAAGAATATCGAAGACTATAGAGAATACTGCCTCTCGCTTGGCGCAGACGTAGAGGAGAAACTGCCGTTTACGGCGTTCAGGTATGCGTCGAGCGTGCTGGTTTTCTATGTCTGCGGACACATGTTTGCGTTTCTGGACATCGACCATTACGGCATCGTGACGCTCAAATGCCAGCCCGAACGGATAGACGAACTCAAGGCACGCTATGACTGCATCGGCAAACCGTTCAACCTGCCGTCCAAATACTGGATAGGCGTGGACGCCAACGCCGCCGAAGAGGACTTGCTCAAAGACCTCACCCGCAACTCCTACGAGATTGTCAAAGCCAAGTACTCAAAGAAAAAAACAAATCAATAGATGATGCAAAGAAACAAAAATAAGAAGCCCTCCAAGATCGCCCAATGGTGGCAACGGTTGCGACAAAAAGCGCAGCAGGCGCGTACCTATACCCAAGAACACTACGAAGAACTGCATCGTAAGCAGAAATACTACGATGCGGACGCTTCCGAAGAGCAGGAAACGACTCGGCAGCCCGAACGAATAACGATGCTGACCGCCGTCCGTATCATGCTTGCGGAATTAGGAGAAAAAGAATACTGGCGCACGTTGTGGCATCTCATCTGGCGACCCGGCTATGTGATAGCAGACTTTCTCAACGGCAAGCGCAGGAAGTTCTTGCGCCCCTTCCAACTGCTCATAGGCACCAGCCTCTTGTTAGCTATAGCCCTCTTTATTGTTCCGGCAGAAAAGAAACCGGTTGTGTCGCTTGAGACAAGTCTGAGTCAGAAATTGGCAGATAAGGCTTATACACAAGATTTATCCCCTGAAGAAACGGAAGCTTTTAACAACGCCGTGCATAAAGTGGCGCATTTCGCGGATGTGTATTACGAGTGGCTCGACGAGCATTTAGCAATGGGGCTGCTCATCAAATCCATTTTGTTTATCTTCTTAACATGGCTGCTCTTTCGCAAGTCGCCACGCGAAGGATGTCCGTTCATTGCTGATGCTACCGGGGGCAACAAAGTAAACTATAATTTCGCGGAGATATTTACAGCACTCATCTTTATTATTGCGCAACTGCAGATGATTAATGTGGTGTGGGTGTTAGTGACAGGTTGGTTCGTTCCTTATTTCGAATTCCACCCCTATGCTTATCCCGGTTTTCTTATCAATATCATCGCCTTTATTGACTTCCAGCAGCTGTTCGGACGCAAATGGTATAGCACCCTCTGGCGCACCCTGCTCTGCGTGATCTGGTAACAAACGGTCGTTCGAGACCCTGAATACATTAACAAAATGAATATCGAAGATAATCGTGCCTATGGCTAAGAATATCGAGGAATGTAGAGATGTGACCTCACCCGCAACTCCTACGAGATTGTCAAAGCCAAATATACAAAGAAGACTAACGAATGAAGCAACTCTGTCACTACATATCGAAATACATGGCGGTACTGGTTTTAGTATGCGCCGTGCTTTCGCTGCTGTTTCCGGCTGTGTTGCAACCCATACCCACCAAAACCATCAACTACCTGTTGGGCGTGGTGATGTTCGGTATGGGACTGGCACTCAACCTCCACGATTTCAAAATCGTCTTCAGCCGTCCGAAAGATATTATCATCGGCTGTATGGCACAGTTCACCGTCATGCCGCTGCTGGCGTGGGGGCTGGCTAAAGTATTTCAACTGGACGAAGCACTAGCGCTTGGCGTGGTATTGGTAGGCTGCTGTCCCGGCGGCACGGCATCGAATGTCATCACCTATCTGGCGAAAGGCGACCTTGCTTTGTCGGTCGGGATGACCGGTGTCTCCACCGTGCTTGCCCCGCTGCTTACCCCTTTGCTGACATGGGTACTGGCGGGAGAGAGCATCCATGTGGACGTGGCAGGCATGTTGCTGAGTATCCTATGGGTGGTCATTCTGCCTATCGTATTAGGTCTGGTGATCAAGAGCCTGTGGCCCAAGTTCACGGAGAAAGCGATGGATTATCTTCCGGCTTTCTCGTCGGTCGCTATCGCCTTTACGGTCTCTATCGTCATCTCCGCCAATGCCTCCAAACTGCTGGCAAGCGGTTTCTTGATCATCCTTGTAGTGATGTGCCACAATCTCTTCGGGTTGGGGCTCGGCTATCTGATAGGAAGACTGACAGGAATGCCCGAACCCAAGAAACGGGCCGTCTCCATCGAAGTAGGCATGCAGAACTCCGGCCTTGCCTCTTCCTTGGCAACGCTCCATTTTGCCGCATACCCGATGGCGACCATCCCCGGTGCCATCTTCAGCGTGTGGCACAATATCAGCGGCGCGATAGTCGCCTGGCTATATACCCAAAAAGACAAGAAAGGTTTATAAACTATGAAATCGAAGAACCCTACGAGACCGTGAAAACCAAGTGGAACAAATGCTGAAATAAGGTACAGAGGAAGCCAAGAGGGCAGTACAAAAGAAAATATCCGAAAAATGGCAGATTCCCTTGCATATTTCAGAAAAAAGTAGTACCTTCGGACTCCGCCTTACTCTGTAATTCCCCCGAAGTTACGTTCGCAAAATCCTGCAAATAGCAAATTTATGCAAGCATAATTTGCATATTCGGATTTTTTGTTGTATCTTTGCAGCGGGATTTGAGAAATTTATATATTGCAATACAATCCTATGAAGTACGCAATCGTATATGAATAAATCGTAAATGACATGGTGTACGAGCAACTGAAATTAGACAACCAACTCTGTTTCCGGCTATACACGGCTTCGCGTCTGGTGGCCGGAGCGTATAATCCCTATTTCGAACCATTAGGGATCACTTATCCGCAGTACTTGGTGCTTCTTGTGCTTTGGGAGAAGGATCAGCAGCCGGTGAACGACATTGCGAAACGGCTGCATCTGGAGACAAACACCGTGACACCGCTTCTCCAACGGATGGAGAAAGCCGGATTTATCGTACGCAAACGCGGTGAGAAAGACACGCGGCAACGCATCGTATCCCTTACGCCGAAAGGTATCGCTATGCGCGAACAGGCAAAAAACATACCGGATGATTTAAGCAAACAAGTGCTCCAACATGTGTCGATGGAAGAGATAACAAACATAATTCCGTCATTGGACAAACTAATAGAAGGATTACAACAAACCAATAAATAAAACCGTATTATCATGAACAACTTATTCAGAGGAGCCGCGCTCTTTATCGGCGGCGCATTGGTAGGCGCAGCAGCTGCCATGTTATTGACTCCGAAAAACGGAGAAGAAGTGCGTCAACAGATTGCTGATTATGCCGAGGAGGCAAAGAAACACATGCAGGATTACTGCGACCGGTTGAAGCAGGATCTGGCAGAAGCCAACGCGGTAGAAGAGCAACCGAAAGAGGAACCTGTAAAAGAAGAAGCATAAGTATGGAAAACGAGATTTTAGAGCAACTCAAGAACGAGTTGACCGATTACGGTAAATCCATGGGAGAAGTGGGACGTCTCCGTCTCATCGGTATCGTCAGCCGTGTATTAGGCTTGTTCCTGCTGATTTTTACGCTGGTGTTATGTGTGCTGGCATTATTCTCCTTCGGCGCCGTAGCGGCGATTGATGCGATGTCTGCATACATGCCTGTCTGGGCTGCGGCTCTGATTATAGGATGTGTGTATATTGTGCTGATTATCATTGCTATAGCGTTCTATAAACCGCTGTTTATCCATCCGTTTATCAAACTGCTGAGCAAAGAGATCCAGACAGAAGAAGAACTGGCACTCAAGACCCTGGAGGCGGAGCATCAGGCTGAGCTGCAGAGCGTGCGGATGGAATGCCATGTGGAGAATGCTACGCGGGAACTGAATTTCTATATGAATCTGTTCAGCCGCGTGTGGAACCTAATCACCGGCAAGATCCGTAAATAAGTATGTTCAGTCGTCTCTACGGGGTATTACTGCCGTTCTTCGTCAGTTTCCTGTTGGCTTATGTGCTGGACCCGATTGTGGTGTTTATCCAGACCAAATGCCGTGTGCGGAACCGTGCGCTGGCGGTAGTCGTGACACTGGTCCTGGCGGTAGGAATAGTAGCCGGGGCTGTTGCGGCATTGCGTAAACCGGTAATGGATCAGGTCAATACTGCATGGGCGGGTTTTCAAAGCTATATCGCTACTTTCGACATTAACCAATACGTATCTGCCGAGACTCAGGAGAAACTGCTGCAATGGCAGGAGAACTGGGACTGGAAAAGCGTACTGGCTAATCCGGAACTGACCACCTCGATCAAGGAACTGCTGCCGAAAATCGGCAACTGGATCACAGGCGGACTGAGTTGGATGAGCGAACTGTTGGTTGTGTTCATCGGATTTATGTATCTGATTTTCCTGATGATCGATTTTCCCAATATCCGGGCGAACTACAGCAGGTATATCCCCCGCAAGATCCGTCCGAGAGTTGTAACGCTCATGGGCGATATTGACAGGAATATGAACGCCTATTTCCGCGGTCAGGCGATGGTGGCTACCTGCGTAGGAATACTGTTCGCTATCGGTTTTACCATTACCGGCATGCCGATGGGTATTGCGATGGGATTGATTATCGGTTTGCTGAATATGGTGCCTTATATGCAGGCATTAGGTATTCCTCCGTGCATCGTGTTATGTCTGATTCAGTCGGCTCAGACCGGGCAGCCGGTATGGCTGACATTATTGATGATGACGGTTGTTTTTATCGTGGTACAGAGTATTCAGGACATGGTGCTGACGCCTAAGATCATGGGAAACGTGACCGGCATGAGTCCGGCTGCTATCCTTCTCAGTCTCAGTATCTGGGGTGCGCTGTGCGGTGTGATAGGAATGATTATTGCGCTGCCGATAACAACACTCATCATCTCTTATTACGACCGCTATGTGGCGAACAGGGGTGTCAGTTCCCGTGCCCACCAAGCGGAGTATCGCGGACGGTTACGACGGCCGAAAGAGAATCAACGGTAGATCAGGTAGCCGGCAAGACCGGCAAGAACGATCAGTAGAATAGGGTGGGAAACAAAAGACAGACCAGCCCCAAGCCCCTTCCTAACCGGAGGGGGCGTTTTGTTTACAAGCGGTTTCGAGATTTCCGGCAGAATAGTGCAGAAAGCCACTAATGCAAAGATAATCCACGAAGCAGAATCAATGAAATTCGCGGGTTTGATGAGCATGAGTGCCGCCGAGGCAATGAGTCCGAGGACCGTGAAACGGAGCATTCGCAGCGTTTGTGAGAAGTACGGATTGTCATGAAAACGCCGGTTGAGCCAGAAATACGCCCTGCAAATAGACAGCATAATGATCAGACTCGGCAGGATGATAGCGGATGTAGCCAAGACACTTCCCCAGAATCCCGCAGTGGTATAACCGACATATGTAGCACAGTTGATACCGATCGGACCGGGCGTGACCTGGCTGATAGCAACAATATCGACGAACTCCTGCTGGCTCATCCATCCGTATTGTTCCACTTCCATCTGGATCAAAGACAAGATAGCCAGACCTCCACCGAATCCGAAGAGTCCGATCTTGAAGAACGATATGAAGAGTTGCAGATAAAGCATTTAGAAATTACGAATTACGAATTACGTTTTATGATCCATTCGGTGCAGAGCGTAATGACAATTGTAGCGAGAATGACCCAGACGGGGTTGACATGCCCAAGCCAAATCAGCAAGGCTGCGGCAATCGGGATAAGGGAAGTCAGCCAACTGATCTTAGCCGCTTTCGCCATTTTGAAGAGCGGCGCAGCGATGAGCGCCACTACGGCAGGACGAATCCCTTTGAATGCTGCTTCGACGGCAGGCAGTTCTTTCCATTCGGAGAAAACCATCGCGATAGCAAGAATGATCAGGAACGATGGCAGTACAGCCCCCAACACGGCTCCGCAGACGCCTCTCCATCCTCCGATCCGCCATCCGATGAAAATAGCCGAATTGACGGCAATAAGTCCCGGCGCGGCTTGCGCGAGAGCGATCATATTGAGAAACTCTTCCTCGTCAATCCATTTTTTGCGCTCAACCACTTCCCGTTGTATGAGGGGTAACATAGCATACCCTCCACCCAGGGTGAAGGTGCCGATTTTCAAGTATGTATAAAAGAGTTGAAAAAACAAAATCTTAATGAGCGTACATTTTCAAGACGTCGAACACGTGTTTCTGAACTCGTAAATGAGTCGTAAATGAGTCGTAATCGAGTCGTAATCGAGTCGTAAAAGTCCCTTATTTGTCTGCGAGCTGCTGTTTGACGAATTTGGCAAGCATGTTGATAGCCGCGTTATTATGTCCTCCCTGCGGCACGATGACGTCCGCAAATCTTTTACACGGTTCGATAAACTGTTCGTGCATGGGTTTGAGGACTCTTTGATAGCGGTCAATGACAGCCTCTGCAGTACGTCCTCTTTCCACCACATCGCGTTTCATAACCCGGATGAGACGGTCGTCGGCATCGGCGTCCACAAAGATTTTCAGGTCCATCTGCTCGCGCATCTTGAATTCCCGCAGCGCCATGATGCCTTCTACAATAATCACTTCTTTCGGCTCTATATGAATCGTCTCTTTCTGACGCGTGCACGTGATATAAGAATAAATAGGTTGTTCGATGGCTTGTCCCTCTTTGAGCATCTTGATATGCTTTGCGAGGAGCGGCCAGTCGAAGGCATCGGGGTGATCGAAGTTGATATTCTGGCGTTCCTCAACAGGAACGTTGCTACTGTCTTTGTAATAGGAGTCTTGTGGAATAACAACGACTTCTCCTTTCGGAAGACGCTCGATCAGTTTTTTGACTACCGTAGTTTTACCCGAGCCGGTACCGCCCGCAATGCCGATGATAAACATAAAGCCATTTACGATTTGGTCATTTATAATTTGTTCATTTCGGGGTACAAAGGTACTACAAATCTTGCATATATGCAAATTTTTAGGCATATAAATGTTTTTTTTTACAAAAATCTTGCATATTCGAAAATTTTATAGTAAATTTGCAGCGGATTTTGAAAATCAACATAAATTAACAAATTTATATGCATATGAAGAAAGGTTTATTTCTTAGCCTCATTGCTGCAGTGGTAATGTTGGCATCATGTAACAAATCGTTACCGAAACCCGATGAGATTACCGTAAATCCGAGCCCTCTGGAGAAGGTAGGTAACAAAGTGAACGCAGAGATTACCGGTACATTCCCGGAGAAGAAATTTGCGCGGAAAGGTGTGTTGACCGTTACTCCGGTGCTGAAATTCGAAGGCCAAGAGGTATTAGGCGATCCTGTTACCTATGTAGGTGAGAAAGCAAAAGAGAACGGCAAGACCGTTAATTACAAGAACGGCGGTACTTACAAACAGAGCTGCTCGTTTGACTATGTTCCCGCAATGCGCAAATCGGAGCTTTATCTCCGTTTCGAAGCCAAAGTAGGAAAGAAAGTGATTGAGATTCCTGATCTGAAGATTGCAGACGGCGTAGTAGCTACTTCCGAGTTGGCAGACGCAAGAGACAACAAGACTGCCGGAACTCCGGACAAGTTCCAACGCGTTATTCAGGAGTTGACCGAGGCAGACATCAAGTTCCTCATTCAATCCGCAGAGCTCCGTTCGGCTGAGACCAAGAGCGAGAGCGTTAAGAACCTCCAAGCAGCTATCAAGGACGCCAAAGAGGCAGAGCGCAAAGAGATCAGCAAGATCGAGGTAGCAGGTTATGCATCTCCTGATGGCGGCATGAGCCTGAACGAGAACCTGGCTAAGAACCGTCAGAAAGCAGCAGCTAACTTCCTGAAGAAAGACCTCAAGAAGAACAAAGTGAACACGGCTATCGAGTCGAATATCACTGCTGAGGACTGGGAAGGCTTCCGCAAAGCGATGGAGAACAGTAATATGCAAGACAAAGACCTCGTTCTCCGTGTTCTGTCGATGTACAGCGATCCTGAGGAGCGCGAGGCACAGATCAAGAACCTGAGCGCAGTATATGGCACAATCGCAGAGGAGATCCTGCCGGCACTCCGCCGCAGCCGTCTGATCCTGACAACCGACCTGATCGGCAAGAGCGATGATGAGATCCGCGAGATCGCCAAGAAAGATGCTTCCCAGCTGAGCGTAGAGGAGTTGCTTTATGCTGCTACTCTGACCGAGGACAAGGCTGAGAAACTGGCTATCTACAAACAAGCTGCAGACCAATACAACGACTACCGCGCATGGAACAGCATGGGTCAGATCTACTTCAGCAACGGAGATATCGCAGAGGCTCGCCGCTGCTACAGCAAGGCATTGGAGATCCAGCCGAATGATCCGGACGTGAACTACAACGCAGGTGTTGCCGCTATTGCAGACGGTGATCTGGCAAAAGCAGAAGAGTATCTGGGCAAAGCAGCCGGAACGAAGGCTAACCTGAATGCCGCTCTGGGTACGCTGTACACCGCTAAGGGTGACTACAACGCAGCCAAGAAAGCATACGGAGAGACCGCATCGAACAACGCCGCTGTTCAGCAGATCCTGGACGAGGACTATGCAGGCGCAGCCAAGACACTGGCAAACGTTAAAGAGCCGAACGCAACGACCGCTTACCTGAAAGCTATCGTAGGTGCCCGCACCAACGACAAGGCAGCTGTCTATGAGAACCTGAAATCGGCTATCGCACAGGATGCAAGCCTGAAGGCTCGTGCAGCTCAGGATATTGAGTTCGCTAAGTTTGCAGAGGACGCAGAGTTCCAAGCAATCGTTAAATAATGTCGGTATTATTTCCGAAAGTAAACAAACCCCGTGAGTGGGACTATCGCCCCATTTACTACGATAAGGATAAGGAGGCGCGCAAGGATAGAAAACTTGCGCGTCTTCATCACGGGTCGTTCCGAGAGGAGCATGAGAAGAATATGACAGAGTTGCGCAGGAAACGTCCGTCGCGGCTCTTGTTGCTGATCGCTCTTCTTGCCATCCTGATTTTCGGGGTGTATATTTTATTATAGGAAGCCCCGGGATGAGTTGGGCTAACCTATAGTTTGAGAAAGAGCATGGATATCATTCATCTATTACCGGACAGCGTAGCAAATCAGATAGCGGCAGGCGAGGTTATCCAACGTCCCGCGTCGTGTCTGAAAGAGCTGGTGGAGAACAGCCTGGATGCGGGTGCTACCCGTGTCCAAGTGATTGTCCGTGATGCCGGTCGCACACTTCTGCAGGTAATAGATAATGGCACGGGCATGAGCGAGATGGACGCCCGTCTGGCCTTTGAACGCCATGCGACGAGCAAGATCCGCGAAGCGCAGGATCTGTTTTCTCTGCGTACGATGGGTTTCCGCGGCGAAGCACTGGCTTCTATATGCGCCGTAGCCCAAGTAGAGATGACGACCCGCAGGGCGGAGGACGAAACGGGAACCCTGATAGAGATTCATGGCTCGGATGTTGTCCGCCAGGAGCCGTGCGTTTGCCCGGTAGGAACGAATATCAAGGTGAGCAACCTTTTCTTCAATGTGCCTGTACGGCGAAAGTTCCTCAAGACGGATCAGACCGAGTTGCGCAACTTGTTGACGGAGTTCTATCACATCGTGCTGGTTTATCCCAGGGTTTCGTTTACCTTTGTGCATAACGACGAGATCCTTATGGAGTTGCCGTCCGGAACGGAGAAACAACGCATCGAGGCGGTGTTCGGCAACCCGAAAAGGAATGTCTATACCTCGTCATTCGTGGATATCAATACGGAGACGGAATTGGTGTCGATCCGCGGGTTTGTGGTGAAGCCCGAGAGTGCGACCCGCAAGGCCGAACAGTTTTTCTTTGTGAACGGCCGCTATATGCGCCATCCGTATTTCCTGAAAGCGGTTCAGACGGCTTATTCGGGAATGCTTGCCGCGGACTATCAGCCGTCTTTCTTTATCTATTTCGATATTGCTCCGGAGGCTATCGATGTCAATATCCATCCTACGAAAACGGAAATCAAGTTTGCCGACGAGCAGACTATTTTCCAGATTCTGCTGGCTTCTGTCCGTGAGGCGCTGGGCAAGTTTACTCTTGCACCGCAGATAGATTTCGATACATCGGGACGCATAGATATTCCTCAGCCGACGGATTCGCATGTTTCCGCTCCCCGCGTGACGGTGGATCCGACATATAACCCCTTTCATTCCCGGGGAGTTGTTTATCCCGACAAGGCTCCGACGAACTGGGAGAGCCTCTATGAAGGGCTGAACGCGGCGAAGCCTCTTAGTGATGCACCTGCTGCGGTTCATGACGAACTCCTGCGGCCGGAAGAGGCGGAATGCTGTCCGCTATGGCAATACGGAGGCAGATATATACTGGCTCCGAGCGCGCAAGGACTGGTGCTGATCAATCAACATCGGGCTCACATGGCGGTGCTTTACGCTCAGTTTATCGAGCAATTGGAGCATACACAAGGAGCGATGCAGCAGTTGCTGTTTCCGGAGGTGCTGACATTGCCTCAGGATGAGATGATATTGCTGGCGCAGATCCTGCCTGATTTGCGCGCTATCGGTTTTGATATGGAGCAACTCAGTCCTGACAGCTATTCGGTTCTGGGCGTTCCGTCGCAGACGGCCTCACATTCTCCGCTGCCGGTTTTGCAGCATATCTTACATCAGGTCCGCGAGCGGAGCGCAGACACCCGGCGCGAATGGCGCGAACAGATCGCTCTTGCGCTTGCCGAGCAAAGTGCTATTCCCTACGGCAAACAGTTGACAGAGGCTGAGATGCGCGACATGCTCATGAAACTCGTTGCGCTACCGTCTTATCGCCGCACGGCGGACGGAAAGGTGATCGTTTCGTTGCTGACTGACGAGGAGATAAACAAACGATTCTAGAGACCTTGCCCCTTGAAAGGAATAAATCATAATAGTATGAAAAATATTTATTATTTATTATTCATTATTTTTTGTATTGCGGCTTGTACACCGCAAGAGGCGCATTTGACGATTCTGCATACCAATGACACTCATTCCCAGGTGGAGCCCAAAGATAACGGTCAGGGCGGGTATGCCCGGCGAATGGGGCTGATCAAGCAGGAAAGGAAGAAGGATCCGGACTTGTTGCTGGTGGATGCCGGTGATTTCAGTCAGGGGACTCCGTATTTCAACCTCTATCGCGGCAGAGTGGAGATAGACGCGATGAATTATATCGGCTATGATGCCGCTACGCTGGGAAACCATGAGTTTGATAATGGTCTGGACTCTCTCGCCATGGTGCTGAAACAGGCGCAGTTCCCGATCGTATGTGCCAATTATGATTTTACCGGCACGCCGGTAGAGGGGTTGGTTCGGCCTTATACGATAGTAAAGAAAGGTGGATTGAGGGTCGGTATCTTCGGGCTTGGATGCAATCCCAAAGGAATTATCTCCGACCGGAATTTCGAGCCTGCTCAGTATCTGGAACCGTACGCAGTAGCCCAGAGGATGGCGGACACATTGCATGCGCAAGGATGCGATGTGGTGGTTTGCTTAAGCCATATGGGAACAATGGGCAAGGCCAAAACAGATGCGTGCGATTCTGTCATGGTAACATGCACTCGCGGCATCGATGTAGTGATAGGAGGTCACACCCATAAGTTTTATGACAAACTTCGCGTAGCGAACTTGGACGGCGACAGCATTCCATTGTGCCAAATGGGCAAGAGTGGAGTCTATTTGGGCAAGATAGTGTTAGATTTAAGTGACAAAATGGAAAAATAACGCAAAAAAATTTGCTCATTTAAAAAAAAAGCAGTAATTTTGCACCGATTTTGCGGAATGCGCGTATATCGAAGATTACGAAAATTAAGAAAAACATATATTAATTAAACATTTAGTATTATGGCAGAAGTTGAAGCAAAAGTAAAAGCAATCATTGCTGATAAACTTGGTGTAGAAGAGTCTCAGGTAACACGTGAGGCTAATTTCCAAACAGATCTGGGTGCAGACTCCCTGGATACAGTGGAGATGATCATGGAATTCGAGAAAGAGTTCGGAATCGAAATTCCTGATGAGGACACTCAGAAAATTGCTACCGTAGGCGACGCTATCGCTTATGTAGAGGGTAAATTAGCGAAGTAATTCTCTTTACACATTGGTCTGCGAGTTTACGGGAAAACTGTAAACTCGTATACTTTTTTATATCACATTTTGTCATATATGCAGTTGAGACGAGTAGTAATAACTGGTCTGGGAGCGTTGACGCCGGTAGGGAATTCGGCACCGGAGACTTGGCAGGCATTGGTTAACGGAGTAAACGGAATAGCTCCGATTACTTCTTTTGATGCCACTCTGTTCAAGACTCATTTTGCCGGCGAGGTGAAGGGCTTTGACCCCTCCCCGTTAATGGACCGCAAGGAGGCGCGTAAGATGGACCGCTATTCCCAGTTCTCGGTGTGGGTGGCTAACGAGGCGCTAATAGACAGCGGTTTGGATCTGGAGAAAGAGGATCGAAGCCGCGTAGGTGTTATATGGGGAAGCGGAATGGGAGGCCTGCAGTCCACCGAGGAGGAAAACATTGATTTCGCCAAAGGTGACGGAGTACCGCGTTTTAACCCGTTCATGATCCCGAAGGCCATTCCGAGCATTGCTGCCGGTCAGATTTCTATTCGTTTCGGTCTCGGTGGTCCCAGTTTCTCGGTGTCCACAGCCTGTTCCTCTTCTTCCCACGCGGTAGGATCCGCATTTGACCAGATCCGGCTTGGGCATGCGGATGTACTGCTGACAGGCGGTGCCGACGCAGATGTCACATACACCGGCATAGGCGGTTTTAACTCGCTGCATGCGCTCTCTACCCGTAATGACTCGCCCGAGACGGCGAGCAGGCCCTTCTCCAAATCACGAGACGGTTTTGCGTTGGGCGAAGGAGCTGCATGCCTGATCCTGGAGGATTATGAGCATGCCAAGGCCCGCGGCGCAAAGATATACGCCGAGATAGTGGGCGAGGGTATGACATCCGATGCTTATCATATGACAGCACCGGACCCGGAAGGCAAGGGCGCAGAGAGAGTGATGAGGCTGGCTATCAAGGATGCGGGTCTGCAGCCGGAACAGATTGATTTTATCAATACGCACGGCACATCCACCCCTCTGGGCGACGTGACGGAAGTGAAAGCTATCCAGCGCGTGTTCGGCGATCATGTGTATGAGATGAATCTTGACTCGACGAAGTCTATGACAGGACATCTGATCGGTGCGACGGGCGCCGTAGAGGCGTTGACATGTGTCATGGCTCTGAAAGACGGAATCATCCCGCCTACCATCAACCATGATCCGGAGGACGAGGATGAAAATATCGACTACCGCATCAATTTTACATTCGGGAAAGCCCAGAAGCGGAATATAAAATACGCCCTGAGCAACACGTTTGGTTTCGGTGGTCACAACGCGTGCCTGATATTTAAGAAATGGGAAGAGTGACCCATAATTCACTCAATTAGTCTAACTAAAATTAAGGTATTATGATTGCAAAAATTGGAGAAAACGCAGGTCTTCTCTGGAATGCCCTGCAGAACGGTGCACAGGGTCTGAAAGCCCTCAAGAAAGCTACGAAACTGAAAAACGAGGAGCTTTACCTGGCGCTGGGTTGGCTGGCTCGCGAAGGTAAGATTACCTTCACTGAGGCTGAAGCTGACATTATCATCGCATTGGCTTAATTATGGTTATCGCGATTGTAGGCGCCTCCGGCGCCGTCGGACAGGAATTGCTGGCTGTGCTTGCACAGCGGCAATTCCCTCTCTCCGAACTACGTTTGTTCGGCTCGGAGAGGAGTGCCGGCACTAAGTATGAATTTTGCGGCAAAGAGTACGAAGTACAGTTGTTGCAACACGGCGACGCCTTCCGGGGCGTCGATATTGCTTTTACTTCCGCGGGCGCGAGCGTCTCGCGTATGTACGCGGAGGACATCACCCGCTACGGCGCGGTAATGATAGATAACTCATCCGCCTTCCGGATGGATGACGATGTGCCTTTGGTCGTTCCGGAGGTGAACGCCAAAGATGCGTTGATCCGTCCGCGGAACATCATTGCTAATCCTAACTGTACGACGATCCAGATGGTGGTGGCTCTGCAGGCCATAGAGCGTCTGAGCCATATCCGCCGCGTGCGTGTGTCCACGTATCAAGCGGCTTCGGGAGCAGGGGCGCAGGCAATGAAAGAGTTGGAGACACAATACCGTCAACTGCTGAACGGAGAGGAAGTGACGGTAAACAAATTCGCGTATCAGTTGGCGTATAATGTCATCCCTCATATCGATGTCTTTACCGACAACGGCTATACCAAGGAAGAGATGAAAATGTACAATGAGACGCGCAAGATCATGCATTCGGATGTCAAGGTCAGTGCTACCTGTGTGCGTGTGCCGTCGCTCAGGGCGCATAGCGAGAGCGTGTGGGTCGAGACAGAGCGGCCGGTCAGCGTGGCGGAGGCGAGAGAGGCTTTCGCACAGGCTCCCGGGTGTGTGCTGATGGACGAACCGGAGAACAAGGTCTATCCGATGCCGCTGTTCCTGAGCGGCAAGGACGAGGTCTTTGTAGGCCGTATCAGAAAGGATCTGACGGACGAGAACGGACTCAGTTTCTGGTGCGTGAGCGACCAGATCCGAAAGGGTGCAGCACTCAACGCGGTACAGATAGCGGAGTACCTGATACAAAATGCTAAATGACCCAATGGTAAATGACCCGATGGTAAATATCATGGCTCCTGTCGGTTGTTGGGAGAGTCTGGCTGCGGCGATACAAGCCGGAGCCACCTCTGTCTATTTCGGTATAGAGCACCTGAACATGCGCGCACGCAGTTCGGTCAATTTTACCACAGAAGACATGGCTACAATCGTGTCCACATGCCGTGAAGCGGGCGTAAAGACCTACCTGACGGTCAATACGGTCATGTACCCCGAGGATCTGCCTCTGATGCGCGAGATAGTGGACAAGGCGCATGCCGTGGGCGTGGACGCTGTTATTGCAAGCGACATCGCGGTAATGCAGTACGCTAACAGCATCGGTCAGGAGGTACATCTCTCCACCCAGCTTAACATAGCGAACACCGAGGCGCTGCGGTTCTATGCGCAGTTTGCGGATGTCGTTGTCCTGGCGCGCGAACTGAACATGGAGCAGGTCGCGTCTATCTATCGCGACATCGAGGAGCAGCACATATGCGGACGGAGCGGTCAGCCTATTCGCATCGAGATGTTCTGTCACGGCGCATTGTGTATGGCGGTCAGCGGCAAATGCTACCTGAGTCTCAATAACTACGGTCTCTCGGCTAACCGGGGGGCGTGCGTGCAGGTGTGCAGGCGTGGCTATACCGTCAAAGACAAGTCGTCTGATCTGGAGCTGGACATTGACAACCAGTACATCATGTCGCCGAAGGATCTGAAAACGATCCATTTCCTCAACAAGATGCTGGATGCCGGCGTGCGGGTCCTCAAGATAGAAGGGCGCGCACGAGGAGCGGAGTATGTCTCTACGGTCGTGAAATGCTACAAAGAGGCAGTGGAGGCATGGCGTCGCGGCGAGTATGACGACGACACGGTCATTGAACCGAAGATAGCGGACTGGAACGAACGGCTCAGCCGTGTCTTCAACCGCGGCTTCTGGGACGGTTATTATCAAGGTCAGCGGCTGGGCGAATGGACCCATTCCTATGGCAATAAAGCAACGCGCAAGAAGATCTATGCTGCCAAATGCACCAATTTCTTCAAGAACCTGAGCGTGGCAGAGTTTGTGCTTGAGGCCGTGGACAGCATAGAGGAAGGGCAGGAACTGCTCATTACCGGCGAGACCACCGGCGTGTATGAGTGCGTCGCACATAACATGCATGACGACCAAGGCAAACCTACCGCACGCGTGGAGAAAGGACAATATTTTGCAATCAAAACGGAAACCCTCATCCGCAGAGGGGACAAAATGTATCTCTGGACCACTGAATGCTGACCTCCCTCCCGCATATTATCTCTCCGCTGACTGCACCTTGGTGCGGATGGACGATGCTGCTACTGCTTGTCATGGCGTTCCTCAGCGAGTGGCTGCAACCCGGCGTGATCAGCCAAGCCGCCTCGTCGCTTACTGTGCATGCCGAGCGGACATACAAAGATGCGCCGGTCAACTACCTGGCGCAGCTCTTCATCACGCTTTTCCGGATAGGCACCCTGGCCATGGGGCTATGCCTGTGTTTCCGCCCCGAGGACCGCTTCTCCGGAGCCGCTTTTGCTGCGGTATGCGGGGTTATTCTCGGTGTACTGATTGTGAAGACACTGCTGATCCTTCTGGTTGACTATACCTTCCGGCTTACGCGCTCTTACGGCGAGGCGGGCGAACATTATTCCAATATATGTACACTAGCGATGGTGGTTCTGTACCCCCTGCTGCTCCTTTTCGTGCATATCGACTCGCCCGTAGCATCCGGATGGCTTCTGGGGATCTTGGGAGGTGTCTTCTTCCTGCTGTGGATGTACCGCGGGGTGCGTCAGTTTGTGCGCAAACCGATAGCACTCCTCTATCTCCTGGTATACATGGCTACATTAGAACTGCTGCCTATGGCAGCCATGGTATTATTTTCTGCAAAAACGATATCAATCATATGATTAAAAGACTTCTTTTTTCTCAACCTCGTCCTACGACGGAACATAACCCTTATTCTCGTCTGGAGGGACAGTTTGGCGTGGAATGCGACTTTTATCAGTTTATTCATGTCGAAGGCCTTTCGGCGAGCGAGTTCCGCAAACAGCGCATCAACCCTCTGGACTATACGGCGGTCATACTGAACTCACGCCTCGGCGCGGAGCATTACTTCCGCATGTGTGAGGAAATGCGGCTGAACGTCCCCGACTCGATGCACTATTATTGCAATTCGGAGCAGGTGGGGCTCTATCTGCAGAAATTTATCAATTACCGCAAACGGAAAGTCTTCTTCCCCGAGCAGGGCAATAAGTTCGAAGACCTTCTTCCTGCCATGCACCGCCGGCCGAACGAGAAATATCTGATGGTGCTTTCCGACATCCATACGGACGACCAGATCAATATGTTCGCCCTCAACGGCGTGGAGGTGACACCGGCTATTATGTATCGGACCGTCACAACGCCATGGCCCAAGGATAAACCTTTCGAGTATGATCTGATAGGGCTCTTTACGCCGGCAGGCGTCACTTCGCTGCGGGAGAACTTCCCGGACTGGAAACAGGGCGATACGCTCATCGCGGCTTTCGGAGAAGGCACTATCCGTGCTCTTGAGGAGGCGGGTTACCGCGTGGATATAGAGGCAGGTCCCGGCAAGACCTTCGCCTCCCTGCCTATGGCAATAGCGGAGTATTTGGAGAAAAATGTCTAACTCCTTTCCCAAACATAGCCGCCTCTGCGGCAAGGAACGGATTGCTGCCTTCTATAAGTCCGGCAAACGGTTCACTTCGTGGCCTCTCCGGATCACATGGCAGGTGAATGACCAAAACTCGGTTCTGGTCTGGGCTCCCAAATCGCTCTTCAAACATGCCGTGGATAGAAACCGTCTGCGGCGTCTCATGCGCGAGGCGTACCGCCTCAACCAAGGGATTCTAACAGCGGAGCGGTCTTCCGGCGCCAGCGATCCTACAGCCTTAGAGACCTTGCAACAAAGCGGTCAACGGAGTTACCTCATCGCCTTCAATTATATTGACAAAGAGATACAGCCCTATGCGGTTGTAGAGAAAGCCGTCATCAAAGCCTTGAAAAAGATAAAAGCCAATGAATAGCGAACACTCTGAAAATAATCTCCCTCCTTCCGGGGAGGGACGGGGCAGGCTTCTTCTCCGCAAATTGTTTTTACTCCCTGTCTATTTCTACCGGGTGTTCATCTCACCCTTGACGCCTCCTTCGTGCCGCTATACGCCTACCTGCAGCCAGTACATGGTAGAGGCGGTGCTCAAATACGGTATCTTCAAAGGTACATGGCTCGGTATCAAACGCATCCTCCGTTGCCACCCCTGGGGAGGCTCCGGCTACGACCCTGTACCCTAAATCGTAAATCACATTATGCGAATCGACATTATTACTTGTTGTCCGGAACTCCTGGAGTCACCCCTCAACCATTCTATTATAGCCCGCGCGAAAGCCAAAGGGCTGTGCGAGATTTATGTGCATAACCTGCGGGACTGGACCCTCGATAAACACCGCAAGGTGGACGACTACGCCTTCGGCTTCGGTGCCGGCATGGTGCTGCAGATCGAACCTATCGACCGCTGCATCTCCGCCCTCACTGCCGAGCGGCATTACGACGAAATCATTTTCACGGCTCCCGACGGCGAACGGTTCGACCAGAAAGCAGCCAACTCCCTCTCCCTCAAAGAGAATATCATTATCCTCTGCGGCCATTATAAGGGCGTGGACCAGCGCGTGCGCGATCATTTTATTACGCGCGAGTTCTCGATCGGCGATTTTGTCCTCACCGGAGGCGAAATGCCTGCTGCTATGATGACTGACGCAATCGTGCGGCTCCTGCCCGGTGCACTCGGGGATGTCGAGTCCGCGCTCAATGACTCCTTCCAGGACGGACTCCTCGAAGCAGGGGTCTATACACGCCCTGCCGAATACAAAGGATGGAAGGTGCCCGAGATTCTCCTGTCCGGCAACCAGGCTAAGATCGAGGAATGGCAATATGAGCAATCGCTGGAGCACACACGCCAGAAAAGACCCGATTTATTAGATGAAAAATAAAATGTTCGATTTAAGTTTAAGTGTTCTGTTTTTTGTAAACTGGGCTTTGCAGTTTTATGTTTTATAACACTTTTTTTGCAAAATATTTGGTCAGTTCGTCAAAAAGCAGTACTTTTGCACCGTGTTTTTCATGGTATTAGATTTAAGGTTAAGTAAAAAGATTGGGATGTCGGGAGACATCCTTCTTTGTTTTTATACCTTTTACTGCTGATTTCCGCGCCCTCAGAGCATTTTTTTTCTTTATATATTTGCGTATATGCAAAAAAAGCAGTAAATTTGCACTCGTAAATCATAAATGACCCAATCGTAAATGATTTCTGTTTCAGTTATAGGAGGCGCAAATGTGGATATGTCGGCTACGCTGGCGGACGCTTTCATTGCGGCAGACTCCAATCCCGGACACATTGAGGTCGGCTACGGCGGCGTGGCGAGGAATATCGCCCATAACCTGGTCCTGCTCGGAGCTAAGACGCAGTTGCTGACTATCTTCGGAGACGACCTCTTCGGAGGACTGCTGCACGACTATTGCAAGCAGCAAGGCATTGACGTGCATCTGTCCGAACGGGTGAGCGGCGTGCGCTCCGGCATTTACCTGTGTATGAACAACTCCGGCGGCGAGATGATAGCCGCGGTGGCGGACACAGAAGCTATCAAGGCTATCACGCCTGAATGGCTCGCCAAAAGGAGCGGGGAGATCAACCAGTCCGAGTTTATCGTAGCGGACACCAATATTGGCGAAGACGCCATCCGGTGGCTCATGGAAAATGTAACCGCGCCGCTCTTTATCGACGGCGTCAGTACGACCAAAGCGCACCGCGTGGTGAACGCCCTGCGCAAAGCCAAACTGCCGTATCTCCATACCCTCAAACTGAATCTCAAAGAGGCGCTGGCGGTGACCGAGACGGCTACCTACGCCGAGGCGGCGCAGAGACTGCTGGACTTGGGCGTCGCACATGTCTATATAACCCTCTCCGGCGAAGGCGTCTATTGCCGAACGGCGGCGGAGGAATGGCTCTTCCCCGCGCTGCCGGGAGAGATAGTAAATACCACCGGTGCCGGAGACGCTTTCCTCGCCGGCGTGGTTTACGCACATGCCAAAGGCATTGACTTCCCGCAGACCGCCCAGTACGGTCTCATGGCGGCAAGGGCTACACTCATGAGCCTCAAAGCCGTCAACCCTGACATCGCAAATATATTGTTATAATGAATAAATATCTTTCTATATCGGATGAGGTGCAAGCGGCGCTGTCGGCAGGCAAGCCGGTCGTAGCACTCGAATCGACCATTATTAGTCACGGCATGCCTTACCCGCAGAACGTAGAGACGGCGCTGCGCGTGGAGCAGACGATCCGCGAGAACGGAGCCGTGCCTGCCACAATAGCTGTCATTGGCGGCAAGCTGAAAGCCGGCTGTACACACGAGGAGATTGAGTACCTCGGTAAGAAAGGTCAGGCGGTGACCAAGGCTTCGCGGCGCGACCTGCCTGTCCTCATCGCACGCAAGGAGGACGGCGCCACAACCGTCACAACAACCATGATCATTGCCGCCATGGCGGGCATCAAGGTCTTTGCTACCGGCGGAATTGGCGGCGTTCACCGCGGGGCGCAGCAGACCTTCGACATCTCTGCCGACCTGGAGGAACTGGCGCAGACCCCGGTCATGGTCATCTGTGCGGGAGCCAAGTCGATCCTCGACCTCGGGCTGACGCTCGAATACCTGGAGACCAAGGGCGTGCCGGTGATAGGATACGGTACTGACGAACTGCCGGCGTTCTATACACGCCATAGCGGCTTCGGCGTGGACTACCGTATTGACACCCCCGAAGAACTGGCGGCGGCGTTCCAAGCCAAGACAGACTGCGGACTCAAAGGCGGCATGCTTGTCACGAACCCCATCCCCGAAGAATTCTCCATGCCCAAAGAGGTCATTGACCAGGCGATCGGGCAGGCGCTGAGCGAGATGGAGGCTGCCGGCATTCATGGCAAACAGTGCACACCCTTCCTGCTGGCGAAAGTGAAAGACCTGACCGGAGGTGACAGTTTGGCGGCGAACATCCAATTAGTCCTCAACAACGCACGCCTCGCCGCACAGACAGCCAAGGCGATGATAGTTGAAAGTTGAGAGTTGATAGTTGATAGTTGAAAGTTCTTATCTCGGCTAAGCCTCGAACGATTGGCTGAAGCCGTATGGATAGTTGATAGTTGATAGTTGAAAGAAGCCGTCTAGTTGATAGTTCTTATCTCGGCTAAGCCTCGAACGATCGGCTGAAGCCGTATGGAAAGTCGAAAGTCAAAAGCAATAGCTTATGAAAAAATCAGTCCTTATTAATTATTCATTATTCACTATTCTTTGCTTGTCCCTTTTTTCGTCCTGCCATAAACCGATGCAGGTGAAATCGGTTCATACAGAGGCGCTTAAGGTGGACGCCTCCTGTGACTCGATCCTGGACTCCGCCTACCTGCAGCGCCTCGCACCTTATAAAGAAGTGGTGGACCGCGAGATGAGCGTCAAGGTGGGCTATGTTCCGGACACGTTGTGGGTAGGTGCGCCCGAATGTCCGCTGCTCAACTGGCTGACCGATGCACTGTGGGAGGCTGCCAAGCAGCTATACCCCGGCAAGGTCGATCTTGCATTCGTCAATATGGGCAGCGTACGCGGAGAATGGCTGCCCGGGAACCTCACGTTCGGTCAGATATACACCGTCATGCCGTTTGAGAACACGCTCGTCGTCATTACGCTCACGGGCGAGAACCTGATCGAACTATGCGACTCGATCGTCTCGTACGGGGCGCAAGGACTCGCAGGCATGCGTATGACGGCCGTGGACGGACAGCTGGCGGAAGTGACGGTGGGAGGCAAAGCCGTTCAGCCGGACAAGACCTACACCGTAGCCACCAGCAACTACATGACCGGCGGAGCGGATCACATGACCGCGTTGACGCGCTATTCCGATTACTGGGACAGCAAGCAGCTGATTCGCGACCTGTATATACAAACAGCTAAAGAACAAGACACCATCCGCGCCGCTGTGGACGGACGGGTTACCATCTTATGAGTATGAGAAAGCGTTTTCTGATCCGGACGAACGTATTGTTAGGCATGCTGACTGTCATGCTGGCGGGTTGCCATGTACAGAAAAAAGCGGCTGAGTCGCAGCCGCAAGAAGAGGAGACACCGCCTTCCGTGGAGGTCAGAGAGCCGGAGATAAGGGTGCTGTACGGAGTACCGAACCCTCGGCTGTAACGGAGAGTTGCGTCTCTTTGCCGAGCCAGATCGGCAAATTGTGCTCTACATGCCCGAAGGGCGCATTGAAAAGAACGGGGTAGTCGTATTCTGCGACTGCCTCTTTTATTGTTTCATAGACCGTGCAGTTCATGCCCGGGTCGTGCTCGCATTCGCTGAACTGTCCTACGACAAGACCGCCCAAGTGACCGAGTACGCCGCTCATTTTCAGATTTCTGATCATCCGGTCAATGTGGTAATGCCGTTCGCCAACGTCCTCGATCAAAAGCAGGGGCTTTTGATAATTGAGAATTGAGAATTGATAATTGAGAATTGACCGAATGTCATAAGGCGTGCCTTGCAGGCCATAGAGGACAGAGAGGTTACCTCCGATAACCGGCGCTGTCGCTTCGCCGTAGCGGTTCAGCGGGTGCGGCGCAATCCGGTATTCCATTCCTTTTCCCTCCAGCACCCGTCGCAACGCCACAATCGGCTCACTGTCTTCGGGCAGGGTCGCGATATGTTTGCACATGATGGCGTGAATTGACAATTGACAATTGATAGTTGATAGTTGATGGAGGGCGGTGATGTCGCTGAAGCCTATGACGGGTTTGGTGATATTCGGCACCCGGTCGATGATGCGTTGCAGTCCGTACCCTCCGCGCGAACAGAGGATAGCGTCCACCGACGGGTCCTGCATGGCATCTTGGATGTCCTCCAGCCGCTCTTCGTCCGTGCCGGCAAACCGTCCCCAACGGCCGCGGGCGTGTGTTCCTTCGCTCACTTCATGGCCCCAGCCGCGCAGACGTGCTGCTGCTTGGTCAATAAAAACGGGGTCTATTGCACCGGACGGAGAGATAATTCGGATATGCATGATCAACTGTACATTTTCCCTTCTATCCGGTTGACGAGACGGGTAGGAAGGATGTTGTTGAGGAAACAGAAAGTGCGGTACAGGAGACCGCCGACGTATTGCGGCCGGGGGTTGCGGCAGGTAGCTATGTGGTAGAAGAGGTCTGCCATCTTCCGTGGCTCCATTCCTCCCCGCTCGTCTTTCTCCATGGCGGTGATAGCCTGCTCGGAGTGACGATAGACCTCTGCTCCGGCGGTGGACTTGCGGCGCGCGTCAGTGAAGCCGGTGGACACGTCACCCGGCATGAGCACGGAGACGGAGATCCCGAACTCCCGCACTTCGTTTGCCAGCGCCAGAGCCATCGCGTTGACGGCTGCTTTGGATGCGGAGTAGAAAGCCTGGTAAGGCACTGCCAGAACACCTGCTACGGAGGAGGTGTAAATGATCCTGCCGTACCGCTGGCGGCGCAGTTGCGGCAGAACGGCTTGTGTGAAGCGCACGGCGCCCATGAAATTGACATCCATCTGGTGCTCGGCGTCCGCTATCTCCGTGAACTCAATCGGACCCGATATACCATAGCCTGCATTGGAGATGACGACGTCTATCCGGTCGGTCTGCCGCAGCACTTCCGCTACCGCCGTCCGGCAACTCTCTTCCGAGCACACGTCACAGGTGATATGCATGATTTCGCCTGTGGCTTTGAGCGTAGCGGTCTTTCGACTTTCTACTTTCGACTCCTTTGCCCCATGTCTGCTCAGTTCAAAAACACGCCAGCCCCGCTCACAAAAGAGCGAGGCTGTTGCTTTGCCTATGCCGGAACTACCTCCGGTGATGACTAATGTCCTTTGTTCTTTGTCCATTGTCCTTTTGTCTTTTATTGGCTTTCAGCCGCAGGCTGACGGTCTTCTATCAATACGCCAGTCCTTCCGGTGCACCCTCTTTGAGGACACGGGCGATGATCTCTGTCGCTTCGTCGATGACCGGTTCGGTGTGTGTTGCCATCAGCGTCGTACGCAGCAGGCACTCGCCTTCTACGCAAGCCGGTGCAATAACGGGGTTCACATACACACCTTCCTCGAACATCTTCTTGCCGAAATAGAGCGTGTCCAGCGTCTTGTAGGTGAAGATCGGTACAATAGGCGTCGGTGCTTCGATGATCTTGATTCCTGCAGCGAGAAGGCTCTTCTGGAAATACTTGGCGATGTTCATCAGCCGTGTCGGACGCTCGGGGTCGAGGATGAGCTGGTGCAATGCCTCCAACGCCGTAGCGGTGGAGCAGGGGGTGATGGCAGCCGAGAAGATGAACGGTCGGCTCACGTGGCGCAGCCAGTCGGCTACGCGGTGGCTCGTCAGCATACATCCGCCGATAGAAGCCAGCGACTTGGAGAACGTCAGCATGGTGATGTCCACCTTGTCGGTCAGTCCGAAATGGGCTGCCGTGCCTCGTCCGCCGGGACCTAACACACCGAAGCCGTGCGCGTCATCCACCATCACACGGGCATGGTATTTCTCCGCCAGAGCGCATATCTCCGGCAGCTTGCATATGTCGCCGCGCATGGAGAACACGCCGTCTGTGACGATCAGCTTGCCTGCGTTCTCCGGGATCGACTTGAGCTGACGCTCCAGATCCTGCATGTCCGAGTGGCGGTAACGGAGTACCTTCGCGAAACTCAGACGGCATGCGTCGTATATCGAAGCGTGGTTCTCACGGTCGTTGAGGATGTAGTCGTCCTTGCCGCAGATGGCGGAGATGATTGCCAGGTTGGTCTGGAAACCCGTGGAGACGGTCATGCACTCCTCGTATCCCGTGAACTCTGCCAGCTCTTTCTCCAGTTGCAGGTGCAGGTCCAGCGTTCCGTTCAGAAAACGGCTGCCGCTTACGCCTGTGCCGTATTTGTCCAGCGCGTCATGTCCGGCTTTGATCACTGCCTCGTTCTCCGTGAAACCGAGGTAGTTGTTGCTGCCCAGCATGATCACGCGGTGGTTTTCCATCTTCACGACCGGAGCCTGACGGCTTTCCAGTTCGTGGAAATAAGGGTAAACTTGTAGTTTGCGCGCCAGTTTGAGCGTCTCAAAATGGTCGCATTTCTCGAATAAATCCATTGATTGATAGTTTAGAGTTTAGAGTTTAGAGTTTAGAGAAGTTTGCAAGTTTTAAGTTATAAGTTTCTCTTTCAACTTTCCACTAGACGGCTTCTCTCAACTCTCAACTTTCAACATTCAACTTATTATAGACCGTTCGCTTCGCTCTCTGACAGAGTACAGATCGTTCGCTTTGCTCACTGACAGACCGATTTACCATCCGCATGGTGTAATTCGGTCCGTATTCTGTCAGCGGCCCTGCCTGGGTCTGTCTTCTGTCAGGCGAAGCCGGTCTGTATTCTTATTAGAGAACGTTCAGATCTTTGAGGATTGCTGTTGTCTTGCGAACGGCAGCTTCGCTCTCATGCAGTTTGGCGCGCTCTTCTTCGCTGATGTTCAGTTCCAGGATCTTCTCAATACCGTTCTTGCCGATGATACAGGGGACACCGATCGTGATGTCCTTCATGCCGTATTCGCCTTCGAGGGCTGCGGAGCAAGGAATCATCTTCTTCTGGTCCTTGATGATCGCCTCTGCTACGGACGCTGCTGCTGCACCCGGAGCCATCCACGCGGAAGTGCCGAGCAGACCGGTGAGCGTTGCGCCGCCTACCATCGTGCTCTTGACGACGTTCTCCAGCTCCTCTTTGCTCAGGAACTCGCTCACGTTGATTCCTTTGTAGGTGGTGTAGCTGGTCAGAGGGATCATTGTGGTATCTCCGTGACCGCCGATCACGAAACCGTCCACGTCATTGGCGTTGCAGTGGAGCGCCTGGCTCAGGAAGTATTTCAGACGTGCGCTGTCCAACGCACCGCCCATACCGATCACGCGGTTGCGCGGTAACTTCAATGCATGCAGCGTCAGGTAGGCCATCGTGTCCATCGGGTTCGAAACAACAACGAGGATAGCGTTCGGGCTGTATTTGAGCACCTGGTCGCAAACGCTCTTCACGATACCGGCATTGACGCCGATCAGCTCCTCACGCGTCATGCCCGGCTTGCGGGGAAGACCCGAAGTGATGATCACAACATCCGAACCGCTCGTCTTGCTATAGTCGTTCGTCACACCCGTCACTACGGTGTCAAAGCCCATGAGTTGGGCTGTTTGCATGATATCCATGGCCTTGCCCTCGGCAAAACCCTCTTTGATGTCGATCAGACATACTTCGTTGGCAACCTCATTGACTGCCAACACATTTGCGCAGGTAGCACCTACGTTTCCCGCGCCTACTACTGTAACTTTACTCATAATTTGTATATATATTTAATTATTTGGCATTCGGCATTCAGATTTCAGCTTTCAGACTTCTGACAGCTGATGGCTGATTTCTGACGGCATTTAATCAAAAAGCAGGCAAAGTTACACAAAATTTTGTATATATACAAATTTTAACGCACAAAAGTGCGGATTTTATGATTTTTGTAAAGAATATTTATAAATTTTTCAAGAAATCCACCAGATAACTCCGCCAATTCCGCCATGTATGCCCTCCGATTGACTCGGTGTAGGAATGAGGCAGCTGCGCTTTCTCCAGACGGCGGTTAAACCGCTTGGCGTTGGGGTGAAACATGTCTTTTCTGCCGGTATAGATATAGACCGTAGTGCTGTCTTTCGGCATTTGCGCTTTGTGGACCACGGGCGAAAACATACCGATGGCGTCGAAATACCCCGGGCACAGATTAACCGTGTTCGCCGCTATACGCGCGCCGTCGGATAAACCGGCGATATAATGTTTGTCGGATACGGGGTACGTGCTGTCCACCATCTGAATTAGGTCCGTCAGACCGAGGTCTATGTCGTGGTCATGGCTCAAACGCGGGTAGTTGAAAATGCTGTTCCATAGGGTATGGTAACTCGGACGGTCTTCATGCACGCCGAAATTGACGTCCGGCATGACCAGAATCATCGGCTCGCAAAGCCCTTCCGCCACCATGTTCTCCAAGATATGAGTCGCCCGTCCCCGCTCTGCCCACGAGCCTTCGTACCCGTTGATCCCGTGAATCAGATACAGCACCGGAAATCTTACTCCCTCTGATGGCTGATGGCTGACTTCTGACGGCAAATAAACATTCACCCTCCTGTTCAATCCCTCTTTGCTGCTGTACCATGTCGTCCGAATCATCTCGCCTTGCCGCTCCGGCTTGCGGTACAGGTCCGCGTGCGCGTTACCGCCTACATTCACCACGTTCCATTTGTGCATCTTCTGCCATGCCGTATCGCTGTTCTGCGGGTCCGGCTTGCGCTTGCCGTCCACACGGAAACAGTAGGTATAGGTCTCCGGACTGACGGCACGGGTGGTGGCGTGGAAACAGCCGTCGCTCCCCAGACGCATCTTGATCCGCCGTGTGCGGTCGGTGTAACGGGTGCTGTCCTCGTCCGCGTACTGCAGATCGCTCTGCACGCTCACACGCTTGGCTGCTCCGCAATAGCAGAAAGAGACCGTACTGTCTTCGTTCACCGTCACTGAACTGTAGTCACGGCTGATATTGACACTACGCCGTTTGCGCGCCTCCGACGGAAGCACGCAAAGGAGAAATACTATGAGCCAGATGAACTTATTTCGCATGGGCTAAAGAGGATTGATCCCCGGTATAGGCAAGCCGGATGTTGTCGCACCAAACTATATTGCCCGGGCAGCCTGTGAACGGCGGCATGCTTCCTGCCGAAATCTGTACAATCAGATGCGTCGGCGCCATGTCTTCGCGGAATCCCACTTCCTCAATGCACACCATTTTGCCCTCGCTGTTATGGGTCTTGTGACGGTTGTTGGATAGTTCTTTCAGAACCGCTCCTGCCTGACCATACACCACCGGCACACGAAAATCATTCCGCCATTCGGTCGTCCGGTCGATCGTCTGAACGGCTGTACCTACACGGTAGGCATACACATGCCCGTTCTCTTCCCATCGGTGTTGCAAAATCAGCGTGATATGTCCTTTGTCGTGTCCCGCCACTTCTTTTACTTTGGTCTTCGCAGGCGCATAAACGGCGGTTCTGTCCTGAATAAGTGCTTTGTAATCCAGAATCAGCGCACTCGGCCTGCCCGTGAACGGAACGCCCATGTCAATTGCCGAATTAGGATCACTGCTCTGTTTCAGACCTACCACGTCCAGCAACTTTCCGGTGTAAATACTCCCGGTGGCGAGCGCCTTGAAATCAATCCCGATTGCCTTCACGCTCTCCAAGGTACTCTCCATCCGGCAGCAATAGCCTTCGCCCCTTCTCTCCGGCGTCACGCTTACCGACACCTTGTCCACACCCAGCGCACAGGCATGGGCGTTGCTGCTGCTCCACGAACCGCCGATCTTGTACAGCGTCTTCGTCTGACCCCCGATCAGCGCGGATTCCTTGATCTGTTTCTCCGTCCAACTCTCAAAATCCCCATAAGGAATCATCTCTACCCGTTCCTGAGCCTGTGTCACCAACGCTACAAACAAAAATAGTATTAAAAATCTATTCGTCCTCATATATATTCTCACTATAATATCTATCTAATTTTAATATTTTTCTTATTTTCTTATATTTTTGTAAGCAGCCATCGATGCCCACAGGCGTTCGATTGAGTCCGAGTGCATGAATGACGGCAGGAAGCGTGCTTACTGTCCGGCATACATGTACTTGGGCTCTAGAGCCATTAGGCTCGTAGGCTGCGCATTTTCGATTTCTTTCAAATTCTCAAATCTTCAAATCTTTCAGAAGTACGTTCTGAAAGTAATCATAATCGCCGAATTGCCCTTCGGAGCTGTGTATAACTCGCTGTACGGACACGCCGTCGGGCTGAACATCGCGAACCAACGCGGAGCCATTCCTACCACACCATGTACCTGCGCCATACTCATCCCTACGTCGATCAGCAGATTCGGCGTGATCGGCGGCAGAACGATGTCGAAATACATCCGTCCTTTGCCTACGGGTCCGCCGAACAGTCCTTTGTCTCCTCCCCTCCACGGGGAGGTCGGGAGGGGCTTTTTACCAAAAGGCGGCAACGCGACGCGGTCTGCGCATGAAATGCTCAGGCTGACGAGTAGCAGCGGGATGACTAAGAACTTCTTCATAATTGTCCCTTATCTCTTCGTTCAACATCTCTTCGAACTTCGTCACGGACGCCGCCAGACTGTACTGACGACCAGCCAGACGGTATTGCTCTTCCATGTGATGACGCTCCTCCGGATGGTCCAGCCAGTAGTCGATCGCACGCGCTAAATCTTTCGGATTGCCGGGAGTAAACAAGCTCCGGCCGTCCAACGCAAACTGAGGAGTAGCACTCACTTCGCTATTCGCAATCACAGGTACCAGACCTGTTGCGAACGCTTCGATACAACTGATCGCCTCGCTCTCCATATCGCTGGCATGGACGTACAGATCGGTCGTCAGCAGCTCTTCTATCAACTCGTCACGACCCACATAGATAAACTTCGGCTGGTGTTTCAGCTCTTTTCCCAACTCTACGTATTTGTCGTACTCCGGTCCGCGACCTGCGAAAACTAACTGTATCCGGTCGCCGTACTTGCTGTATTTCAATGCGTTGATGATCACGTCCTGCCGTTTCTCCTGGCTCAACCGCCCGATCATCATGATCTTAAAGACCTTCTTAGAACTTTCCTCTTCTAAACTTCTTTCAACTTTCAACTTTAAACTTTCAACTTTCCTCTCCCCTGCTTCCATAAACGCCTCCTGGATGCCGTTGCTGATCACATGGATCTTGGCGGTGTAGCCGCGTTCCGCAATCATCCTGCCCATAAATAATGAAGGTACGTGTACGTGGCGTACGCGATTGTATATGTTACGGCGGAAAGAACGATAAAACATCTCATTAAACCATTCCACCTTGCCCATACTCACTGACGATGTCATGTTTTCCGGCTGGATGTGGAAGGCTGCCGTCACCGGTTTTCCGATCTTGTGGCAGTAACTGATTGCCTCCATCTCAATCCCGAACGGAACGAACACATGTACCACGTCCGCCCAGTCGCAAGCGGCATGCACAACCTCCGTATCATTATACGCAAAACTGAAATCGTGTTTGTCGCACAACGGTTGAAATACCGGAATATTGAACTTTTTTGTGGTGAAATCACCATCTGTCAAATTGTTCTCCTTCGTACCTCCTTGGTTACTTTCTACTTCCTTGGTCACTTGGTCCTTAGTCCCTTGGTCACTTGGTGTGTCCCAGCAAAGTACCCTTACTTCATGTCCGCGTTTCCGTAACTCGCCTGCAAACCGTTGCGCGGAGATAGAAGTACCGTTGTTCGTCGTGTAAAAACTGTCTATTACAAATAAAATCTTCATATTTTTGTTCTTTTTGTTTTATTCTGGGGTCCCCGAAAATTTTAATTTTTGGGGAGAGGAGGAAGCGCAACCATCATACAAGTTACGCAGTAACGCAGTCATGGATTGCTGCTTCCGACGACAAAAGTACTGCTTTATAACGAATTAACGTTTTTCTAATTCATGCGAAGATTGTTCTATTTCTACTATTCCTGTTGCGTATTTCAAAAAAATGTTGTACCTTTGCACACAAATTGTTTTAATTCGTATATTCAAATCCGTACAATTATGGCAAAAACAACCTTTGACCAGAACGATATAATGACCGATTACTCCGGTTTCAAGTGGATGAGTTTTATTCCGGGCAAGCACGCTCTGGACGATATTGCCGTCATGGAAATCGCCTCTACGCAAGCCCGCTTTAGCCGCTTTATCCTCCCCGACCAGTACTTCACGCCTACCTATTGTATCCAGATTGTCAAAGGAGGTTCGCTCCATATAAACATCAATAATACGAACTACGAACTGACCGCCAACCAGGGCTGCCTTGTCACGCCCGAACTGCTGATCGAAAAACCGCAGAGTCTGGAAAATTATGTGGAAATGTTGGTTTTGTCTGTCTCGCGGGAGTTTATACAGGAACTGAATCTGGACTTCCCTCTTGCTGCCACCTCATACATCTACGTCCATCCGGTGTGGAATATCAGCCCTAAAAGGATGGAACGCTTGGAGCAGTATTTCCATCTGATGCGCGAAGTGATCAACGACAAAGACCGCAAGGCGGCTATTCATCTGGTGCGCTCCTTTTTCTATTATCTGGCGGAACCCGAACTGAACCATTTCCCCCAGCAGAATGTCTCCACCATGTCGCGCAGCGAAGAGATCACGGGCCGTTTCATGCGACTGGTGGACGAGCATTGCGAGCGACACCACAACCTCGACTGGTATGCCGAGCAACTCTGCCTCACCACCCGGTATGTCGCCAACACGGTCAAAGAGACTGTCGGAATGACCGCAAGTGCCTGTATCGAGCATGCCCTCACCCAGCGCGCCCAAACGCTCCTTTGTACCACAACCCTCTCCATCCAGGAAATAGCAGACCAACTCGGCTTTGCCAACCAGTCCCATTTCGGTACCTTCTTCAAGCGCCAAACCGGCTCCTCTCCCGCCGCCTTCCGCAAAAAACTCTAATCCCCGGCTCCTCCCCTGCCGCCTTCCGCAAAAAACTCTAATCGGACACGGCTCCGCCGTCCTCTCTGTGCATTTCTCGCGCATCTTTGTGCGAGCCTTTCGTTACTCTACCAAGACTCCGTCACCCCTCTGACGGCTGATAGCTGATTTCTGACGGCTTTTTGTCAAAAAATTTGCATATTCCCCAAAATTGTTGTATCTTTGCACCGAATTTGAGGACTAAACAAACCCTAAAAAGAGTCAAAATAGACTCCGCTCAAGACAAATCCTAGACTTTGTTAAATACAACTACGCACCAACATGCTATAAATCAATAAGATACGTACTATGTCCAAGCACTTAAAAACACGGGTAATGGACCGCTTGAAGTCTTC
>JAFUUZ010000002.1 GCA_017471285.1 Paludibacteraceae bacterium | reverse complement strand
TTGCGAATTGACCACCAAAGATCTTCACGCCAAGACGTTTGCTTTCTGATTCACGGCCGTTCTTTGAACTACCGACACCTTTCTTGTGTGCCATACTCTGTTGTCCTTTCTTTAAGCAATAACAATTTCTTTAACTACGACGTTCGTCAGATCCTGACGGTGTCCATTGAGTTTGCGGTAACCTTTACGGCGTTTCTTGTGGAATACAAGGATTTTCTCGCCGCGGCACTCGTTGTCGAGCACTTCGCAAACTACTTTTGCGCCCTTTACGTAAGGAGCACCTACTTTTACTTTACCCTCGTTGTCAAGGAGCAGTACGTTCTCAAACTCAACGGTTGCGCCTTTCTCGAGCTCGTTCATACGGTTGATGAACAGTTTCTTGCCAGCCTCTACTCGGAACTGCTGGCCTTTCATTTCTACAATTGCGTACATCTGTACTTTAATTTTTGGCTTTCAGTATTCAGCTTTCAGTATTCAGTTTTCTTGGCTGACGACTGATGGCTGACGGCTGATAGCCTGTTAGGGCGGTGCGGCGATAACCCTCTTCCTGTGCGCTGCTGCCGTAGGCTCATACGCTGCGGCGGTTATACTTATTTGGCCTAATCCGCGAAAAAAGCGTGCAAAGGTACAACAATTTTCTGATATAACCAAATTTTTCTGCGTTTTTTATAGAAAAAAGTGCATTTTGCCATTGCTATAAAGCAATTAGCTCTTCTATTTCAGCTTCAGTTGCTCGTTCATCGTCTTGATAGAATAGTCTGCCGGAGCTTTCAGTATTGTCACTACCCAGGACTGAAGCGATTCGTCCCAAGTCTGACGGGTGATGGTTTTCCATACCTCGTCAAAGGAGGTCTTCTTTCCCTTGTTTTGTGCCAGAGACTTGCGGTACTTACGATCGGCACGCCAGTTCTTCTGGTATTCCGGCGACAATTCGCAACTCTCCTCTACCGTCACTGCCAGGCTGTATTGACCCGTCCCGAAATGGTCACGCAGACCCAGTGAATCGTCCGGAATCTGCATATACGATCGGGGCACGATGAAACTTTCGCCGCTCAACGCATATTTCGCTTCTTGTCCGGCTTTGCGGATATAGATGAATGAACCGTTCTCGTCCACGTCCGTTGAATCAATAGGAATGTCCAGAACAAACTCTCCCAGCACCTCGTCCTGGTGTAATGAAGGGGTGAAATCCATCCAGGAGGATTTGATCTGAATCGTCATTTTGAAATTGAATGTCTTTCTCTCCGCGAACGAAAAAGAAAGCGGTAGCGGCGAATTGGGCAGATGGGAATGATAAGGATTGATGACGATAGTGTCCAGAATCAGTTCGAACTTCGAATGGTCTTTTATCCGGTTCAGTTTTTGCCGGTTCAGATGGCAGGATACATAGAACGAGGTGTCGTTTTCTATGGTTGCCAGACATCCGATACCGTTGAACTGGATGCCGCTGGGATCCAGTGCGCCCAGTTCGGAACCGTGAGAATAGAAATCATTGATGGAGTAGAGTGTGCCAAGCGAACTGGTGAAACTGCATTCCTTGGACGCCGTTTCCATCCATTCCTCTTTGTGGCGGCGGTCCATGGTGATGAGTTGGCCGATAGCTTGAATACCCAAATCAACCACCGATGAGATATAGCCTGTTGCCACACCTAACGCCGCATTTCCAACCACATTGAGAAGATCGCTTCCGAAACTGCGGCTCGCCCCCTCCGTATCATCGGGTTTGGGTGCAATTTCGTCCGTCAGCGTACTGTCTGTATAGACGATCGTCTTATAGGCGATAAGCGGCTTCGAAGAAGGTTTTGCAGGGGCTTCCCCTTTGGCAAAAAGACCTGTGGACCACACAAGCAAACAGGTGATGAATAAAAGCGTCTTTTTCATATCTACCACATGTATTGAATATCCGTTTGGGTCTTTTGTGCCTTGTCGGTACGATGGTACAGCAGTTCGTTGTCCAGCGCGTAAGAGTCGTACGGCTCCTTCAGTGCTACCAGTACATATACATCATCTTCGCCGTCCGGGAAATACACATCCATCGCGCAGGAGCAGAAACCGCTCGGCGTGATAGGGCAGGCGTTGGCTTCTATCTCCGGGGTGATCACATAGCATAGCGAGACGGAGTGGGTGCGTTTGTTCACATGAAGCACGTTGATATGATAGTCTATATCGGTGCGGTTCTCGAACTCAAAATCCAACTCTCCTCCGCTCAGCTTGTGCCGCTTGAGCGTGATCCCGTCTATCTTCGGACTCTTCTTGCCGGAGCAGGCTTGCGCGCCGATCCACGCCAACTGTTCCGCCAACTGGTCGTAGTCTATTTCGTTGACCTCTCTCATTGCTGCGCTTCCGCGAGAGCCTGCACCTAAAATCTTCATTGCGTGAACTGAATTTTTCATTGTGTCTCTTTCCCCGGAGCGGAGAGATATATTCAGTCCCCTTAAGATACGTGCAGCAAGGTTGTTCTTGGCATCCCGTACCAGTTCGTAAACTGCATCTTTTTCTTTTCCGCTGACCTTGTAGATCTTGTTCTGACGCGTGTCCTCTACGCGAACGGAACCGTTTTGGGCAACGCTTAAAGAGTCAATGGCGTTCAAAACCAGGTCCACTTCAACGGCTTTCCATTGCGAGGAAGAACCGGATTGCTTGTATTGCACATCGCCCTCATACGAATAAACGCGATACTGTGCTTGCGAACTGAACCATCCGCCTAACAGGCAGAGCGAAATAAATAGAAAACGTTTCATTTTTGTCTATATTCTTTTGTCTTTTCTCTTTGAGCAGGCTTGCCTGCGGTCTTTTGTCTTTATTTCAGTTGTCTGCACAACCCGTATATGGCATAGACTATATCAAAGGCCAGCGTACCGAATACAAGCATTGTAATGGCTGGCGTGTAGTCCACGTAGATATGGGAATGTGCGAATTGGGCGCAACCGATAAACACAAATCCGAACATGAAGCCGAACGTCAATAGTCGTACCGCCAGATTGAGCATGTACTTCATTCGCTCGCTTTTGTTGGCAATGAGCAACAGGCTTACTAAAATCAGGCAGATACATACGGCAAAGGTCCAGTTCTTCCAGGCCGCACGCGTTTGGATATACTGCCCGTTCAGCATCGTCTGCGTGGCATAGGCATGGATGACCACACCGGCTACCGGCTCCCGCAACGGAGTACGGTATATATCTTTGGTGTCCTCTATCACGCCGATCAACACCACTTTGCCTTTGAGCCTGCTTGCTACTGCCGGGTTCTTCAAACGATCGGCGGAAATAACCTCTATCTCCTGGTGTGTAAAATCGATAATTTCTTCCGTGTTGCCTCTACGGATGGCTTCTTCCGCGCGTTCAGGAGCGGCTATCCGAACCAACTCCAGAGCCATGCTGGGAATAGTGTCGCCGTTGCGGCTATAGACACAGGGAAGGAACGTGCGCACTACCGTCCAGCTATGATTGACATCCAGATTCGCGTAGCCCCGATGAGGAGGAGTGATCTCATCGTCATAAAAAGACAAGTTCTCTATCTCATAGTGGATATTGTCGCTGTCTTTCTTGATTTTATGGATACTTACCATGTTGGGTGTGTTGCGGATTGTATTGTATAGTACCTCGTTGTTTTCCTTTTTTATAGAGAAATAGATATCCAACCCGATAGCTTTCGGCTCATATTGGCGGATGGTATCAATGAGGGTCAGCAGTTGCTCTCGATCCAGGCTGTCAACGCTGACAACTACCACTTCATCGCTCAACTCTCTTTCTGACTTCGCCTCCTCCATCATATTATAGATATCCGACACCTGGAAATCTACCTTCTTCTCAATTGGAGCAAAGATATCAATCGACGAAAAATCGGAACTCAACATGGCGCTGAAGAGTCCGGCAATCAGAACGGACAGAATAATGATCAATCCGCCATGCCACCATTTCATACCTTCTTTATTATCCATAGTTTGTATATTTTTTATGGAACAATCAGTAGTGTTTTTGTATCGCACTCAGTAGTGTTTTTTGTATTGCACTCAGCGTCGTCTCTGTATTGCACCCAATTTGCGCTGCAAATTTATAACAAAAATTGCACATACGCAAATATAAGTGAATTTTTTTGTCTTTTTTGCGCAAAAAAATGAATATATTATTTTTTATTTGTTACCCTTTCTTTTTGACTTTTTGCACTCGCTCCTCGGTATTATATACATAGTATATAATACTAACGTATTAACCTCGAAAAATTAGTGCGTGATAAGTGCGTGATAAGTGGGTGATAAGTGCGTCATAAGTGCGTCATAATAAGGTTAAATGAGGACTTAATCCAACAATATAAACCCTGCCCAATAATAAGGCGATGCGTACGGATGACTGACTTCGCCTCCCTCCTTGCTCACCTCCGCTGCCTGCTTGCTCACTTCCGAGGACCCAGCTCCCCCTTTATGGGGCTGGGGGGCCTGCCCCGTCATCTTCCCTTTGTTTTTATATTTCTCATGCAGCGCAGACCTGCTTCCGGAAGATGTTCCCTCCGCTGTATAACTCCTCACTTCCTGCTGTGCCATCCTGAATGCCTGCCGCTTGCTCATCCCTTGGCTATAATAGCGATAGAAGAAATTCATCAATAACTGCGTTGCCTTGTCGTCCACCGGCCAGATTGCCATCAGTAAGGTCTGTGCTCCTGCCATCTTAAAAGCCCGTTGAAGACCAAACACTCCTTCGCCGCTGACATCTCCACGCGCTGTCTCGCAAGCCGAGAGAGCAACTATATCCGCTTCGCGCAGGTCTAATGTTGAGATCTCTTTGGCGGTTAAGACACCGTCTTCTATTCCTTCCGGCAGCCGTTCTCTATGGCCGGAAAGGGCAATATTGGCTCCGGCAAGAAGTAATCCGCTCCGTTCCATCGGGTCTATGTTGGTGGAGTCTGCCCAATAGAAACCATGTGTAGCGACATGCAGGATGTTTTGTTTCGTGCCGGATAGAGCCTTAAAGGACTCTTCGTTTGCTGCAGAGGCGGTATATGCTTGAACGCGTATCTCTTTATCGGATAGTGCTTTTTGAATACCCTCTATCTCGGACTTGGTTCCCGGCAGATAGCGTACTCGTCCTCGATTAATAGTGTCGTTGATAACCGATCTGGACGCCATAGAAGGGTAGGCTGCGCTTTGAGCCAGTAATTCATCTGCGCTCACGTCATAACTGATACCTCCGTATAGCGTTGCTTTCTTATGAGAAATGGCAGGTTTATGAATGGCTAATTCTCGCGTGGATGAGAGCCGCACAAGGTTGTAAACATCCGAAATGACTTGTGTGGAATCATAAGGGATTGATTCCATAGCTACTTCATGGAGCAATCCTGTGGGAGCGAAGAAAACGATTTCACCGGGATTGATGTATGGCAATACCTTACTCCATACCAGACGGGATAGTTCTTTCCCGTTCTCACGATAGGAATATGCTTTGCTGATAGAACTCGGAGTGGAAACCTGCAGCAATTGAGTTACCTCTTTCTCCTCAAACAGAGGAATCATAATAGGATACGAGCAAGTATCCCGCACCAGCAAAGCGCAGTACATTGTACTGTCTTCATTAAGCGGTGCTCGCATAAACTCGATTGCCACCTGTTTCGGCTTCAGCACTGCCCGTACGCTATCCCATGTAATCTCCCACTGTCGCATGTTCTCACGGTAAGCGGCACTGGAACGAGTTATTTCTTTCTCTAATGTTTCAGCCTCTTCGCGGAGTTGTGCTAAATAATCAGCATCCGAGTTCTTCTCCTCTAGCACCATGATCTGCTGTTTCTTTTTTGTAAGGTCATTCCATTGATGAATCAGCGTGGTGTCGCTGCTTTCCAATATAGAACGTTTCACAGCATCTGATGACGTAAGCAATAATCCTTTCTTGAATAATTCGTTATTATAGGACAAGGTGGTGATGGACGGGGATAAAGCCACATATCGAAATGTTAAGTCAGGGCACCAATTTTCAAAGAGATCCAGCATCGTATTCCAATACTCTTGTCTTTGGCGTGCGGACATGAAATCTACCGATTTGACATACAGTGTTTTATACAACGAACATAACTCTGAAAAATGGACTTCTGATTCAGCATATCGCCCTTGTATATAGTATAAATGTCCCAAGTTAAACAAAGAAGTTAATCTGGAATTGTCATATGAGCTACTCATGTCTTTGTATATCAGATAGGCAGATAGATAGTATTCCTCAGCAAGGTCGTATCTTCCCATTTCAAATAGCGCCACCCCTATATCGTTCAAAGAAAGGGCATACCCCAAATGCTGTTGGCCCACTATGCTTTTTCGCATCTCCATGGACGCGACATAATAATCGAGCGCGTTTTCATAATCAGCTCTTTGGCGAAAATAATTGGCCGCATTAGATAGCGTTCGTGCATATTCCAGACTCTGTCCATTATAGAGACTGTCTTGCAGATAGATTGCTGTACTGAGAAATTGATCTGCTAGTTCATACTCCCCTAGGTCTGTGCATATTCGTCCAATACTGGAACATGAAATGGCCACTTCTTTAGAACCCACACCGGATTCTATCCAGATTTTGTACGCTTGCACGAAGTAATTAAGCGCACTTTCGTAGTCACCTATGCGGTAATAGAGTAATCCCAATGTGTGTAACTTTACTGCATACTCACTCGAGGTCTCACCTTCCAAATCCTTGCTTATCTGAATAGACTGCAATAGATTCTTTTCTGCAGTCCTGTAATCTCCCATATTCAAATATACCAAGCCTAAGTTTTGAAGCATATTCGAACTAAAAACATTATTTTGTCCCATCGAATCCGAATATATCTGTAATGCTTCTAGCAGGTATGGTTCTGCTTGATAATCGTCTCCCGTTGCTATGAATACATTTCCTAAGGCGGCCATTGATATAGCATATTCGGGATGGTGATCGCCGTATACATGTAGTTTTATCTCCAACGCTAGTGTCGTCGCCTCATATGCTTGATAATATCTACCTGTTTCAGAATATATCGCACCTAAATAAGTATAAACCTTTGAGCACGTCGAATCAATATCTGTTTTTAGAGAGTCTGTGAGCCGTGTAAGTTCCTCCGAAAAATACAACTCCGCTTGGTCATAATCTTGATTCTCATAGAATGAGACTGCAATGGAGTCCAATGCCTTCACGTTAAGTCCGCTCATCTGCACTTCACCCGTCTCCGCATGACTTATGTGGAGAACGGAAACAAGCAACAATATGATCAAGCTTATTCTTTTCATTATTCTTTTTTCTTAATCCAGCAATATAAACCCAGCCCAATAATAGGGAGAGTTGAAATATATGGTAATGCTTCCGTCCTTGTAACTGGATTTTTTGACTGTTTGTTGTGCCTCCCGAAAGGCTTCTCGTTTGGACATTTTACGTTCGAAATAATTACGGTAGAATTCAGTCATGAGGATTTGTGTTGCTTTATCATTGACCTGCCATAGTGCCATTATAATGGTCTGAGCCCCTGCCATCTTGAATGCCCGCTGTAAGCCGAATACACCGTCTCCGGATATATCTCCCAACCCTGTCTCACATGCAGACATAACGACAATATCTGTACTTTGAAAATCCAAAGATGCAATCTCTTTGGCGGTTAGGATACCGTCATCCACATCGTCAGGAATAGCATTTGAACCTTTCATCCTAATCTTATCCACTCCGGCGAAGACCAATCCGGTTCGCTCCAATGGGTCCCGATGCTTACGGCTGGGCTTCCAGAAAAAACCATGTGTGGCAAAATGAAGAATATTCTGTTTGGTGCCGCTTAGAGCTTTAACAGATTCTTCGTTGGCCGTATCGTTCGAATAAATGCTTACATCTATATTGTTCTTTATGAGGATAGGGTATATGGTCTCGATCTCTTTTTTCGTATTTGGCAAAGACTTTGTTGCCCCACCTCTAGTAATTCCTTCTAACTGCTCATCTATGCTGAAATGCATAAATCCTCGATGGGCGTATTTTATGCTATTGGCTTTCATGACAGAATCGCTCAGCTCGCTGTAATTGATGTTTCCGTATAGAGAGGCGGTTTGAAATAGAGTAGGTTGTTTTTTGATTGCCAATTCGCGTGTAGAGGAGAGTCGCGTAATAGAATAATGGGCACTTATTGTGCTTTGCATGTCAAAGGGTAGATTTTCTATAGCAACAATATGTAAAATACCTATTGGAGAGAAGAAGATGTTATCTTCGGGATGGAGATAGGGTAGTATCTTATCCCATATTAGTTCTTTAAGTTGTTTTCCCCTTCCTTTGTAGGCATATGTATAACCGATGTCTATCCAATTTTCGCCATTCGTTTTTTTGTGTAGTAAAGAGTTGACTTCGCTCTCTTCAAACAAGGGTATCATTTTAGGAGAAGACCAAGATTGCCGAAGAGCTAAAACACCATATGAACCTAAACGGGTACGATAAAACTCCAAGGCAATATCATGTTCTCCCAAATTCGCGCGAACGCTATCCCAAGTGAGTTCCAAATGAGCCACTTTAAACGGCTTGTCATGGATTGCCAATTCATGGAGAATAGCGTAATCTAATGAATCCAATGTTTTTGTCTCAGCAAACTTCTCCATGGCAGCTTTTTTCTGATTTAAGAGGGTAACTGCTGACTCAATTCCGCTATTTCTGACATATGTTTCAAATCCGATGGTTGTATTCAGTAGCAGGCCCTTGGATAATAAAGAAGCATTATAGGCAGCTTTTGAGAGATCTTTGGATTTAATTGTTACTTTGCTGCTGGCATTCCTATGTGCCATAGTGATTGTTTTGTCTATATATCCGGATACATGATCCCAGTATGTTTGCCGTTGGGATTCAGGCAAACGGGAGAACTCGCGTCTAATTAAATTAACATAGGTCTCGTAACCGCTATTATGCGTTTTCCTGGAGCGTGTGTACATTAACCTATCTGCATACAACTCTGCCAAATCCAACAAGTTATTCAAATAGGCATCACTTTCATTGCCCAGTAGGTCTTTCTTTAGTAATAGTGACCGTTCTGAATATCGCATTTGAAGATACTCTTGTCCTTTCATCTTGGCAATACAAGAAAGTGCATCCAAATAGAGGATTTGAGAAATACTATCTCTTCCGTTAAAAGAGCCATTCCCGTATTTTTTATACAAATAAGTACTATGCTTTACCAATTGTTCGGCTTCGCCTATCGCTTCATATTCGGCGAGACGTGTGGCACACCATAGTACGCAGTCTGCGTATTCGGGACTATCAACTCCGTATTCATTGGCATAAATAGATAGGAGGGAATTCATTTCCCGGCTATTAGGCTCTTCATAGATACTATTGATCAATGCAAGTGCGCCTACTGCTATTTGAAGTATAATGCTCATTTTTCTTTTTTTACAAACGAACAGCTATTCCAACAGTTCCTCCTTTATCCATTCTGTCATTCATGTTGGCGTATTGTGAGGTGCTGAGGCTCACTTTGTCGGTAAGAGGAATATAACTCATTTGCTCTATCAATTGCCCTTTTCGGATAATACTTCTTCCCAATAAGACGAGAGGTACTCCTACCGCCGCTCCTCCAACTAACGGAATACCTATGCCTATCCCAAATTCCGCCCAATCAGAGAGATCTACAGCATCCATAACGATATAACCTACGAAAAGAAATGATCCTACAGCCAACAATGGTCCGGCAATTGCTATGGCATATCCCATAGATTTGTAGTATCGGGCTCTACTTCGTATGTCATAATCATAGTTTCTCGTGTCCATTGCAGATTTTTCCAAGTAATGATATTCGGATAGCCGGGGCGCAATGACACTATCCACAGATATAGATAGGGTGTCTTGGGCTTGCAACGGAGCAGTTATCAACGCGAATAGTAAAATAATATGAATAATTCTCTTCATCAATTTTTTTCGATTACTTTAGTGGGTTCGTGATAGATATAGAAACAGCCTTGATTTTATTGGACATAATAAATAGTGGAATTCCTATTCGTGCCTCTATCTGGTACTGGTTAATGTTGATTGAGGTGCCATTGTAATAAGCCAGTTTCTCAGAGTCCAGATATGGTATGAATCCTATATTAAACCTTAGGTCAAATCGTATGACGGGGAACGGAAGTTGTATGCCTACAAAAGCACCAGGAACTACTTTGGGAAGACAATCCTCGTAAATCCCGCTATACGTATAGTGGTCAGGGTTGTTTATACTATGGCTCACGCAAAAATCGGTAAAAAAGCCCACTTGAATAAATCCTATCCCCATATATATGTCAGCGGTTATCCAATGCATGTTAATGCCATTGGAGTCATAGATCCACTTGTGTGTGGCAATCTGGTTAAACTTATATCCGACATTTGCCCCGACACGCATCATAAAGGATTTCGTGTGTTGGTAGTCGTGCAAAATAAGTTCTGTTTGGATACCGCCTGTAATGCCATTATTATACAATGAATGACTGCCATCAGGAAGTATCTTCCAGTATTTTGATTGAATATATCCGTTCGCGCCTCCGTACAGCCAAATAGTAGGTAGAACGGAGTATTTCTTTTTATTCCGTGTCTCTAACGGAGTGTCGATAACAATTGTGTCACCGTGTACTTCCGCCGCGTGAAGGCAATGCGTGCCAAATACCAGCGCAATACCTATAAACAATATGGATTTATTTAAAAATGACATGTTTCATGGCACGCACGCGGTGACTGTTACTCTTTATCCAATGGTCTTTATTCAAATCAAATAGCAAGGTGGCTGTTTCTGCAACGGCTCTATCATATGGGTTATAGTCCCAATTGGGCATTGAAATCTTAATATAATTCTCGTAGTCTTCCTCGCATAGCCAATAGAGCGCATTGTTTCCGGCGATAGTATCTCCTCCTATGCGTTTTAAGGCAGAGTTAATAGCAGGTAAGTTTACCCCATCGTACCATAGCATGATTTCCCACTCGGCTTCTGTCGGCAGACGCCAACTGCCTGAATACGGGAGCTTCTCTCCATTTTTTCTGTTGCACCAATCCATAGCCGGGAATCGTTCTATGCCGCGAGCACACATGCACTGCAGCATGGTCACGCCATATTCTATTGCATAATGAGCTATCGAATCTCCTAAATATACTTTTTCATTGGTTGGGCCCCAAGGCAAAATCACTTCGTCCGCAGAAAGGACTAGCATCGTTTTGCCGCTATCTTTTTTATATACCACAATCCCTTCATTCCCAAATTCATCCGTATAGGTGTCATATAAAGAATAGATGTCTTCTGAAAAATCGTTAGCTGTATCGAAATGACTCCATTTGCCACACGACGTCACTAAGAGTGTGATAGCAGATATAACAACAAAGAGCGTAAGAAGAATGCGTTTCATGGGAGAGGATTAAAAGTTCGTTTTAAGTTAATGTTTTCGATACCTCCAAAATATATACCCCAGTGGCAGGATAGGTGCAATGTATTTGACCCAGGTCTGGATTACTCCGGAACGGAGACCGAGGACAGTCTCATTGCCGCATAACAGAGCTATTCCTGAGATTGCCTCTAAAACGACAGGCAATGCCAGCAACGCCATCGCTATAGCCAGTGTCACGCGGAACGGAAGGGAAACGCTTGTCTCTGGTGTCCGGTTGCCGAGCATGAAGAGCCAGATTATTCCTGCAACGGCTAAGGCAACACGCCAAAGGAAAGGCGGGAATAGAGGAGTCGCACCGGCTATGGAAAACGCATAAAGAGGAGAAAGAATGACTGTTCCCGCCAATCCGCAGAGCAAGCAGAGAGTCAGTATGCGGAATGGCTTGCTGACTTCCACGGGCTCAACTCCCCCTTTGGGGGGCTGGGGGGCCTCTCCCGTTGAGGGATTCCACAAACCAATGCCTGCTATAATCAGGCTGAGCGGCAGAATATCAAGTATCAGACGCTCGCATATATCTTCCCATAGAACGTAATGGTACGGCATGGGATGGATCAAATGGATAAGAAAGCGTGCTGCGATGTACAGCGTGTACACAATCATGCCGATAGCGGCAATACGGGTGGTGGTTTTGAAAGAAGTTTTCATAGTTATTATTGTTGTTTTACAGGCTGAGCACTTGGAGAGCTTGCCATTTGTCATCCTTGATGTCTTTCTTCTCTTTGATAGCTTTGGAGAGAGGCACATAGACCACATCTCCGTTTTGCAACCCTACCATGATCGATCGCTGTTCCTCCATCAGCGCTTGTATGGCGGCGCACCCCATCCGTGAAGCCAGAATACGGTCAAAAGCGGTAGGCGAACCTCCCCGTTGCAAGTGTCCGAGGATGGTGACACGCGTGCCGTATTCGGGATGACTCTGCTCAATGACTTTGGCTACCGCTTGTGCGCCACCCGGGATAGCATGCTCCTGTACGAGAACGATACCGCTGTTCTTATGTTTCCGTCGTCCTTGTCCGATAGCCGCCTCCAACTGCTGCTCCAGTGTAGCGCGTTCCGGGATGACTGCGGCTTCTGCTCCGGCGGCAATAGCGGCATTCAGGGTAAGGAATCCTGCGTCGCGTCCCATGACCTCCACGAGGAAGAGACGCTCATGGCTCGTGCCGGTATCGCGCAACTTGTCCACACATTCGACAATGGTGTTCAGCGCCGTGTCATAACCGATCGTAGAGTCCGTGCCCCAGAGGTCATTATCAATCGTTGCAGGTACACCGATAACGGGAATATTATATTCTTGCGACAAAGCGCGCGCACCGGTGAACGTACCGTCTCCGCCGATGACGATGAGCGCATCTATCTGCTCGCGCTGGATCGTCTCAAAAGCCCGTTTGCGTCCCTCCGGCGTCTTGAACTCCTCGCTGCGTGCGGATTTGAGGATTGTACCTCCGCGCTGGATGATACCGCTCACGTCCTGGGTGGTGAACTCCTGTACTTCGCCGTCCATCAGACCTTTATAGCCGCGGAAGATCGCTTTCACGCGGATGTTATTAGCAATAGCTGCACGTGTCACAGCGCGCACAGCAGCATTCATTCCCGGAGCGTCACCTCCCGAGGTCAGCACTCCGATAGTATTGATTTTATATTCCATAACCGTTTATTTTTTATTAAAGTTTATTTTTTATTAAAAAGAATACATTACGCACTTGACATCATCAAACCGCCGCGCTTCCAAATCTTCCGGCGTGATAAGGAAATAGAGCGTGCCGCAGTCGTAGAAACGCAGACCGAGCGGGTCGCATTCGTCCAACTGAAGGAGCACCTCATAATCGGGGTAAGCACGCGTGACTTCATACCCGAAATTAGTAGGACGGCAAAGGACATCCGATTCCTCTCCCCGTTTGGCCGGTTCGTCCATGGCTTGCGGATCGGGCGCAGCGGAAGTGCCGTCCTCATAGAGGACTTCGTGCTCATGCAGGTTCTTACGGGTAGGGGAGTAGAGGACTTTGTAGAAATAATCGGGCCATTCACCCATTCCGCCGCAATGAACGTCGTAGTCACCGAAGAAATAATCGAGGTCGGCGAAGACATAGACCATTCCTTCTCCCAGATGGAACTGGCAGATGAGAGTCATGGGATTGTCCCCGATCGTATAAGGATACTCCATCCCCTCCGGCATGGCGGGATTGCCCCACCAGTGTTCATCGGCTATGTTTCGCGCAGTGTTCATATGCTTATTTTTTTGTCTAAACGCGTCGTTTCTCCCATTTCATCGGTTCTCTCACCCGCATGTCTGCGTATGGTTCGGCATTCTCAATCGTTTGTCGGTTGGTCATTGCGCATTCCGTGCCGTAATAGATGATATATTCGAGCCCGTACTTTTGAGCGCATTGTTTCATCACTTCTATCGCTTCCTCCAGCAATGTATGATCTTCATGACAATAGAAGAGGAAACGGTTTGTATCATGGTTGTCGAGGAAGAGATACGGTTTGAAATCCGGTGAGGGATAGCGGTCGAAATGGGCTTTGAGTTTACGCTCCAAGCGCTCGTTGTTGCGCAATCTGTGTCCGGCTTTGAGCTCCTCAATAAGAATATTCCGGAATTGGAAATCCAGGACACCGTCCATCACTCCGTCATAATCCAATTGCAGGCATTCCTGCTTCAGACCCACTATCCAATAGAAGAGTTTATGCCAAGGAGATTTGAAACGGAGGGTGTGGTAATACTTACGCGCTACGCCGAACCCCCATACTTCTCCGAAGACACGGCACTCCGGATTGAGAGCATGCATCCGGTCGCGGAAAGAACGCAAGAAATCCATCGGGATTCCGGCCGCGTGGTCAATACGGAAACCGTCAATTCCGGCTTTCGACAAACGCTCACCCACCTGAATCAGGTAATCGGCTGTAGCTTTGTTTTCCAGATTGAACTTAGCCAAATCGCGGTATTGCAGGAAATAGACATATTTGTTGCTGTAATCAGGTTGGAAATAGAACCAGTTGCGGTAGGGGCTTGCCTTGCCTCGTTTGAGTGCGTCCTGAAAGAAAGGATGATTAATATGGCAATGGTTCGGTACAAAATCCGCAATGACCTTCATGTTTTTAGCATGAGCCTTGTCAATGAGGGTCTCAAGGTCTTTCCAAGTACCGAAATGCGGGTCTATCCGTTCATAATCGACCGTGTGATAACCATGATAGCCATTCTCGGCATTCGCAAAGAAAGGCGAGAGCCAGATAGCAGTAGCCCCCAGCGATTGAATATAATCCAATTTATCGGTAATGCCTTTGAGCGTACCGCCAAGGAAGGTTATATCATTTTGAGGCGGAGTCGCCCATCCTCCATTGAACCGGTCAATTAAAATCTGATATATCATAATTACGAAGCTTTGTTTTTATTCCAATATTTCTCAAAAATATACTTTACTATGAAATAGACTCCAATCACGGTAGCAACCGTAATGGCGATAACCACTATAAGCCCCCACAGATAACCGAGATGCGTTCCCCAGAAGTTGATATCAAGGCAGTGGCGCAGGGTATAGATAAAGCCTTTTTTATAATCAAGGATAGTAAGTATAATACCCATAAACGAAGCGAGTAGCGCAGCGATGGAAATACTGGCAGTAATGATCGTGAGCTGCGAGATTCGTTCGTTTTGCAGGTCGTTAGCATGGTTCTGCATATTATTCGCTTCCCGTGTATATCGCTCCCGCAGGTTATTGAGCGTCCCTTGCAATCCGAACTGTGCGCAGATCATGTCCTCGAGGGAATGAATGACATCCAGCGACATGGAGTAGGTCTGGAGCGTGTTGGAGAGATGCAGGAACCGTTTCTCCAAGGTTTCTTTGTCTCCTTCCGTCCGGCTCTTGGCAATGTCTATCTTCATTTCCTTGCAAATACACCGCAAATAGGCGTCAAAAGCAAGCGTGGAGACTCCCGGTATACATGGCTCGAGAGAGAGGTATTGCTTGTAGAAGTCCAGATCATTGATTTTGCCTTTGTAATGACTCATCCATTCTGAGGCATATTTTCTATTGTCAATGCATTCATGACTTTTATACTGGTTGATTAGGATCGCATTGCGGTTGAGGACAATCGTACAGGCATAATCGCGGCTCGTCCAGTAGTTATGCCCGAAAAGCGAATTGATCTCTTCGTCCGGCGTGTTCTTCCATCCTTCATCGCTCACCAAAATACCGTATAACTGACGATGATAGGTTTGCATCATTGCTTTCATATTCGTCAGCGGGACCAGATTTCCCTCTCTGTCCACGATATTATTGAGTTCTATCATCGAGTAGCGGAAATTGATGCTGTTATTGAAGGCCCGTTTGTAGTCATGAATACCCAATATAGGCAAGAGACGGCTGCAATAGTTCTCTGTCCATGCTTGCAGCGAGGTGAGTTTTTTCTCGCTATTGACGGACACCTCTAACCGCTGTTTGTAGAACAGGTGCTTGAGGAAGATAATATTATCCAGTTCGTTGCCGGTAGCAGAACCGAATCCGTTCTCTTCAATGGATGCCATCGGGATAGAGTACATCAGAAATCCGCATTCGTTGCCTTTCTCTCCATAGAGGAGCAGTGAGGCAGCCATCTTGAAATAGAAAAAGGCTTTCTTCTCGCCGTAGCGTATATCATATTCGCCGAGTAGCACCTCAAGACGCGGGGTGAACTGGGATCTGTCATCGTGAAAACGCCGGCTGATAGACAAGCAATCACACAGGTTCCGGCCCTGATAGCCCTTTTTCTTATTCCCTTTGCAGAACGTACACCAAGAGAGTGCTTCTAATGTAGGGCAGGCACCGCAGAAGAGCGCATCTTCCTTTAGTGAAAGACATAATTTCTCTTTGTATCCCTCGTAGAGATTTTTGATGGCGTTTCTATTCCCATTGTCCAGAAACTTCTTCTCTGCCGGTATGATGTCGCCGAAAAACTGTTCGCACAGATTGGTATTCTCATTCTCATCGGAGATGAAATTAAAAGGAATAACAAAGATAATGTGCCCTTTGTCTTCACCAGTGTAGAATTGGGGTATTGGGTCTTTCATGCAGTTTATTTTTTATTCGGTTGCAAAGATACTGCTTTTTTTTGAACTATGCAAGAAAAAAGCGAAAAAATCAAAGATGTTTCCGCTTAAACTTTAGTTCAAACTTTACTCAAACGTACCGTAGTGGTAACGAAGTGGTAATGTAAATGCCCCTCAAACGACCGCTAAAAGTGTGTCGGTTGACAGTATACCGCTTGACGCCCTTAGTACGTATACATATCCCCCTTATAGGGGGCGTATGTAGTACTAACGGGCTCAGGTAGCCTCGTCAAACAGCTTTGTTTTCGAGTGCAAAGATACAACTTTTTTATGGAATGATAAATTCTATCTGCTACAAACAAAAGCCTATGGTATAATATACAGATTATGCATTAAGCTTAGCAAGCCATTTTTGCATTTCCGCATTGGTATCCAGTTGCCGGCTGTCTTCGGATGTAGAAATAGTGGCGACGAAGCACTCGCTGAGGTGTTCGTCAAAAATACCTTCGTTTATAGACGGATTTTTAACCAGCAGAATAGGCATCCCTTTCATCATGCCCATTCCCACTTCGACCTCATTCCACGGGGTTGAGAGCCATTTGTCCTCCCAAACTTCTTCTCCGGTCAGTTGTGGCCGATAGGTGGCTTTCTGAATATGTGTTTGCTTGAATCCGAAGGCAATCATACCGGTGGAGACCATTACTTTCTCCCGAACTTGGTTGAGTTGCCCGAATTGCGGGTAGTCATCCTTGATGTAATAGAAGACGCGTATGCCTTTGTTCTGGAGGTATGTCTCATAATCTTTGGTAAGCAGTTCTTCTTCCTTGGTCATGACACTCGGCATGGAGAAGAAGACCACGTTGTTTGATTTGGCGGGTCGGGCAGTAATAGGCTCGGCTGAATGGAGGATCATTTGTCCCTTGTCATTTCGCTCCAGGTGTTGCATAATCTCTTGCGGGATATTTTTTGCATTGGTAAAATCCGCCCCGTCAAGGAATACATTTTTGAAAGACGTATATGCCAGATCCGCGCCGCAGAAGTTTGCTCCCTCAAAATGGCAATTCTTGATTTGGGTGTCAAAGAGGATTGCGTAATAGAAAATAGGACTGCCGACAGCATTGTCAATAAGCGCGTATGATAAGTCGCTGAGATAGAAATCCGTATGTTCCATGACAACCGCCTGACCGTCTTTGCGTCCGATATATGCATCCTGCAGATTCGTTTTTTGCAGGTCCAGATGAGTAAGGTTGATCGCATAGGCGAGACTGTCTGCCAATGTCTTCTGGAAGACGCCGGATGGAGAAATCTTCAATGTGGCAGATATGACGTTGAGTGCTTCTTTTTGCAGATTCGGAAATCGTTTGCTAATCTTGGTGTTCAAGAACCGCCGGAGCATGATAGCCGAAGAAATCCGTGAGGACGGGTTCTCTTGAGAAAGTCCGGCAATAATAGTACTCAATGAATCTTTCTCTTGTGCCCACCGGATATTGACGTTTTTGAAGTCAAAGAAATCCGAAAGAATTTTATACACCGCATAAATTACGGCTCCGATGACCGTTACGATCGAGATAATAAACGTAATTGTAGAGAAAAATGTACTTTCCATTGTATGTTTTTGTTTTTAGATTTCAGATTCTTTTTTGCGCGAAGAGCCACTCCAGAGACTCAATTTGCAAGTCGATACCGTCAATCATGCATGGCGGAGTGTTCTCGTTAAAACATCTTTCCGCCATATCCAATTGAACCGTGTATTTTCTGTCCGGCAAAGCATATTCTTCTTTCAGCGCCATCTTATAACAAGAGTCTGTCGGGAGGTAATGCATCTCCAGTTCGTAGGTATTAAAATCGATGGTAATATATCCGTTTTCATACACTATCTTTCCGCCGCGTTTCTGTTCGCTTACGGGTGCAAACTTTTTCATAGAAAGCGTGATGTCCGCTCCTGTTTGTGCCGTCTTGCCGCGATAGAAGATGCTACAGCCCGAATGACCATTATAATCCTCGATTGTCAAGCTATCGGTAAGCCATTGCTTGTCCGTCGAGGTTACCATTCTGGCAAGCACAACAAGATGAAGGAATGTTTCTATATACTGCCCGCCGTACTTGTCCGACGACAACCATTCCCGGTGATCTTCTCCTTCATGCAAAAACAGCGAGACGCTACGTAGATCACCCATCCTTCCGAAAACATTCACTATTTCGTCCCGAGAGGTGAAGAAACGAAGATATTTCTCATAAAAAGAGTACGGATTATACAAGAAAGTAAGAGGCAGAGCTTTTTCTTGGTAATAATAACTTAAACAGAAAACCTTGTTCCAAACGGAGGTGCCACGAAGTTTTTTGATTGCCTCCAACTCGAATTTGTTAGAAGTGACCGGCTTTTCCAGAACAATAAACACCTGATTGACATAATGCGTCAGGTATTCAAAATGCGCAAACGAAGGGGAGGCAATCCATAAGATATTGGAACTCAGGATCTTTTTCTCGGTAAAATCATCTATCGGGAAATAATGAAAATGGGCATTTCCCATTGTCGTGCTATAACTATCGGTATCCGGCAGCGCCTTATCGAAAATAGCAATATTTTTAGGATCCATGGTGTGCGCGATTGCCGGTACCACTTTCTCTTTCACTATCTGCCCGTTTCCAATAATGGCTATATGATAGTGGTAGTCGCCCTTTTCTTTTACTCTTTCGATAGGTAGATTAGAAAGGAAGATACCAAAAATCAAGGCGGTATAGATGATACTCATCAAGATGAGATAGACATGAATATGCTCCGGGGACGGATAGAACAGATTAGCCAATGCGACACTAAAAGAAGATATATCGTCATATACTATTGCTACGCATTGTACTTGGGTCATGATAAGTACCGGCAACAAAATGATATATTCCAGCACATGCATGATGGCATATTTCTCTTCGTAGAAACGTCTGAAAAAGAAATAATAAAGAAGCCAGACTAATGACTCCGCCATGAAATAACAGGCTGCGATCCGGGTAATGAGCCATCCTTGAGGCAATACAAATAAAAGAACACACCAACATCCAAAATAGATCTCGTCGAAAATAGGCGGTACATTAACCCGCGTAGAAGGTTTGTCTATGGAGACCATTTCTTTTTGCCTTGATTTCCATGTTCTGAACCAGAATTTGCAATGCTGGAGTAGCGAAAGCGTACGTGCTACATATATGGCGTAGAGCGTAACACATGTCAGTGGAGAGATGTGACCTTTCCACCGCCATGATACTTCGTTCGGACGAGTACTGATCTTATCCGCGTAGTTGATTATTTTTTGCCACCAAGAATATTTCATGAGTGTATAGTTTTTTCGCTTGCAAAGGTACTGCTTTTTTCTGGATTATGCAAATTACCAAGATGTTTTTTTAATCGAGAAGAACAAATCCTGCCCAATAGTACGGATTAGAATATCCGTTTTTGCGAACTTCCTGCTGTGCAAGCCGTAGTGCCTGACGTTTGTTATTTCCTTGACAATAATAACGATAGAAAGCTGTCATTAATGTCTTCGTCGCTTCATCATCTACTTTCCATAATGCCATGAGTATACTTTGGGCTCCTGCCATTTTGAATGCTCGTTGGAGTCCAAACACTCCTTCTCCGGAAATCACACCTTGGGCTGTTTCGCAGGCGGAGAGAACAACAATATCCGCCCCGCGTAAGTCCAATGTAGAGATTTCTTTGGCGGTTAGGACACCATCTTCTATTCCTTTCGGCAGCCGTTCGCTATGTCCGGAAAGGGCAATATTGGCTCCGGCAAGAAGTAATCCGCTCCGTTCCATCGGGTCTATGTTGGTGGAGTCAGCCCAATAGAAACCATGTGTAGCAACATGCAGGATGTTTTGTTTTGTGCCGGACAGGGTTTTGAAGGACTCTTCGTTTGCTGCTGAGGCTGTATATGCTTGAACATGAATTTTTTTATCGGATAGTACTTTTTGAATACCCTCTATCTCGGACTTGGTTCCCGGCAGATAGTGTACCCGCCCACGATTAATAGTGTCGCTGATAACCGATCTGGACGCTAAAGATGGGTAGGCTGCGCTTTGTGCCAATAATTCATCTGCGCTCACGTCATAACTGATACCTCCGTATAGCGTTGCTTTCTTATGGGGAATGGCAGGTCTGTTAATGACCAATTCGCGTGTAGAGGAGAGCCGCACAAGGTTATAAACATCCGAAATGACTTGTGTAGAATCATAAGGGATTGATTCCATAGCTACTTCATGGAGCAATCCTGTGGGGGCGAAGAAGACGATTTCGCCGGGATTGATGTATGGCAATACCTTACTCCATACCAGACGAGATAGTTCTTTCCCGTTCTCGCGATAGGAATATGCCTTGCTGATAGAACTCGGAATAGAAACCTCTATCAGTTGAGTCACCTCTTTTTCCTCAAAGAGCGGAATCATAATGGGGTAGGAACATGTATCCCGCAGCAGTAAAGCGCAGTACATCGTGCGATCTTCTTTCATCGGTGCACGCATATACTCGATGGCAACTTGATTCGGCTTTAAGGTCGCTTTGACACTATCCCATGTTATATTCCATTGCCGCATATTCTCGCGATAAGTAGCACTCTTGCGTGTAATCTCTTTCTCAAGTTGTTCCACTTCCAATTTGTTTTCTTGAATAAATTCCAAGTCCGTATCGTTGCTTTGCATCGCCATCTTCTGTTTCAAAGAGACTAATTTTTCCCATTGTTGAATGAGTGTTGTATCGCCGCACCTCAAAATGGAATTTTTGACAGCATCGGTGGATTGGAGAAGCATACCTTTTGCAAAAAGCTCATTATTATATCCCCAGCCGGCGATAGCGTGATTTTGTGGATAATAGAAAGCAGTAAATTGCGGAAAATCAGATTCGTACTCTCCTGTGATAGTGTATGATATTTCTCTCCGTTGGTCTTCTGTCATATAGTTGATAGACTGAATGAAATACATTTTGCATGCATTTTCTAACTTCCGATAAAATAGTGCAATTTTCTGAAGATCATTTTTTGCAGCGTATAACAATACTAAATTACGATAAATGATGATATTCTGATAATATGACGGGGTGGGTGTTTGTTCTCTATAAGTCAACACAGACTGATAAAATTTCTCGGCTAGATTAAATTCCCCATATTCTCGCGCTATATTTGCAATATTCAACTTAATTTTCATGTGCTCCTCGCTTCCCTCAAGCGCCATGTCCTGAATAAGTTTTAAAGTTTTTTGATATATATCTAATGCTTGTTTAGGGTCACTATCAACATAGACAGCCCCCAGATTGATGAGAGCACTAAGGTAAAGCTGATTCTTGCCATATAGAGCAGAGGAATCAGTGGGCGCTGTTTGAATAGAGTCTAATCGCAGCAGGGTATTGGAAAGATACATATGGGCAAGCTCCATCTCTCCTCTTAAGAAATAATACCCACCGAGAGTGTTTTGTGTTCGAGCGTAATCAATGGTATTCTTGCCTATTATTTCTGCATAAATGTCCGCGGCCTCCCGTGTGTACATCTCTCCTCTTTCTACCATCGCAGATTTTATATAGAGCGCACCTAAATTGGCTGTGGCTAATGCATAGCGGGTGCTTTTTTTTCCGGTTGTTTCTGCACAAATATCGCGTGCCTTGATAAAACACGTTTCCGCGGCTTCATTATTTTGGTTTTGCATGTATAAATTTCCAAGATTAATAAGCACGGACGCACATCGTTCATTTTTGATGCCATATCGCGCCTGATAATGCATAAGTGCTTGAGTAAGATATTGCTCTGCCCTTTGGAAATCATTCTTATCGAAGTACTCAAGTCCCATTTTTTCCAAAAGTAACGGATTGATAGACGATTCATCGATTTGGGCAGAGGAGAAATCTGCAAGTCCCCAAAGAAAAGCGATTATTATTAAAAGGTGATGTCTCATGAGTGTATAGTTATTTGTGCAAAGATACTGCTTTTTTGCATTGCTTCTGCAATGCCGTAGCAAGGATTACAATCTCGTCATTACTACATCATACTGGGCGAAGAAGGGGTATTGCTTTTTGGTGAGGTAGTTTTTGTTGGGTTGGACGTTTTTGAGGCGGATGAGGGTTTGTCCGGTGACGGTATGACCGGGACGGGGACGGACGGCGCAACGGCCGTAATGCCAGACACCATGGTCAAACTGCAGATAGCACTCGCATCCTTCGTACATCTCCACCGGGTTATCGAGCATGGCATCAATCCGTTCGCGCAAGGTATCAATCTTAGAAGGATCAACCGGCAGTTTCCGCAACCAGTTCAGGAGAGTCATCAGTTGGTAAAAAGCCGTTCGTGCCAGGTACGGCGCCTTGCCGGAGAGGACGTCCGCATCCACCGCCAAAGAGCCGGCTTCTTCTTCCTCTAACCGGCTATGACTGCCATTATTGACCGTGTCGGACAAAGAGCGGAAATTGGTGAGTATATACGAAGGAACAATCTGCGGCGCCAGTTCGTAGATGTCCGCCAAGCGTTTCTCTGCCGCACGGATAGAATCCACATCCTCGGAGAAAAGTCCATGCCCGCGCCCGTATGAAACGGCAAACGCCATGAGTTTGCGCATGGCGTTAAAGACCGTTGTGTCGGTTGTGTTCTGCGGGTCTTCCATCTTCTTGATGATATCATAGAGACGTACGTGAAAGGTGAAAGGTGAAAGGTGAGAGGTGAAAGGAGATACATCGTATGGATGGGTGCTTCCCTCGTCCTCAAAGAGTTCGAAGATGCCGTCGTACCTGTCCCGCAAGGCTACATTGCCGGAGTGCTTGGTCAGTTCGCGGATGTCATTGATCAGTTGCTGCTGGTCGGTGTCTTTGCGGTAGAACCGGCGGCGAGTCCATTCGCGTTGCGGGATGGCGTTCAGCAAAGACTCATCATAGCCGCTTCCGGTGGTGAAGACGAACCAAGGGATATGCTTGTCGTCTTCTTCGCAACGGCTCAAGACGCGATAGGCATAATCGCGGAAAGAGTCGGTAGATTCATGTTCGTCGGAATGGCGGATCTTGCAGTTCACATCAAGGATGACGGCATCGCATATCTCTATGTTCTTGGGATTGGAAAGCCATTGGACTCCATCCACGTAGTTGTCTGCCGTGAATGCCTGTATCCCGGCGTCCCGGAGACGGGTTAAGAAATCTTCGCGCGGTGCTTCGTCAATCCAAAAGACTACTATGTTTCGGTTTTTGCTCATAAGGGATATCTGTTTATCTGAATCCGATAGGATTGGGGCGGGTGACGGCGAGGGAGGAGGTGCTGACAAACTCCATCTTCCATTTGAGTTCTTCCGCCAGTTTGGACGCGAAATAACTTTTCCCGCATCCGGGAGGTCCGTAGAGGAGAATACCGTTAGGCAAGGTAAGTCGATATTCCTGTGCTTTCTCGGGGTGTTTCAACGGCCAGATGATATGCTGGGCGATACTCTGTTTCACTTCGTCCAATCCGGCTATGGCGGCAAATCCGGTCATAAGGGAGGGATGGAGTGTCTTCTGTCCCAAGCCGACGTGTGAGTCCTGTCCTTCCTCGCCCATTGTGACTTGCAGGAGGCTCTCCAGTTCCTCCGCTTTGACATAGCCGTTCATGGTGAGTTCCATCGCCCTTGCGAGCGGCGGATGGACGGAGTCGAGCGGTTCGAGAAGGGACTCCAGGGGGTGGTCCTTGCGCCAGTTGACCATATTAAGATGCCGTGCAGCGGCGGGCATGTCAGAGGTTATGGGACAGTCCGCCCAAGGGCGTTTGCCGGTGAGCATCGTATATAGAATAGCTCCTATGGAGAAGAGGTCGTCGGAGTCGCTCACTTTCTGTTTCGCCAGCAGTTCGGTATGCGAGTAATACGGATTGATTTTCTCGAACCGCTGCACTTTGTGCGTCCTTTCTCCGTTTTGCGGCCACTCGCAGGCATATTCCAGATCAATCAGTTTGGGTGTGAAGGAGCCGTCGCTGTTTGATTCCAGAAGGATGTTCTGGGGCGTGATGTCGAGGTGGCATACGCCGCGGTGGTTGAGGTGTTTGACTGCTTTGACCAGCGAGAGTGCGACGGACTGCGCTTCGCCTTGCGTCATAGGTCCGTTTTCCTCGATATACTGCGAGAGCAGTTTGCCCCGGAAGTATTTGGTGACCAGATAAACTATCTCTGTCCTGTTGACCGTCGTTCTGCCGTAGTGCTGCAGTCGCGGCAGGTAGTCGCACAGCCCGAGTCGGCTATATGCCCAGAGCTCCAGCGGGTCTTTCCCGTTGCAAAGGAAATCAGGCGTATGTCTCATGTCATAGACCTTCATAAAGAACTGGAAGTTATTCTTGTCCGCGACGCAGTAGGTCTGCGTATATTCCTTGTTGGTCATCGAATAGAGAACCACATAGTCACCGATTTCCGTACCTTGCTTGAGTTCGTTCATATGTAAAAGATTAGAGGATGTTTTTCAATAGTGCTTCGCATGCGGTATAGATATCCCGATAGGCGGCTTCGAAATCGCGAGTGTACCAAGGGTCTGATACGTCGCGTTCCTCGCCAGCCCAGTGCATCATGAGGGACAGTTTGGATGAGGGACCGAACATGCGCTCAATGGCGCGTATGTTAGACCGGTCTGCACAGACGATGAGGTCGTATCGGTCGAGATCCTCGCGTACTATCTGCCGGGCATAATGATGGTCAAAAGGGATGCCGTGGCGGCGGAGCGTCTCTTTCGCCGGCGGATAGATGTCATTGCCGATTTCTTCGGTAGAGACCGCCATAGAGTCAACGAGGAAATGATCTTCGCCCCCTGCTTGCCGGCAGAGATGTTTGAAGACAAACTCCGCCATCGGCGAACGGCAGATATTGCCATGACAAATGAAGAGGATGCTCGTCGTCATAATCATCCGTAATTTAACAGGGTGCAAAGGTACAATAAAAAATTCAAAATTAAAAATTAAAAATTCAAAATTAATGAAAAAGCACAAGAAAAGCACAAAATAGGCATAAAAAAACGCCCGGAAGGACGTTTTTACCTATCTAAAACCTTCGCGATGGTCGCGGAGAGGTCGCGGGATTGAGCCTACGGTAGCGGCTGAGCATCTTGATACCATAGACAGGCCAATACGGTACTTTCTCTATTCCCGTGCGGATGCGCGGAATATCGAGCAGCAGGAACGCCAGCGTCATAAAACCGGAAGCCCATACCAGTTGACCGAAGATCTGCTTGAGCGAGATAGCGATGGATTGGAGGCTCAAAGTAGATAGACCGCTTGCGCTCAAAGTAGAAAGACCGCCTTGCGGGCTCAAAGATGTGAGGGTCATATAGGCGCCATAGCGGGACATGTTGTCCGCCAGGAGATGTTTGAAGAGGGTGGTGTAGAGTCCGTATCCTGCTCCTCCGGCAAGGTACATGTGGATGATATTGAAAACAAAAAGCGCCATGAAGAAATGCTCCAGATCATGGACGGATTCATGGAGCGACCACATGAGCGACGATGCCAGAATGGCATAAGCGCAGCCTCTCAAGACAAGTGCCACCCGGTATTGCGAAAGCGGCACATTGACATCCAAGTTGAAATACATCCATACGGCATACCCGAAGATGCATCCGAACCCGATGGCAAAGAGTTTCCAGACCTTCCATTTCTTACGTCCCAGCCAGAAGAGCGTGATGAGTACTCCGACATAGACACCCGGCAGCGCCCAGAGACAGAGCGTACATTTGGTATGCTCCTCCAGTCCGATCACTTCCGCCCAGTAGATCTCCTCCAGTGTGTGTTCCGCGCCTAACATGATCTCTGCAATGACCGTGACGAGCAGGATAGGCAGGACATTCTTGTATCTGAAGACCTCCAGCGAGATATAGGGCCGTTCAACCGTTTTAAGACGATACATGATGAACGCGAGCAGGATCAGACTTATCGCCAGAACCCATCTCAACCGCGGGGTTCGCAGCCACATGAGATAGTCGCCATAGACCAGAAAATACGTGACCAAGAGCATGAGCAGACTGATCAAGAGCCCGGTCCAGATGTCTATTCCGCGTAAGGGCATTCGTTGGGGCATAGGGCAGAAAGGCCGGCAGAGAGTGAGTTGGATAAGGATGACCAGACACATGGTACCGATCGTGAAGACATGCATCATCTGCCATGTGAAATGGAAAGCAAAGACCGCACCCAGCCATGCACTGCCGGTGATGGCGGTGAGGAGCACGATATGCAGGATAGGGAAGAAGATCCCGAAATCGCGGGTAGGCGTCATCCATAATTGGATATTACTCATGCACTCGAACGTACCCTGTATCTTTGCCATACCGGCAATAAAACACACCGGAAGCAGGATAGCCATGTTAGTGGAGGACATGGTGATGAGGTTGCAGACGCCGATCACAACTGCGGCTCCGCATAGGAGTTGCTGGTTCGTGAAGCGGAACTTCATCCGGAACAGCAACGGAAAATAAACCGCCATGCCTGCGAGTCCGGCATAGAGGAGCATGAGTAGGTCCTCCAGCATGAGTGCCGTCGTGCCTCGCACCGCCTCCAATGCGCCGAGATAAACGCCGCCGGAGAATTGGATGCAGAAGACCTGGAGGATATATATCCACGGCTGGATGCGGCGAGGCACCCGGTCACGGAACATAGGCATTGAAAAAGGCATAGCATTTACCATTTGGTCATTTACCATTTGGTCATTTAGTATTTGACTTCGGTTTCGACGGAATAGCCGGCTTTGAGCAAACGGAGTTCCTCCGGGCTGTTCTCCGCGAGCGAGATACGCACCGTGAGGCGTTGCTCTACCTTGACGAAGTTGCCGGTAGCGTTATCAATCGGCACGAGCGAGAAGGCACTGCCGGTAGCGTCTGACAGCCGCTCTACACGGCCTTTGAAAACATGGTCGGGCACGGCATCCACCCGGATCACTACTTCCGCTCCTTCGTGGATATTGGGCAGTTGGGTCTCGCGGTAGTTCGCCTCCACCCAGATGTCGTTTTCATCCACAATAGAGACCAGTGTCTGCCCCGGGTTGACGAGTTGCCCGAGGTTAATGTCCCGGCTTCCTACGATACCGGACCGCGAGGCGATGATATAGCAGTAGGAGAGGTTCAGCTCCGCCAGTTCGACAGCGGCTTGCGCTTGCTGCAATGCGGCTTCCGATGCGGAGAGGTGATATCCCTGTTCCTGTACCACATTGCTTTGCATAGCGCGGGTCTGCTTGACCTGCTCATAGCGCGCCTTGGCGGAGAGATAGGAAGTGTGAATCTGGTCGTACTGCTGCTGTGTAACCGCTTTCTCGCGCAGCAGAGCCTCATATCGTTTGTCCTCGCGTGCCAGATTCTCCATGTTCACCTTGGCTTCTTCGATGGAAGCCTCTGTCACCGTCATGCTGGATTTGGTGGTAGAGATAGAGGAACCTGTCGCTTTCTGCTGCTGCTCAGCGCGTGCCAAGTCGCTTTTGGCTTGTGCCAGACGCAAGCGGTACTCGCTGTCCTCGATGACAATGAGCGTGTCTCCTTCCTCCACATGCTGGTAGGATTGGAAACGGATCTCCTTTATGAATCCTTGCACGCGTGTGTTCTGCGGCGCAATATATTGGCAGACACGCGCGTTGTCAGTGTATTCGATATGTCCGAAATGGGTGAACTGCATCACTACGTACGTGATGCCTGCCAGAAGAAGCAGAATAATGATCGAATTGTAGATGTAGGTTGCGATTTTAGTCTTTTCCATAATTATAAAGAATGGGTGGTGTATTTGAGTTGATAATAATTATACAGCAGGTTCACGCGGGCGTTGACGAGTGCTATGTTCGCCTGCAGTTTCATCGAGGAAGCATCCAGCAAGTCGGTGAGCAATGCCAGTTCATGGTTGTACCGCTTCTCGACGGTGTCGTAGTTCTCGTCTGCGAGTTCGACCTGCTTGAGTTGGGTTTCTACTTCCGTGAACGAAGTAAGGAAATTGACATAGGCGGCATGGACCTGGTTTTTGACATTCCCGCGCGCCAGTTCCAGTTCTTCCTTGGAACGCATGTTCTCCGCTTTTGATTGTTTGATAGCGCGATGGTTCTTCCACGCCGACCCCAGGTCATAATGGATGCCGATACCTACGAACCAGGCATTGACATTTGCATCTACAGGAATCAGGTCATTGAGGTACGGTCCGAACAGGTCATTCTTGATAACAGCAGCGATGGTCGGAATCGATGCCGCGCGTGTGAGTTTGACTTTCTGCTCGGAGACGTCGGTGGCGGCTTGTGCTTGCTGCAGCGAGAGGTTGTGGTCTGCCGCAGAGGCCTGCCATGCCGCTTCCGAGAGAGCATTCTCCAGCCGCGCGTATTCTTGCGAGACGGCAGCAGTGTCGGGGATGATCACCCGGTCTTCCGGTTGCTGGAGGGTTGTCTGCATGCGAAACGAGATGATCGAGAGAGCGTCCTGAAGCTGGATGCGCATCAGTTCGAGTTGCTTGAGTTGCAGCTCGTAGCGCGTGAGATCATTATGCAGAACCACACCTGCACGTTCTTTCGCGCGCATCTGTGCCAGCACTTCTTCCGTCAGCGCAATATGCACATCAATCACCTCCAGTTGGTTCATCAGCCGCACCTGATCCAGATAGATACCGGTAAGGAGAAAACGCACTTCCTGGCGGCTTTTTCGTACGTCCAGTTCGGCAATCCGTTCTCCCGCTTCCGCTATCTTGATTCCGGCTGTCAATGCTCCACCGGAATAGATCACTTGGGTAGCCTGCACCGAGAGCGAATTACCCCAATGAGGAGCGGGTTGCCTGCCGTTTTCTATGGTCTGCGGACCTAATCCCGGCAGGATCACTTCAGTAGTGCCGGAAGTGCTGAACCCGCGGCTCATGAGGTAGGCATCGCCGATATACGAACCGCTCAGATCAATCGAGACACTGGGGAGAAGACCGTTTTTCGCTTGCCGGACACCCTCTTGTGCTGCTCGGAGTGACTGCTCGGATATACGGATGAAGCGGCTCTTCTCGTCAGCCAGCTGATAAATAGCCGGAAGCGTCAGCGGGACGCTGTCAGCGGCAGTGGTCTCTTGCGCAAAGGCAAAAGAAAAAGGCTTGGCAAGAAGTATCCATGCCAAACCTAAAATATAGATTTTTTTAGTCATGGTCAAACCCTTCTTTTATGGAATATTCTCGGGTTCAACCCTTGCCTTTACCAAGGCCTATTTTTCAAATCCGGTTGCAAAGGTACTGCTTTTTTCTCAAATATGCAAGAGAAATTGAAAAATTAATCGTGCAAAGCTAAGAAAAAACACATTTTTTTGCTTTACCAGTGCTTTACAAGTGTGTTTTAGCAAGTGCTATCACCTCCTCAGCAATCCGTTTGGCGGAGTCGGGTTGCGCGAGTCTGAGAATATTGGTATGCAGGTCTTCGAGGCGTTGGTCATCGTGTATGAGTTCGAGCGCGGCAGGAATCAGTTTCTCCGCCGCTTCGCAGTCTTTGACGAGGACCGCTGCCTTTTGGTTGACCAGCGCCATGGCGTTATGTGTCTGATGATCCTCCGCCACGTTCGGTGACGGCACAAGGATAGCGGGTTTGCCCAGCAGACAGAGTTCGGAGATAGAGGAGGCGCCTGCGCGCGAGATGACGAGATCGGCATTCGCATATTGGTCCGGCATGTCGGAGAGGAAATCGTGAACCTCCAAGCCCCCCTCGGTCCCCCCATAGAGGGGGGAAGATGAGAGTTGATCGATGATTTTTTTGTAGTAAGTCTTGCCTGTTTGCCAGACGACATGAATACCTGCTTTCTGAAGAGCCGGGATCCCAGCCGCAACGGCTTCGTTGATAGTCCGTGCTCCGAGTGAACCGCCGATGATCAAAAGATGTTTATTGGCTTCGCCGGTTTGAGGTTTATTGGCTACGCCGTTTAGGAGGGATTGGCGGACGGGGTTGCCGGTGAGGATGAGTTTATCGGCAGGGAAGAAGCGTTCCATCCCTTCGTAGGCGACGCAGATCTTAGCGGCTTTGTTTTTGAGGATCTTATTGGTTACTCCGGCGAATCCGTTCTGCTCCTGTAGGAGGATAGGTATTCCCATGTTCGCCGCCGCCCACATGGCAGCTCCGGAAGCGTACCCTCCGACCCCGACGCCCACGTCAGGCCGGAAATCGCGTATGATCTTCTTGACTTGGCGAATCGATTTAGCCAGATCGACGAGAACCGAGAAGTTCTTCCACGGCTGTGCGCGGTTGAATCCCCTGACGGGTAGTCCGACAATCCGATACCCAGCTTGCGGCACTCGCTCCATCTCCATACGTCCGAGCGCACCGACAAACAAGATCTCGGCATTAGGATCCAATTCCTTCAAGGCATTGGCAATACTGATTGCGGGGAAGATATGTCCACCGGTCCCGCCACCGGAAATGAGGTAGCGCCCCCCTCTTATCCCCCCATGGAGGGGGGAAGATGTATTATTAGTTTGCATTTTGTAAATGATTTTTTATACTTAAAATAGTATTTTCTATATCACACATAACTTGTTCATTAGTAAATCGAATGATTGTAAATCCCAGTTCCCTTAATCTGTGATGGCGTTGCTCGTCTAATGCTTTTTGTTCGGTTTTGTCATGATATTTACCATCGACCTCAATAACTAGTTTCTTGCTAAGACACACGAAGTCAACAATATATGAATCAATAATATGCTGGCGTCGAAACTTAATTCCCAGATGCTTGCTATTTAAGTATTGCCATAATATGCTTTCAGCCTCCGTTGGTTCTTTACGCATATGTTGTGCATGTTCCTTTAAAACCGGATACTCGCATCTGTTTGAGGTCATGTATTTATGCTCCATGTTAGTATATTTTCTCCTCCCCTCCACGGGGAGGCTGGGTGGGGCCTTTATTCCAAATTAACAATAGGTGCTTCTTCGGCGCTTTCCACCTTGGTCTCGTTGACCCGTTCGCGCAGTTCGGTCTGTTCGCGGCTGACGCCCATCATGATGCCGAAATAGACGGACGTGATGAGAACGGACGTACCTCCTCTGGAGATAAGCGGCAGGGGTTGTCCTGTGACGGGTCCGAGTCCGACAGCGACGAGCATGGAGATGAGTGCCTGGCATGTGATCATCAGCGCGAGTCCCATAGTCATCAGCATAGCCGGCATATCCGAATAGCGGCTGGATATATTACACGCCCGGAAGAGGATTGCCATATACAGGAAGATCAGTGCGAAAGCTCCGACAAACCCTGACTCCTCCACAATGATAGCGAAGATATAATCCGCAAACGCCAGCGGTAGATAGTCTCTCTCTTTGCTGTTACCGGGCAGCACGCCGAGCGGCGACATGCCTCCCCGCGCGACAGCGACAGAGGCATAGACCTCCTGTATGTTATCGTCGGTAAGGACATACTTGGAGCCGTCGTCCTGATCAAAATGATGATCAATACGGCTGACCCAGACAGTAGCTCTTTTGAAGGGTCCGTGCATCTGTCTGCCGGGTCTGACAAAAGCGAACTCCACGATCGCGTACCCGAGTGCGAGGACCAGAAAAGCGATACCGACGACCGACATGGTATATCTCCAAGGAATACGTGCGAGTATCCAGAGGCAGAAGATGATGAGTCCGATGAGCACCGCTGTAGAGAGGTTCGACGCCATGACGGGCAGCATCACCACCGCCGCAATGACGAGTGTGCGATAGAAATACTTCCGTTTGTCCTCCTCGGTGTGTATGCGTGCGAGCTGGTCGGCGACGACGATGATGAGACTCAGTTTCGCCAGTTCGGAAGGTTGGAAGGTGATGCCGGCAATCCGCACCCATCGTGCGGCACCGTTGATAGTGACCACGAGCGGGTTTCCGGGGATCATCGTGGAATAGACCAGCAAGGTGCTGACCGCCAGCAGAATATACCCGCCGAAGCGGACCCAATAAGTAGGTATAAACTGGATAAAAAACGCCGCAATGACTCCCATCACGATGAAAAGCATCTGTTGCCCGATCGGTCCGAGGGCGGAATGATGCATGTACACGAGTGTCGAAGACGCCGAGAAAAGGGCGATGACAGCGACACCGATCAGGAGCAGGAAAATCACCCAAAAGGTGCGGTCAATAGTATTTAAATCAAATTTTCTCATAACTCTCTTACCGCCGCCATGAATTGTTCTCCGCGGTCTTCATAGGACTTGAAGAGGTCGAAAGAAGCGCAGCAAGGGGAGAGGAGTACGGTGTCGCCCTCTCTTGCCGCATGGTACGCCGCTTGTACCGCATCGTGCAAGTTGTTCGTGTCGATGATCTGAATAGGGCTTTCGACTTTCGACTTTTGACTCTCGACTAATTTTTCAAAATGTTCATGCAGTTTCTCGTTATGCAGGCCCATGAAGATGAGGGTGTGGCATTTCTGCTTCACCAGTTCGTCAATCTCGGAGTAATCGTTTCCTTTGTCCTTTCCTCCGAGGATAAGTACAGTCGGCGTGGTCATGGACTCAAGGGCGTACCAGCAAGAGTTGACGTTTGTCGCTTTGGAGTCGTTGATATATCTTACGCCCCGGACGGTAGCGACATACTGCAAGCGGTGTTCCACGCCTTGGAAGGTCATGAGACTTTCGCGGATGACCTCTTTTTTGATTCCTACTACATTCGCAGCGATGGTAGCCGCCATGGAGTTGAGGACATTATGCCGTCCCTTCAACGCCAGTTCGTCTTCCCCTACCGGCAGCGGATTCGGTTGGGTGAAACCATAGGGGTAGAGGGTCGCGCCTAACTGTATCTTCTTCATCTCACGGTCAATAACAGGGTCCTCCGCCCAGTAGATGAAGCTGTCCTCTTTGGTCTGGTTGCGCGTGATGCGGAACTTGGCATCGACGTAGTTCTGGAACTTATAGTCGTACCTGTCCAGATGGTCGGGCGTGATGTTGAGCAGGATGGCGATATCCGCCTTGAAATCATACATGTTGTCCAGTTGGAAAGAGCTGAGTTCAATGACGTAATAGTCATGGTCCTCATGTGCCACTTGGAGCGCCAGCGAATTGCCGATGTTGCCCGCCAGACCTACATCCAGTCCCGCCTGCTTCAAGATATAGAAAATCAACGAAGTGGTGGTGGTTTTTCCGTTGGAACCGGTGATACATATCATCTTCGCATGGGTGTATCTGGCTGCAAACTCGATCTCGGAGATAACCGATAACCCCTCTCCGGCTCTCCCCTCAGGGGCGAGGGAGTTTTTGTATTCGCGGATCTGTTCCAAAACAGGTGCATTCAGCGGTATGCCGGGCGATTTGATATACTCGTCGGCATCTTTGATTTTGTCAAACGTGTGCGCTCCGTCCTCCCATTGGACGCCGTTCTGGTCGAGCAGCGCGCGGTACGGTTCGCTGATTGTGCCGCAGTCGGATACAAACACATCAAATCCTTTCTCCTTGGCAAGAATAGCAGCCCCGCTACCGCTCTCGCCGGCTCCTAAAACAACGATTCGACGAACCCCTCTCCGGCTCTCCCCACAAGGGAGAGAGGTCTGATTAGTCTTGCTCATATTAGATATTTTTTTATACATTCAACAGTTTGCTCAATATTGGTAGTTACCTCTTCGTTATTTCCCTCCCTTGTGGGGAGGGTCAGGGTGGGGTTTCTTACCTTATCTTATTTTCAACGTCAATATAGTGATAGCCGCCAAGATGAGTGTCACGATACAGAACCGCAAAACGATCTTGGTCTCATGGTGGAGGTTCTTGCTGCCCTTGAAGACGATGGAGCATGTCGGATCGTTCTTCAGGACCTGTTCTACAGAAGTGCGGAAGTGGTCATGGAATGGCGTCCGTTTCCAGATACGGACATGCTTTCCGCGTTTCTTATAGAACTTGTACACCTGCGTCTGGAGGATCACGCTGACGCTCTCCATCAGGAAGATTCCGCACAGGACAGGCACCATCAGTTCCTTATGAATGACCATAGCGCAGACTCCGATGATACCACCCACGGTGAGGCTTCCGGTGTCTCCCAGAAAGACCTGTGCAGGGAACCCGTTAAACCAGAGATAGCCAACCAGCGCACCGACGAACGAAGCCATGAAGACCACCAGTTCTTCGGAGCCGGGTATGTACATCACGTCGAAATACTCCGCCCAGACGACACTGCCGGATGTATAAGCCAAAATCAGCAAGGCAATACCGATGATGGCTGAGTTTCCGGCACACATGCCGTCCATCCCGTCGTTCAGGTTTGCACCGTTACTTACCGCCGCCACGACAAACACCGTCAGCAGCACAAAGAAGATCCATCCGAAACGGTATTTGTTGTTCTCGCCGGTCCATGAAAACAGGTCGGCGTAGTTGAAGTTATGGTGTTTGACAAACGGGATTGTGGTCTGCGTGGACTTGATCTCCGGCGTCTTCTCGACCACCACTATGTTGTTCTCAATCCGGCTGGTGACCACCTCGTTCATGCTCACTGCGGGACAGAAACGCAGCGTCAGTCCGACGATCAGACCCAGCGTCACTTGGCCGCCGATCTTCACCCATCCGTTCAGACCGTCTTTGTTCTTTCGGAAGGTCTTGATGTAGTCGTCGGCGAATCCCAGCGCGCCCATCAGCAGCGTAGTCACAAGCATCAGAATCATATATACATTCGTCAGTTTGCCCAGCAGCAGACACGGCACGAGGATAGCAGCAATGACAATCAGTCCGCCCATCGTAGGCACACCTTTTTTGCCTACGTTGAAGGGGTCTGTTTTCTCGTCCCGCTGCGTCTCGGAGATGTTATGACGCTTCATGTAGTTGATAAACCAGTTGCCGAACCAGATACTGATCAGCAGCCCTAATATCCCTGCCGTGATGGCTCGGAATGAGATGTAGGTCAACAGCCGCGCACCGGCCAGATGACCGTACGCCCCTGTCAAATAGTCAAATAAGGAATATAACATAAACTTTCATCTTTAGACTCTTCAACTTCTTTCAACTTTCAACTATCAACTTTCAACTATGGTTCGCATACTTGCGAACCTCCTCGTGGTCGTCAAAATGGTGCTTGACACCTTTGATGATCTGGTAGTCCTCGTGCCCCTTTCCGGCAACGAGGATGACGTCTCCGCTCTGCGCCAGCGTGCAAGCGGTCTGTATCGCCGCTGCGCGGTCCTCGATGACCAAGGTGCTGCGCAGTTCGTCTTCGGTCAGTCCGGCTTTCATGTCGTTCAGTATGTCCGCCGGCTCCTCATCGCGCGGGTTGTCGGAGGTCAGGATCAACTGTTCGCTGCCGGCTTTCGCTATCTTGGCCATCATCGGGCGTTTGCCCTTGTCCCTGTTGCCGCCGCAACCCACAACAGTAATCAACTTCGGCTGATGGCTGACGGCTGATGGCTGACAGCTTCCCAAGATTTCCCGGATCGTCTGAATCACGTTGTCCACCGCATCCGGCGTGTGTGCGTAATCGACGATGGCGGTCCATCCTTTGGGACTGCGGATGGTCTCAAACCGCCCGTTCACAGGTTTCAATGTGCTCAAAACCCGTAGTACGTCCAGTTCGTCGAAACCGAGGCACAGCGCTGCTCCGTAGATACAAAGCAGGTTGCTGACATTGAACCGTCCCACCAACGGAACAAAGACCTCTTTGCCGTTGATATTCAGCATCATACCTTCGAACCCTTCCTCTAAAATCTGCGCCTTGTAGTCCGCCAGCGAACGGGTGGAGTAGGTATGTACAGCGGCCTTGCAGTTCTGCGTCATGACGAGGCCGTTCTTGTCGTCTTTGTTGGTCACGGCGAAAGCGCTTTTCTTCAGCCCGTCGAACAGCCGTTTCTTCGTGTCGCGGTAGTTGTCGAAGGTCTTGTGGTAGTCGATGTGATCCCTCGTCAGGTTGGTGAACAGCGCCCCGTTGAAATCCAGTCCGGCGATGCGTTCCTGGGCGATGGCGTGCGACGAGACCTCCATGAAAGCGTACTCGCATCCTGCGTCCACCATCCTTCGCAGCAGACCGTTCAGTTCTATTGCATCAGGCGTGGTGTGTGTCGCAGGAACGGCTTCGTCTTCGATATAGTTGACCACGGTGGACAGCAGTCCCGCCTTGTGACCCAGCGCGCGCACGAGTTTATATAATAAGGTGGCGATAGTGGTCTTGCCGTTGGTGCCGGTCACGCCTACAAGCGTCAGCTTTTTGCTCGGCTCGCCGAACCACTTGCTTGCTAACAGTCCCAGCGCCTTGTCCGTGTTCTCGACGAGGATAAAGGTAGTGCCCTTGTCTCCCTCCCTTGTGTGGGTGAAGAGCTCTGCTCGATCGGACTGCCGGTGGCCGTCCGTAGAACTCCCCGGGGTGGGGTTTAAATATTCCCGATTGCTAAGTACAATGGCACTTGCGCCTTTGGCGACACAACCATCAATGAATGTGTGTCCATCTACTGCTGTGCCCACCTGCGCAACAAAGACATCGCCTTTGTTGATCTTGCGGCTGTCGAAATGCAGACCGTTGATCTCCTTGTCCGTCGAACCGATTACCTCAATCGGTTTGATCGCCTTCAATAATTCGCTTAATAACATAATAATATATATTATTCCCTATTCTCCCTCCCTTTTCCCCTACCTTTCCCCCTCCCTTGAGGGGAGGGTCGGGGTGGGGTTATCTATTTCCCCTCCCCCCGA
>JAFUUZ010000058.1 GCA_017471285.1 Paludibacteraceae bacterium | reverse complement strand
GTCTATATCGCCATGCACCGCTTCGCCAGTCACCAAACCCCATACGAAATCCGCATTATTGTTGCTTGTCAGCCACGGTGTCTTGCCGTTATAGCCGGAAGTGCCCCAACTGTACTGGTCTATCCATCCGGTGTAGTTCTCCCCACGCAGATCATTATTGCATTTTTGTCCGTTGGAATCGAAGACATTTCCGTTTTCCTCATCGCCCACAAAGTCCCACTGGTGTTCGGCAAAACGCCATGTGCCGGGTTGGGTCGTGCCGTCCGCACAGAGGTGGGTGCCTTCAGTGCTATATTGCAAGTTCCCCGGCGCAAAACGGACATAACGTCCTCCGCCGACAGGGAAAGCGACGAGGCGTTCTTTGAGTTTGACGAGGCGGACACTACAACCGCTATAACGATCTGTGTTATACGGCACTCCAAGCCGTGTCTCCGAAAAGTATATATGTCCACTCCATCCACTTCCACAGTTGGAGCTATGGTAGCAACCTCCGAGGATATTCTTCCTGCTATGATTTTCTTCCGGTAAAAAGACAGCTCCGTTGGCTTCCATGGCACGCCATTGGCGGATCGTATAGGTGTTGTCTATGTAAGCGGTTGTTCCTCCACTTTGGAAACTCAGTCCGTTGGGCAGTTGCCATTCATCGGGCAAGAGGATCATACCGGCTATGCCGGCTATCATTCCCCGACCATAGAGTTGGATAGCGTTAGGGCGTTCCACAAACAGATACTTCCATTCCGCATTGCTCAACGTGTACCACGTGCCGGCTGAATCAGTATGCCAGACGTTGTTGATTGCGTTGTACTGTCCCCAGTCGCAGTATTTATAGTCGCCGCTCATGGAAGAGTTGGGAGTTTCCCAGTCTTTCCAGTACCCCGATTGGCTCCAAGGCTGGTATTGGGTTGTACCGCTGCCGCTCCAGCCGCTCGTACCCCAGCCGAAAAGGTCAATCCAGCCCGTATAGGTCTCGGATATATTGGAATTATCCTCTCCCACGAACTCCCACTGGTTGTGAGCAAACCGCCATGTACCGGGTTGGGTCGTCCCGTCCGCGCACACGTGCGTTCCTAATGTAGAATATTGCAGGTTGCCCGGTGAAAAAGCCACTTTGCGAGTCGCGCTGACAGAGAACAGACCGATCTCCTCCAAGTCGCCGTCGCAGTATATAACCGGCACTTCATCCTCCAAGGCGGTAGGATAGGCGAGGCGCTCGGGATTGGTCTTCTTGAGACTGTCCGGGACCTCTGTGGTGCCCCAGGTCAGAAGAAGCGGTTCCTTCTGCTGCGCAAAGAGATGCAAAGAGATGCAGCAACAGAAAAATATGTGCAGAAAGCGTTTCATAGGTTTTTTCGCTGCAAAGGTACTATTATTTTTCGAGATATGCAAATTAAAGTGTTATCAATCATTGCAATGACATACTTTGAAGGCCTGGCTGCGGGGGTTATAGGGTGCAAAACGGTAAGCTATTTTGACGCCAAAATCGAACGGATTGCGGGAGGTGACCAGTCTCCGTCCCTGGCGGAACGCGGAGACAACAGGCATCATGATCCGCTGCAGCGGAAAACCGTCCCGCGTATCAGAGAGCATAAGAAGCGAGATGCGCTCCGACGGATCGGCAGTGAGGGAAGAGAGGGAATAGTCAAAATAGACTCCCACCGAGAGGTACGATTTCACGCGTTGAGCCGTATAGACAGGGATGTCGTAGTTGAGTTCCGCTGCCAGCCAATACTGCACGGGCGGCAGCTGCACCGTTCCCTGGCGCTCTTCCCGGAAAGAGCGTGAAGCCGCTAACGGGTAGGACTCGTACACCCTGTTGTCATAGGTAGGATAATAAACGGAAAGCGCAGCGGCTTCCGTCTTTTCCGTCCAGCGTGACTGGAGCGGGAACACGATTTTGGGACCGATATAGAAAGAGACATTCTTTTTAGCGAGCGCCAACTGGAGAGGAATACCGACCGACCAGACGGTGTGCCGTTCACTCAAGTAACCGATCGTATAATCCACCTGCATCGGTTCGTTCTCCACATCTATGACCGAATAGGTGTCGGTATAGTCTTTCTTCCCGAATCCTGCGCGGTGGCAGTCTATCGTAGCGGCGAAGCGGAAACCGACCACGCGGGAGGAATGGTAGGCGAAACTGAGTTGGAGCCCCGCATGGAGGTTCGGAACCGGCGAGACATAATGGTATTGCCCCTCATAGCTTGCCACACCTGTGCGGAACCCGGCTTCAATCAGATATTCCGCAGAGGAAGGATGAAAATGAAAGATGAACGAAAGAAGGAACATCATCTTCATTGCAGTATGTTTCATAGGAGAGGTATTTTTCATGGTATAAATCTTTTTTCTGTCCATACACGGGGACCCTGTTCATAACGGTAGAGATAGATGCCATGCGAGAGTTGGGATTCGGACACCTGCTCGCCACGGCTGTTGAAAATGCGCACATTGACAGGAATTTCTTCGATGGAATCGAACAATTCGATGATATTGGACCATATCGTTTGTTCTCCGTCTATCGTAACCCGGAGCTGGAATTTCCCTTGCAGTTCATTCTGCTCGGAATAGTCATCCACGACAGCACCCCAGACAGGTTCGTCATTTTTATACCACTGGAAGGCGGTGGGAGTCCGGGCGGGGAAAAGACGGTGGAGTTCCACATTGTCGCAAAGAAGCTGCCAGTTGTATTTATTAACGATGATCGTATATAACCGCTCGCAATGAACCGTATCCAACGTATAGATATGCAGAATACTGTCGCACCCGCGCGGGCTGTATTCCATCACTTCGAGCACCGACGGGTCCCCGAAAAGGAGGCCATGCCACGTGAACGGCATGAGGGAATCGCATACCACAGTGTCAACCGGTGCATACTGCAGGTCCGGGCAACAGAGTTCGGTAGAGAGTCTCCATGTCGTTTGCAGGATCTCGCATCCTCGTGCGTCCCGTTCCATAGTGGTTTGTTCTCCGGGGGCCGAGAACACCAGTCCGCGCCAGGTGAACGGCATGAGCGTATCGCAGACAGTGGTATCCATTTCCGCCGATTTCAACGGAGGACAGCAGACTTCCGTATGGAGGGTATAGACACAGAGCAGACTGTCGCAATCCCTCTTGTCGCGATGGAGGACGGAGAACGACCCGGGTTCCGTAAAAAGAGTGTCGCGCCAAAGGAACGGCATGAGGGTGTCGCAGACGGTGGTGTCGATAGCGAGGGTCCGCATCTCCGGACAGCAATGGATAGTATGCAACGCATATGTGACGAGCACGCTGTCGCATCCGCGGCGGTCCAGATAGAGCACAGAAGAGGACCCCGGTTCGGTATAGAGCGAGTCGCGCCAGCAGAAAGGCATGAGCGTATCGCAGACGGTGGTGTCCACGGTGAGTGTCTGCAGTTCGGGACAAGGTGTGCAGTCATGCACGATGAGATGGAATGGTTCGCTCATGGCGCGGCAATAGCGTTCCGTTACGACATCCACGCCATCCGACGTGACGCAGAGACGGTACCAGCCTTCGTCGGACAACTTGACGGAGTCGAAAGACAGATTCTCCCCAACTGCAACATTCGTCCATTCGTCGCTGTTGAACGGCAGGCTGTCCGAGGCGTACTGCCAGAGGTAGTTATAGGGGGCTTTGAAACCGCCGTCAGCAGTAACCGTTGCCTCGAAAACATACGATGAATCCATACAAATCTCATGTCCGGAATGAATGGACACTTCGGGTTTGCAAAGGCGTATCTCTATATCATCCATGGCAAAATCATTTCCTGTACTATTATTTTCATCATTAAAAATAGAGAGGCGGATCAGATTCACTCCTTCGGGCACATGGAACGAAGCCCCGACGAGGTGCCACGGAGCGGACTGCATCAAGTTAGGATAATTGAGAGAAGATTCCGGTGCCGGATCAATAGCTCCGGACGACTGCTCCCAGATTGTATCTCCCGTCAACTCGTCCTGGATCAGGAAACGTACTTTGGGCTTGGCGAAGTTATAATAAGGGGAGAGTATATTTGCCACATATGCAGAGAAAGAGAGATCCAACTCATGGCAGACCGGAAAAGTAGTGGTATAGAAAGCATCATTTCCTCCGATTCCATCAACCTCCAGCAGATAGCCTCGCGTATAGTCATTGGGATAGGTGTGGTCGTCCTGGATAAACCACTGGGAATACAGCGTTTCAGTAGTACTGGTATTGAGGTTGTTCTGCCAACCATGTTTGGCTACCACAAAAAGTCCGCTATTCACCCGGGAGATCACGTTAAAAGCCTGGCGATATCGGGTACTCATGGTAGTCAACCGGTTGGGACTGGTGACCGGATCGGAAGGATCATTGCCCCCGAAATCTTCCCGGAACAAGATTGTTCCCCTCGGACAAACGTCATCCGAAATCTCGTCCGGCCAAGGGTTTCTGAACGGAGTACATCCTCCGGCTATCTTCTCAAGATAAACGGGTTCGCTGGAGATATAACGATCCGGGTTGTCCACATCTTCCGTCTTGACGACAGATACACGATACCACCCTTCTTTGAAGTTTGCCGGACGTTGGGTATAGGATCCCCCGGATCTAAAAAAGGTAGTCCAAGCGACACCATCCTCCGAATAGTCGTATATATACCTGCGACTCGCACCGACAGAACCGTCATCCGTAAAAACAGGGAGCAGGGACAAGTAAGGATTAGCAGTACATATCGCATCTGCAGAAGGGCTCAAAACAATAGTGGGCTCTGCTTGCAAACGAGTGCCGGAGAAAGGCAAAATCGCGAAAAATAAAAGAAGTATCTTCCTAAATTTGCACATATGAAAAATTTGTATTAATTTTGCAGGCGAAAAGCGTTTTAAAATCTGATGCAAAGGTACTGCTTTTTTTTGAATGCCACAAATTTTACAGTTGTATGAGCGCAACTTTGGCATTTCCATAAAATACTGAAAATCAAATCATTTAAAAACATGCGCAGAAAAATAGTTGTACGGGGTGGAGAAGTTGCCTTGATGAGCTTGCTTTTTTTGCTGCCGTGTTGCCGGTTCGGAGGTTCAAAAAGCCTTGAACGGCTGCAGGAAGCGGAGCAGTACTATCAGTCCGGCACGTCCTCCAACCACGCCAGTCATTATGAGGAATCCACCTATTATCTGAAGCAGGCGGAAGACGCTTTATTGCAGGCGGAGCCGTCGGAACTGCAGCCGAAAGAGCAGGCGAGGCGCAACAGGCTGTTGGGCCTGACTTGGTTTCACCTGGGAAACACCTCCGAGAGCGAGATGCTGTATGACATCGCGCAGGAGTATTACAAGAAATCCATTCCGATGTTAGACCCCGCGGAAGATGCACTGTTTTTAACCTGCGCCTACCGGGACATAGCACGGACCAATGCCATTATGGGAAGGGACATGGATTCTACCCGTCTCTGGTTTCAAAAAGCAGCAGATTGTGCCGATTCCATCGGAAATAAAATGCTGAAGGAAGACATCGCGGCATACTATTATCAGTATTGCGAACCGGAGAACAAATCCGGGTTACTGAACGCCTGCCGTACATTGGCGGAAAAATACGGCGTTACAACCCGGTATGCGGAGATCATCGGCATGTATCTGGCAATCGGAGAGACCGATTCTGCAGCCTATTATCTTAATTATCTGCACCCTCAGGACTCGGCATATACCTATTGGTTTGAACAGAGTTACGCCTATTTTCAGAGCAAGATCCTGCATCAAAGAGGGATCTCGGACGAAGCCTACGAAGAATTGCTACAACTATATGACCGCAAGATAGAGGAGTTGCAGCGGGATGCCGGAGCGCGAACCTATGCGCTGTCGCTGCATTATGACGTAGCGAGGGAACAACAGTTAGCGGAAGAAGCACAGCGGGAACGGCAATGGCAACGGACGGTATCTGTTATTCTTGTTCTCCTGCTGGCTCTGACAATAACCCTGATGCTGGTTTTATGGCGGTACTGGCAACAACGCCGCCGCGAGCAGAACGCCGCCATAGAAGCGCTCCAGACCAAATACCGGCAACAATTACAACTGGCTTTGGAACGGCTGCAACAAAAGGTGAACCTGACGCGCGAGATGGAGTTACAACGTCTCCGCGGCAACGAACCGGAGTTTCCCAAATGGCTGCAGACCTACCGCGACGAACAGCTGACGATGAGCAAAGAGAGTCTGGACGAACTGATCCGGTCCGTGGACAACGCACTGGACGGAGCCGTCAGCCGCTTGCAGAAAGAATACCCAGCACTAACCGAATCCGATATGCAGTTTGCCATCCTCTCTATCATAGGCGCTTCCGACAGCGACATGGGCATCCTGCTCAATGTCCAGAAACAGACGATTTACCATCGCCGCCAGATAGTCCGTAAACATGTCAACCCCGATATCGAAGACATCGATTCATGGCTGCAGGCATACGTGTTACGCATAAATTTTCATTAAAAAAAGCGCGCGCGCTTGCATATGTGAAAAAAAAGTTGTAATTTTGCACGCTATTTCATATTTTGCATTATTGTGCATCTATGGATTATCACATGGTAAATGATTAAATTGTAAATATCTTTATGGGACTTTTTTCTTTTACACAGGAGATTGCTATTGACCTGGGAACGGCGAACACCATCATCATGTGCGATGACAAGATCGTGGTTGACGAGCCTTCCGTAGTGGCTATTTCCATGGCGGACAACAAGATGGTTGCCGTCGGCCGTAAGGCACAACAGATGATCGGTAAAGGAGGCAGTATGATTCGTACGGTCCGTCCTTTGCGCGACGGCGTTATCGCGGATTTCTATGCCTGCGAGATGATGATCAGAGGTATGATCAAGATGATTCCGAAGCAGGCTCGTCTCTTTACTCCGTCAATTCGGATGGTAGTATGTATCCCGTCGGGTTCGACAGAAGTGGAGATCCGTGCGGTGCGTGACAGCTCGGAGCATGCCGGCGGTCGTGATATCTATATGATCTACGAACCGATGGCAGCAGCTATCGGAATAGGTCTGGACGTAGAGAGTCCGGAGGGTTGCATGATCGTAGATATAGGCGGCGGTACCACCGAGATCGCGGTTATCTCGCTCGGTGGAATTGTTTCCAACAAATCCATCAAGATTGCCGGTGACGATTTCAACCAGGACATCATCGAGTACATGGGTCGTATGCACAACCTGCGTATTGACGAGCCGACGGCTGAACGAATCAAGATCCAGGTAGGTTCCGCCCTGCCCGAATTGGAGGATGCTCCGGAGGATTTCGTCGTTGTAGGTCCTAACAAAGTGACAGCGCTTCCGATGTCGGTTCCTGTCAGCTATCAGGAGATCGCTCACTGTCTGGAGAAGAGCGTGAGCAAGATCGAGGGTGCTATCCTTCAGGCCTTGGAAACGACTCCGCCCGAGTTGTACTCCGATATCGTGAAACGCGGTATTTACCTGACCGGCGGAGGTGCATTGCTGCATGGTCTGGCACGCCGACTGACGGATAAGATCACTATCCAGTTCCACGTAGCGGACGATCCTCTGCACTCCGTGGCACACGGTACCGGCGTAGCTTTGAAGAACGTCAATAACTTCGGCTTCCTGCTGCGCTAATAGTCAAAAGTCGAAAGTCAAAAGCATCGATGCAGACTCTGCTGAAAATACTGACGCGTTATAGCAACTTCCTCGTGTTCATCGCCTTGGAAGTTGCTGCGTTTATGTTGCTCAGTTGGAATAACGTGTACCCCCGAAGCAGTATGCTGAGCACAGCCAATGATGCCATAGCATGGCAGCATGAGCAGATCAGCGAGGTGAAAGCCTATTTCAGTCTGCGCTCGCAAAACGAACTGCTGGCAGCCGAGAATGCCGCTCTGCGCAACCGGATTAGTGCGATGGATTCAGCCAAAACAGGCGATGACATCCACTATATTCCCGCTAAAGTAGTGCAGATGACGACGAACAGGCTGCATAATTATCTGACCATCAACCGCGGTAGCAAAGATGGTATCCAGCGCGGTCAGGGTATCCGTAATGAAGAGGGCGCAGTAGGTATTGTACGTACTGTAGGACGCAACTACAGCGTAGTATTACCACTCATCAACACGCATACCAACCTGAGTTGCCGGTTCGCCAAGAACGACTATATCGGTACGTTGCAATGGGATGGAAAAGACAGCCGGTTCGCCCTACTGGCGGATGTAGCCGCACATATGGTTGTCAACCCCGGTGACACCATTATAACAAGTGGCCTGAGTCCCGTTTTTCCGGAAAAAATCCCCGTTGGAATCGTGGAAAACAGCGTCTTGAAAGAAGGTGATTCGTATTACACTATCCGCGTGCGGCTACATACCAATTTCAAGCGGTTGAAATACGTTGAGGTGGTCCAGAACGCCGCCCAACAAGAATTAGAGGAACTGGAGAATGGATTGGACTAAACAGTTGTTGCGATATATTGTAGTGATGATGCTGCAGGTCTTGCTTTTTGACCAGCTGCAGTTTCTCGGTGTCTGTCACCCGTATATCTATGTTCTCTGCCTGTTGATGATGCCGATCACGCTGCCCCATAGCGCAGATATGCTGATTGGTGCGGCAGCAGGTGCTATCATGGATATTTTCTGCAATTCCCTGGGCGTACATATGGCCGGTTGCATCCTGATTATGTTTATCAGACCCTATCTGATAGGTGCTATCGTAAGCGACAAGGACAGGCTGAACGAGCAAATCAGTTTGCATGCCATCGGCATGGAAGCACTGGTGAAATATGTAGTTATCATGGTGCTTATTCATCATCTGACGATTTTCCTGCTGGCAGCCTGGAGCTGGCATCACATAGGCTTTGTGCTCTTGGAGACGCTGGTCAGCAGCACGGTAACAATTGCCATTATAATAGGTTATAACGCCTTGAAAAACAGATGATTAACGACCAATATTATAGACGTCGGTTTGTCATCAGCGGTATTGCCGTTGTGGTGGTATTGGTATATATTATCCGGTTGTTTTACCTGCAAGTGATCGACCAATCGACCAAAGACCAGGCCGACAACAACGCTCTCGTCAAACAAACTATCTATCCTTCCCGCGGTTTGATCTACGACCGTAACGGAGAACTGCTGGTCTTCAACCAACCTATTTACGAGATCACAATGACCATGCGTGATATGGGTAAAGAGTGGGACACCACCGGCTTCTGCAAATGTCTGCAGATCAGCCGTGCCGAGTTTGACGAACGCATCGCAGAGATCAAAGACAGGAAGAAGAACCGTGGCTATTCCCGCTGGACACCACAGGTATTCATGAGCCAGCTCAAGAAAGAAGATATCGCCACCCTCCAGGAAGCGCTTTTTCTATACCCCGGTATCCAGATACAGAAACGCACGCTCCGTGACTACACCTATAAAGCCGCAGCGCATGTGTTAGGGTCCGTAGGCGAAGTAAACCAGAATGATATTGACCGGGATCCGTATTACACCCGTGGCGACTATTCGGGCCGTGACGGTTTGGAGCGGACATATGAACAACAGCTGCGCGGCGAAAAAGGCGTGGAGGTGCTGATGCGTGACTCGCGCGGGCGTATGCAAGGCAGTTATCAAAACGGCGAACTAGACAAAACCGCCGTAGCCGGTACGGATTTATATACCACGCTGGATATACATCTGCAGATGCTTGCAGAAGAACTGCTGGCAGGAAAAATCGGAAGCGCCGTAGCTATAGAACCCAAAACAGGGGAGATATTAGCCCTCGTTTCCAATCCTTCCTGGAATCCCAAAGTGCTGGTGGGTAAAGAGCGGAGCAAGAACTACAACGCGCTGCTCAAAGACAAGACCAAACCGCTGATGAACCGTGCCACACAGGCGATGTATCCTCCCGGTTCAACCTTCAAGACCATTCAGGCGCTGGTGTGTCTGGAAGAAGGCGGTATCACTCCTCAGACACTCTATCCCTGCTCCGGACCGGGCAGTTCTCCTATCAAATGCACCCACCATCACGGTTCGCCTGTTGCTTTGGACAAGGCGATAGAACAGAGTTGCAACCCCTATTTCTGGTGCGCGTTCCGCGATGTGCTACAGAAAGACGGCTACGGCAAGGACAACGAGGATTTCCGCCGGAGGTATGAGATATGGAGAAACGATGTCATGTCCTTCGGACTGGGTCAGAAATTCACGGACTCCGACATAAGCGAACAGTCTTCGGGCAGTATTCCGAGCACTAAATATTTTGACAGATGCTATGGTAAAACCGGATGGAAAGCCATTACTATCCGCTCTTTGAGTATCGGTCAGGGCGAGATATTGGTGACGCCGCTCCAACTGGCCAACCAGGCAGCGACAATAGCCAATGAGGGTTATTACATCAGCCCGCACCTGAACAAAAACGATTCCATGCGGATTCATCGGCATAATCTGGCAATCCAAAAGAAACATTTTGAGACCGTGAAAGACGGCATGCATCGGGTGATGGTATATGGAACCGGCAGGCATCACGCCGTTGACAGTCTGCATATGGCCGGCAAAACCGGTACGGCACAGAACTCACACGGGCGCGACCATGCAATCTTCATAGGTTTTGCTCCTGTAGAGGACCCAAAGATAGCCGTGGCTGTCGTAGTAGAGAATGCCGGTTTCGGCGCCACATGGGCTGCCCCGGTAGCCAGTATGATGATGGAACAATATCTGACCGGGACCATGAAACGCAAAGATCTGAAACAACGAATAGCAGGAACCGTACTCAATGAGAGCGTCAAGAAATGGTAACATATTACAGCATGTCGATTGGGTGACCATCGGGCTCTTTCTGGCCCTCACGATTTTCGGCTGGCTAAATATCTATGGAGCCAGTTACACCTTTGACCAAACGAGTATCTTTGATTTCTCAAACCGCGCGGGAAAGCAGTTTATGTGGATCATCGGGTCAGTCGTCTTAGGCGGTATATTGCTGCTGATCGACTATAAGACCTACGATGTGCTGGCATATGTCGCCTACGGTGCGATGGTGTTACTGCTGCTGGCTACGCCCTTCCTGGCCCACGATATCAAAGGATCGTTGTCATGGATATCTCTTGGTCCCGTCAGTCTGCAACCGGCAGAATTCGCCAAGTGTATTGTTGCTTTGGCCGTAGCCAAATATATGGGACGATATGACTACAAAATACGAACTTGGCGCGATCTCATCGTACCTTTTGCACTCATCGGCGTACCGGCACTTATCATCATGGTACTGCAAAAAGAGACGGGATCAGCCCTTGTTTTTGCGGCATTCCTCCTCGTCTTCTACCGCCAAGGTATGAGTGGTTATGTATTATGGATAGGTGTAGCGGCCGTTGCGCTGTTTATCATCAGTATACGATGGGGAGGCTTGGCCCTGCCTTGGGGAACGGGCAGCGTAGGTATTCTGACCTGTATGCTGCTGCTGACTTCCATTGAGATCTATTTTATCTGCAAAGAACATAAGATGCGGTGGCAGCCTCTCATTCTTACCGGTAGCGTTATCATGATATATGCGATATGTCTGCTGGTGAATATCTGGGTGAGCGTGCCGTTTGACTGGGTATCGATGGGTGTTGTGGTGGCGCTGGTGATATATAATATCTTTGTCAGCCTGTACTGGCGTAAATATATGTTACTGATAGTAGCAGCCTTCACCCTCTTCTGTATCGGATACACACATGCCTGCGATTTCGTTTTCCAGAAGGTCCTGCAACCCCATCAACGAATCCGTATCGAAGTGCTGTTGGGAATGAAAGAAGACCCCGCCGGAGCAGGATACAACGTCAACCAGGCGCGTATCGCCGTAGGATCAGGAAGGTTCTTCGGAAAAGGATATCTGAACGGTACACAAACCAAACTGCAGTTTGTACCCGAGCAAGATACAGACTTCATCTTCTGCACCGTTGGCGAAGAATGGGGATTTGTAGGTTCATTCGGCGTGCTGCTGGTATACTTGTTATTCATCCTGCGTCTGATAGAGATTGCAGAGAGGCAGCGAAACGTGTCCACCCAGATATATGCATATGCAGTAGCCAGTATATTCCTCTTCCACCTGACAATCAATGTAGGTATGGTATTGGGATTGCTACCGGTTATCGGTATCCCGTTGCCGTTTTTCAGCTATGGCGGCAGTTCGCTATGGGGATTTACGTTGTTGCTATTTATCCTGCTGCGACTGGATGCTGCGCGTATGGAGCAATTGAGATAGTATATGTTTGTTACCAACCCTATAGGAATCATCGGCGAAGCGGAAGCCGGCAAGATGCTGGAAGCAAAGGGATTTCATATTCTGGAGCGCAATTGGCGGATGGGACACCTGGAGGTGGATCTGATTGCCGAGAACAGAAAAGAGATCGTTTTTGCCGAAGTGAAAGCACGTACTACCACCTACGGGGGGAAAATGCCGGAAGAGTATGTGGACGAGAACAAAAAACGCAGAATAACTGCCGCTGCCAACGCATACATCAAATATCATAAAATAGAGAAAACGCCGCGGTTCGATATTATCGGTTTAATCGTTCATCCGCAAAGCGGAGAAATCATGTATAGAGCTCATCTGGAGAATGCCTTTACGCCACGTGTCAAAACCATTCATGCCAATAGTTTCAGCGGGCTTATAGGATGGCTTCACAGAGGACATACAATAGGAAGAAAGAAAAGATGAATAAAGAGTTTACATATGATGTGATTGTAGTGGGAGCAGGTCACGCCGGATGCGAAGCTGCCAGTGCCGCCGCCCGCATGGGCAGTAAGACTTTGCTCATCACGATGGACATGAATAAGATCGCACAGATGAGCTGCAATCCCGCCGTAGGAGGTATTGCCAAGGGTCAGATCGTGCGTGAGATTGACGCCCTCGGCGGACAGATGGGAATCGTCACCGACCGTAGCGCTATCCAGTTCCGGATGCTGAACCAGAGCAAAGGACCGGCCATGTGGAGCCCACGCAGTCAGAGCGACCGGAAAAGGTTTATTGAAGAGTGGATCAAAGTGCTTTCTCATACGGACAACCTGTATCTATGGCAAGATATAGTGACATCTCTTATTATCAAAGATAATAAGGTTTGCGGTGTACGGACAATGCTGGGGATCGAGATGGAGGCACAAGCAGTAGTACTGACTAACGGCACTTTCCTGAACGGACTGATGCATTGCGGCAAAACGCAAGTCAAAGGCGGCAGAATCTCCGAACCCGCATCATACGGAATCACAGAGCAACTGGTTTCCTTGGGATTCAAAGCAGACAGGATGAAGACCGGAACGCCTGCCAGAATAGACGCCCGTTCCATCCGTTTTGATCAAATGATCCGGCAGGACGGAGACAATGACTGGCATCAATTCTCCTATCTCCATGACGTGCACCGGGAGCTAAAGCAGATGCCTTGCTGGATTACGTACACCAATCCGAAGACACACGAAACGCTCCGGGCAGGACTGGCAGATTCTCCCCTTTTCAACGGACAAATCCAGAGTATAGGTCCGCGCTACTGCCCGAGTATAGAAACAAAAATTGTCACTTTCGCAGACAAAGAGGCGCACCAGCTATTCTTAGAGCCGGAAGGAGTGGACAGTAATGAATACTATGTAAACGGCTTCTCCAGCTCCCTGCCATGGCAGGTGCAGTTAGCCGGTTTGAAGACCATCAAAGGACTGGAGGACGTAGTACTGTACCGTCCCGGATATGCCATCGAATATGACTTCTTCGATCCCACTCAGTTGTACCACACTCTGGAAACCAAACAGATTAAAAATCTGTTTTTTGCCGGACAGATAAATGGTACCACCGGATACGAAGAGGCAGCCGGACAAGGGCTTGTGGCAGGTATGAATGCGCACCTCAATGTACACGGAGGCTCTCCGTTTACAATGAGCCGGGACGAAAGCTACATCGGAGTACTTATTGATGATCTGGTGAACAAAGGAGTGGACGAGCCATACCGCATGTTCACTTCCAGAGCAGAATACCGCATTCTGCTTCGTCAGGACAATGCAGACGAGAGGCTGACCAAACGGAGTTATGAAACAGGACTGGCTGACAGAAAACGATATGACCTACTGTGTAAAAAACAAGCAGCTTGTGCCGATTTCATCGCCTTTATGCAACAAACGAGTGTACATAAAGGCCAGATTGACGGGTGGCTGGAGAGTATCGGAAGTAATGCACTGCATGAAGGATGCAAGATTGCCGAACTCATCCTTCGTCCTCAAGTAAGCATCAAGGCTCTAGCGGAAGTAGTGCCCGAATTAAAAGCCAATATAGACAATACTACCGATGAAGTCGTGGAAAGTTGCGAGATCCAGATCAAATATGCCGGATATATCAAACGCGAGCAGACAGAAGCAGCCAAACTGCAACGACTGGACCAAATACGTATCCCCGATACGTTCAACTACAGCGAAGTGCAGAGTCTGAGCACAGAAGCACGACAGAAACTAAGCCGAATCAAACCCAAATCCATCGGAGAGGCACAACGCATACCGGGCGTAAGCCCGAACGATATCAGTGTATTGCTGGTTTTAATGGGGAGATAAAGTATTTTAGTTTGCATAGCAAACTACTTTAATTGTTTCACGTGGAACACCAAAGAAATTTAAAATTATAATAAAGATAACATGACAGCAGAAGAAGTAAAACAAAGCATCCGCAACGTGCCGGACTATCCCATCAAGGGTATTCAGTTCAAAGACATTACTACCGCCTTGGCAAAGCCGGCATGCCTGAAATGGATGAGAGACGAACTAGTGAAGAGATACAAGGATCTGGGTATAACGCAGGTCGTAGGTATCGAGTCTCGCGGGTTTATCATTGCGCCGGCAGTAGCGATGGAAATCGGGGCAGGATTTGTACCTATCCGCAAACCGGGCAAACTGCCTGCAGAAACAATACAAGTCAGTTATACAAAGGAGTACGGAACAGACTCCATAGAGATGCATAAGGGAGCGTTGAACGAAAACGACATTGTTCTCGTTCATGACGACATACTGGCTACCGGAGGATCTCTTATGGCTGCTATCGAACTGATTAGAAAAGCCGGTGTGAGAAAGATTTACGCCAACTGCCTGATAGAATTAGAAGGACTGAACGGCAGAAAGTATCTGGCAGACAAGGGAATAGATATTTACTGTCTATTCGGTATTGAGGTAGATGAATAAAATAGGTATATTTGTTCAGGATTAGGTTTTTGAGTTCAGGGTTAGTTTTTGAGTTCAGGGAATGGTAGTAAAGAATGACCATATAGCGCTGCTGTTAAAACGCATTCCGGAGAGCCCGGGTGTGTACCAATACTTTGACAAGGACGGGCAGATCATATATGTAGGTAAAGCCAAGAACCTGCACCGACGGGTGAACAGCTATTTCAACAAAGACCACCAATCATCCAAAACCCGCCAGTTAGTAGCCCACATAGCAGACATACGGTACGTAGTAGTAGATAACGAACAGGATGCATTTCTGCTTGAGAACAACCTCATAAAGCAGTACCAGCCGCACTATAATATCTTGCTCAAGGACGGTAAATCCTATCCAAGTATCTGTATTACCAAGGAGGAGTATCCCCGTATCTTCAAAACACGGACAATAAACAAAAAAACAGGAGAGTACTACGGTCCCTATAGTTTTGGCAACACGGTAGATCTGGTATTGGAACTGATCCATAAGCTATACCCTATCCGCACTTGCAATATGCCGCTTTCATCCGAATCCATCGAGAAAAAGAAGGTACGGGTTTGCCTGAAATATCATCTGAAGAACTGCTGCGGTATATGCGAGATGAAGCCGGGGAGTGAACACTATCAGGAATGGGTCGATCAGGCGCGCAAACTGATCAAAGGTGATGCACATGAGATCGGACGCCAACTGGAGGAAGAAATGTCGGTGAAATCAGCCGAAATGAAATATGAAGAAGCGGCTGACATCAAGCGAAAGATAGAACTGCTTGAGCAATTCAAGAGCAAAACTATCATCAGTAACGGTATCGCAAGAGATATAGATGTATTCGGTTTTGACGAACAAAACGACCGCGTATATATCTCTATGCTGCATGTACACAACGGCTCCATTGTTCAAGGCCAGACAATCGAGTACCGCCGAAAAATGGAGGAAGAGAAGGAGGAACTGCTGGCGATGGGAATGATGGAGCTAAGAGAACGGCTTGAGAGCAATACCAAAGAAGTGATTGTTCCGTTCATTCCGGAGATTTTTGACGATTCATTACATGTGCATATAGCCATAAGCGGGGAAAGGAAAAAGCTACTTGACCTGGCCATGCAGAACGTACGGCAGTACAAATTAGACCGGCTCAAACAAGAGGACAAACTAAACCCGGAGCAGCGAGGTGTGCGGATTCTGACGGAGTTGCAGCAAATGATGGGACTACCTACTCTGCCGCGATGGATAGACTGTTTTGACAACTCCAATATCCAAGGCACCAACGCCGTAGCAGGGTGTGTTGTCTACCGCATGGCAAAGCCCAGCAAGAGCGACTATAAGCGTTTTGAGATCAAGACAGTGGAAGGTGCAGACGACTACGCCTCCATGCGCGAAGTAGTAAGGAGGAGGTACCAGCACCTGATTGACGAAGGTGGTCAGATGCCGGATCTGATCATTGCTGACGGAGGGTTAGGTCAGATGCACGCTATCCGCGAAGCGGTGGAAGACCAGTTGGGACTAAGCATTCCTATTGCGGGATTGAAGAAAAACGACAAACACAGGACTCAGACCCTCTTATATGGTTTTCCTCCGCAGGAGATCAGCATGCCTGTGACGAGCGAAGTGTTCCGACTGCTGACGGCGATCCAGGATGAGGTACACCGGTTCGCCATCACCTACCATAAAAAGAAACGAAGCAAAGCACAAATACATAGCCAACTCGATGATATTCAAGGAGTTGGAGAAGCAACGAAGCAAAAGATCCTGACTCATTTCGGCTCTGTGAAACGCGCTAGAACGGCAAAAGAAGAGGAATGGATTAATTTGCTTGGAAAACGCAGAGGATCAATGATTTATGCTGAAATCCAGTCCAAAATAAGCCTCTGAGAATTGAATGAAAATCATGAACATGAGAACTTATACGATTAAAAAAGACGAAAAAAAGGGTCTCTCGCTGTATGACGAACGCGGGGAAGAGACAAGTCCGTTGGAGATACTGAAGACGACGGAGCCGCACCGAGTGTATGCGTTCGAAGGCCAGATGGGTGCCGGTAAGACAACTTTCATCAAATCGCTCTGTGAAGCAATGGGTACACCGGATGTCGTCAACTCCCCTACTTTCGCCATCGTCAATGTGTACGATGTGGAACAACCCTACAAAGGGGAGGTGTACCATTTCGACTGCTACCGGCTGAAGGATATCCGTGAAGCGATTGATTTCGGAGCGGAGGAGTATCTCTATTCCGGAAACTATTGTTTTATCGAGTGGCCGGATCTGATCGGTGCTTTGCTGCCCGATGGTACTGTGTATGTAAAGATTGTGCCACAGGAGAATGGAGACAGAGAGTTGAGAGTGGGCGCCCCACCCGACCTCCCCATAAAGGGGAGGAGATAAGAGGGTTAGTAAAAGACATTCAAACTAATTATAATGAAGAAAGTATTCATTGGAGTGCTCGCGGCATGTCTGTTGATGGCATGCACTCCCAAGCAGCAGAGCGAGGAACAAGCCATTCGCGAATTGTGTACCTACATGGTAGAGCAGTATCCGAACGCGACCTTGCAGGATATGTACAAGACCTGTTACCAGGATTTCTTTGGTGCAGAACACCTGTTGCGTGATACTGCTACGGCGCATCAATACCTATCAGCTGAGATTGACGCCTGTGCGGGACAAGACCTGAGCACTATGCCAAGCTGTGAACCCACCGGCTTCCGCCATCGTTTCGTGCGAGTTAACCTCTCGGAGGTATTGAATGGCAATATGAGCGAAGAAGAGTTGTTTGGAAAGTTCCTGAGCGCGGCAGCGCAAAATAATGCCTTCAGCGAAGATTGGTCCTCCGAGTGGCAGCAAATAGAAACTATTGCTGTCTCCGTTTGCCCGGCATGGGCGGATTCGGCTCTCCAGGCGGAGTTACGCTTCGCAGCCCAGCAGAACTGCGCTGTACGTCATAGCGAATCTTTCCGAAATACCTATAACCCGCACTATCGTATCGTACCGAATATAAATACATACCAATGAAAAAATTATTTGTTTTATGGGCACTGTTCCCCATGATGGTAGCAGCGTCAGAATGGACAGAGGGAGACACTCTGTGGGTCAATAACGAATGGAATATGACAGACCCGGCCGAAGCTTGTTTCTTCGGCGTCGTCAAGCGTGTGGACCAAGAAGCCAATACGGCTACTATCCATTATTTCTCCCGCGAGACCGGTCATTTGAAGTCTATCCAGCGCCGCGTGGCCGGCGGTCAAGGAGCAGGCTTGCAGAAAGGCAAGCAACTCTTTTTCTATGACGAAGGTCCGGTGGAACACATGGAGGTTTACACGCTCGTTCATGACGAACGCAAGGACACTATACGCAACCGTATCGCCTCGGAGAGCTATCTTTATCCGGACGGCAAGACCAAAGAGGAGGTGAACGTGACCTACCAGACGAGCAAGACGGGTATGGAGACCTTCTCATACACGCGCAAATGCTTTTATCCGTCAGGTAATTTACAATATGAAGAATCCCTCGGCGAGAAAGAAACAGAGCCCCGTACCGTCTATTACAACGAGAAGGGCAAAAAGGTCAAACGCCCCAAGCAGAAGTTCGAACTGTTTATGCAAATGCCTTCGTTCCCGGGCGGTCAAGAAGCATTGTTTTATTTCCTGTCCCAAAACGTCAAATACCCGCCTATCGCACAAGAGAACGGCATTCAGGGACGTGTCATTGTACAGTTTGTAGTGGCTAAAGACGGTAAGATCAGCGATGTAGTGGTAGTTCGTTCGGGCGGCGATCCTTCGCTGGACCGGGAGGCCATACGTGTTATCAAATCCATGCCCAGATGGGAACCGGGAAAGAGACGGGGGAAGCCCATCCGCGTCAAATATACGGCACCTGTTAACTTCCGCCTGATGTAAGCGGTTAAGGAAAGGAGAAAAAATGATTGAAGTAAAAGACATATGGAAATCTTTCGGCACGCTGGAAGTGCTGAAAGGAGTTAATTTGGAAGTCCGGAGAGGCGAGATCGTTGCCATCGTCGGCAAGTCCGGTGCGGGCAAGACCACCCTGCTCCAGATCATCGGAACGCTGGACAGACCGACCAGAGGCCGGGTACTGATTGAAGGAACGGATGTGTTCGCGATGAAAGACAAAGAGCTGGCGGCATTCCGGAACAGACATATCGGTTTTATCTTCCAGTTCCACCAGCTCCTGCCGGAGTTCACGGCGCTGGAGAACGTGTGCATCCCTGCCATGATCGCCCGTGAGAAAGAGACGGAATACAAACCCCGTGCAGAGAAACTGCTGCGGGAGTTAGGTCTGTCGGACCGCATGGGACACAAGCCGAACGAGCTCTCCGGAGGCGAGAAGCAACGGGTAGCCGCAGCAAGGGCGCTGATGATGAATCCGGATATCATTTTGGCAGACGAACCGACCGGAAGTCTGGACGAGAAGAACAAAAAGGAACTGAGCGAACTACTGCTAAAGTTGCGGAAGGAATACGGGCAGACGATTCTGTTAGTGACGCATGACAAAGAGTTGGCAGCCATAGCAGACCGCGTTATAGAAATCATAGACGGAGCGGTTAAATAGGGAGAAAGCGAAAAGAGATATGAAAAGAAAGATATTTATTATTCATTATTCGTTAATCATTATTCTGGCACTGACGGCATGCCGGCACGGGCGGACGTATTTCCCGAAGGACATAGAGCCTCAACAGATTGATTTAGTGCGTTTTGACAATGCGCTAATGAATGTGCATGAAGCCACTATGGCGCAAGATGTCCGCGTGTTGTACGACGAGTATCCTGTTTTCATGCCGCTATGGGTAGAGGACATATTAGGTATTCCGAGCGCGGACACGGCATACCTGGCGCAGGCTTTACCGGCATTCCTGAACGACACCGTTTACGGATTCAAGGCCACCAATGCCCGCGAGCAGGAGTTATTTGCCGACGTAAGCGGTCTGGAAAAATCGCTTTCATTGGCTTTTTCCCGCGTGCTGTGGCTTTATCCCGAAACGGAAGTACCATCCTTCTATCTTTTTATTTCGGGCTTCCAGACACCTGTTTATTTCGGGGACGAACTCATCGGCATCGGAGCGGATATGTATCTGGGCAGCGATTACGAATATTACAACCGCGTGGTGTATGACTACCAGAAACAGACCATGCGGAAAGAGTGCATTCCGGTGGATGTAGTGAGTGCTTTCTTATTCCGCACCCTACCCTACACCGGCACGAAAAGCAGGCTGCTGGACCAGATGATGTACCGCGGCAAGGTAATGTATCTTGTTTCGCAGATCTTCGACGACCTGCCGGGGTATGAAGTGATGGGCTGGAGCAAGGAACAATGGGAATGGTGTGTCAGGAACGAACGGGACATATGGCATCTGGTGATGGATAAGAGGGATTTGTTCAAGACGGAGAGCCTGGTGCTGACCGGCTATCTGAATGACGGTCCGTTCACCTCCGAGATCTCGCAGGATGCGCCGGGAAGACTCGGTATATGGCTGGGATGGCGGATCGCGGAGAGTTATATGGAGCACAATGAAACCGTTACATTGCAGGAACTGATGGCGGAAGGGGATGCACAGAAGATCCTGGAGGAGAGTTATTACAAACCGTGAAAGGTGAAAAGTGAAAGGTGAAAGGTGAAAGGATGAACGAGTTACCGAAGAATCCATATATGATGGTCTCTGCAGTGAACATGCTGCTGCGCGACGGAGAGTTTGAGTCGCTGGAAGAGCTGTGCGCTTTTTTCGACCGCGAACCGGAGGAAGTGAAGGCTTTTTTGCGGGAGAGCGGATATGAGTATAACGCGGAACAAAAGCAATTCAGATGAAACGGATAGAAGTAGCGGCAGCGGTCATAGAGGACCCCGAAGGGCGTATCTTTGCCACGCAGAGGGGTTACGGCGAGTGGAAAGACTGGTGGGAGTTTCCGGGCGGCAAGATAGAAGCCGGCGAGACGCCGCAGCAGGCTTTACGCCGCGAGATACACGAAGAACTGGACGCTGAGATAGAGGTGGGCGAGTTGCTGCGGACGATCGAGTACGACTATCCGGCTTTCCACCTGACGATGCATTGTTTCCGTTGCCAAATAAAGGGGCAAGGTTACACCCTTCTGGAACACGAAGCGGCACGGTGGCTTGCGCCGAAGGACCTGCAGACCGTCCGGTGGCTGCCGGCAGACGAAGAGATAATAAACGAACTGATGCAATGAACCATTACGAAATCATATCCGAGCGGCAGGAGAAAGTGCTGCGCTATCTGGAGGAACACCATATTCCTTTCACTACCTACAACCATCCCGAGGGCAAGACCATCGAGGAGGCGAAACGGTGGTGGCACGACGACGGGAGCGTGCATTGCAAGAACATCTTCATGCGCAACCACAAGGGCGACCAGCACTACCTCATCTGTTTTCCGTGCGACGACGACCTCGCCATCCACGACATCGAGCACTGGCTGAAGGACATCCTTGTCTCGCAGGGCAAGAAAGCCCCCGGCAAACTGTCGTTCGCTTCGCCCGAACGGATGATGCGGTATTTGGGTCTGGAACCCGGCAGCGTGAGTCCTTTCGGGCTTGTCAACGACACGGAGCACCATGTTATTCTGTTTTTGGACAGCCGTCTGAAGGATGCCGGGACGCTCTCTTTTCACCCCAATGACTGCCGCGGAACAGTAGTCATCAGCCAGGAGGCCTTTCAGCAATACCTCGCCTCCGTAGGCAACACCGTAGAATATATCAACACCCAATCAAAGCAATGAAAAGAACCGATTTTCCGATATTGAAAGAAACGGTACACGGACGTCCGTTGGTGTACCTTGACAACGCCGCTACGAGCCAGAAGCCGCAGGCGGTGATAGACGCTATCGCTGAGGCTTATACTCATTGGAACAGCAATATCCACCGCGGCGTGCATCATCTGAGCCAGGTAGCGACGATGAAGCACGAAGAGGCACGACAAGCCGTGGCAGAGTTCATCGGAGCGAAGAGCAGCGACGAGATCATCTTCACCAAGGGCACGACGGACAGCCTCAATGCGTTGGCTTTCGCCCTTGGGGAGAAGCCTACCCCGACCCCCTCCCTGAAAGGAGGGGAACCCAGAGCGTGGGTGGAAGAGGGGGATGAGATCATCGTCTCTGCCGTGGAACACCACTCCAATATAGTGCCGTGGCAAATGCTCTGTGAGCGCAACAAAGCGGTGCTGCGGCATATCCCCTTATGCGATGACCAGACACTCGATATAGAGGCTTTTAAGGGGCTTCTGAACGAAAAGACGAAGCTGGTCTCCGTGGCGCATGTGAGCAACGTATTAGGAATCATCAATCCTGTCGATGAAATCGTGCGTATTGCGCATTCGCGCGGCGTGCCGGTGTGCATCGACGGGGCGCAGAGCGTGCCGCATATGCAGGTTGATGTACAGGCGCTGGATTGCGACTTCCTGGCGTTCTCGGGACATAAGATGTACGGTCCGACAGGTATCGGTGTGCTGTACGGCAAACGCGAGTGGTTGGAGCAACTGCCGCCGCATGAGGGTGGGGGAGAGATGATCAACCATGTGCGGTGGAGCGGTACAACCTATAACGACCTGCCCTACAAGTTCGAAGCAGGCACACCTAATTTCGTGGGTTCTTATGCGCTGCACAAGGCAGTTGAGTACATGCAATCTATCGGTTGGGAAGCGATAGAGGCGCACGAGCGCGAACTGACAGACTACTGCGAGCAGCAGTTGGCAGCCATCGAAGGCGTGCATGTCTATGCCGCCGGCCAACCCAAAGCAGGCGTCATCAGTTTCAATGTGTATAATAGTCAAAAGCCGAATGGTGAACGATCACCGGTCAATTATCAACTAACAACTATCAATTATCCACTATCAACTTTCCATACGGCTTCAGCCGATCGTTCGAGGCTTAGCCGAGATAAGAACTATCAACTATCAACTATCAATTATCAACTTTCAACTTTACTTCACCCCTTCGACATAGGTACCTTGCTGGACCAGCAGGGCGTGGCGGTGCGTACGGGACACCATTGTGCCGAACCGCTGATAGACGAACTGGGCGTGCCGGGAACGGTGCGTGTGTCGTTCGGGCTATACAATGACAAGAGCGATGTGGATGCGTTTATCGCAGCATTGAAGAAAGCGATTATGATACTTTCGTGAAGATATGGGAAAAGCACTCAAAATCACTTTGTGGACCGTATTGGCGGTCGTACTCATCGGAGCGGGTGTGTTCTGCTACGGCGCATGGCAGCTCTTCGGCGATGAGATAAGAGCCGTGCGGACATTAGAACAGCTGGACGAAGGGCTCTATACCTATACTTTCCGCGGCGACTACGGCTTCCGGCAGTTTCTGGAGCAAGGGGGTGCCAAGACCGACACGGAGATGGCAAAATATATCGCTGACTTCCTCTCCAAAGGCTACATGAAGACCGAGGAAGTCAAGGAAGTGCGGTTTGAGGCGGGTTGCAGTACGGTTCAGACCGGGAACCTCTTCTGCCGCAGTTTCGATTTCGGCGACAAAGGTCAGCAGATGGTGATCGTCCGCACCTATCCGGATGAGGGTTACGCGAGTCTCTCTACTTCGTCGTTCGCTTTCATCGGTTTGGGCGACGAGTGGCGTCCCGTATCCGGCATGGACGGCATGACAGCACTTGCCACCACGTATATCCCCATGGACGGCATCAACGAGAAAGGGCTGTGCGTAGCAGACCTCATCGAGCTGGACGGCGACACGACGGAGTTCGACTCCGACAAGCCGGATCTGACCATCGTAGGTGCTATCCGTCTGGTGCTGGACTATGCGGCGGATGTAGAAGAAGCGATCGGGTTGCTGGGACAATACGACGTGCATAACTCCATCGGCTGGCGCAACCACCTGGCTATCGCTGACCGCCGCCGCTCCGTGGTGGTGGAATGGAAAGAGGGTGAGATGCATGTGACGGACACACCGATCGTCACCAACCACTGCATGTGGGAGGAGCGCACCCATCCGCTCAACGAAGAGTCCAAACGGCGCCTCACACGCCTCACGAACCTATACGATGTACAAAGGGACGATGTACGATGTACGAAGGAGAGTGCCCTTGCGTTCTTACAGGAAGCCGCCTATGAGGAGTGGACGATCTGGTCGCTTGTCTATGACCGCGACAGCCTCAGCGGCACATGGTTCATCCGCCGTGCATGGAGCCAACCGCATAAAGTGTTCCTTTAACATCAACTATCAACTATCAACTATCAATTATCAATTATCAATTATCAACTATCAATTATCAACTATCAATTATCTATGAACCCCCATTACACGGAAGAGAGCATACGGGAGATCGTTTCGGCGCAACGCCGGTTCTTCCGCTCCGGCGCGACCCTGCCTGTCTCATGGCGTATCGAACAACTCAAGCGGCTCAAAGCGGCAGTCATTGCTTATGCGGACAAGTTTACCGCGGCACTGACAGAAGACCTCGGCCGCAGCGAAGTGGAAGGATACCTGTGCGATGTAGGTCCTAACATCGTGGAGATCAATGAGATGATACGTCATCTCCACCGCTGGGCAAAACCGGAACGGCATTTCAGCGGTCTGATGTGTTTTCCCAGTCTGTTCACCAAAGTATATAAGATGCCTTACGGCGTTGCGCTTGTTATCAGTCCGTTCAATTTCCCTATCTTTCTGACCGTCGGCGTAGTAGCCGCTGCTATGGCAGCAGGCAACACCGTCGTCATCAAAGCCAGTTCCAAATCAGCGGCATGTACGGCGGTTCTGAAGCAGTTCTTCGCCGAGGTCTTTCCGCCGGAATATATCACCCTTATCGACGGTGGGCACGATGTGGCGGATATGTGTCTGGCGCAGCGTTTTGACAAGATTTTCTACACCGGTTCTCCAGCCGTTGGCAAGCATGTACTGGCAGCAGCGGCACAGCACCTGACGCCCGTAGCTCTGGAGTTAGGCGGCGAGACGGGCAACTGGGCTGTGGTGCGCAAGGACGCCGACCTCAAAGATACGGCACGCAAGATAGCCTGGTTCAAATCTGTCAATGCCGGACAGATATGTATCAATATCAACCAGATAGCCGTGGCGGAAGAAATAGCCGAGCCGTTCCTGGAGGAGCTGAAGCGCGCTTTTGTACAGCAGTTAGGCGAACATCCGGAGACCAACGGCGAATATCCGAAACTGATCACCGGCGCGGCGTATGACAAGTGCGCACGCGAGTCAGAGGAGTACCGCGAGCGGATTATTTTCGGCGGAGTAGGGGACAAAGAGGCACGCAAGTACTCCCCGACCATCATCTATCCGGTAGGCATCCACGAACCGGTTGTCCGGCACGAGCTGTTCTGCCCGCTGCTGCCGGTAGTGCCGTTCAAGGATTCAGAGGCGGACGAACTGATGGAAGTGATAGCGGACCGCGAACACCCTCTGGCGATGTATCTGTTCACAAAGGACCTCCGCTGGGCAAACCGCGTGATGCAGACGCAGCAGTACGGCGGCGGTTGTATCAACGAAGTGTGCATTCATATGATGGTCAAAGGAGTTCCGTTCAACGGAACCGGCCACTCGGGCATGGGTGCCTACCACGGCGAATGGGGTTTCAGGGAGTTCACCCACCCGCAGACCGTTCTGCGCGGCAGCACGATCTTCAACCTGCCTCTGCGCGAACATCCGTACGGCGGCGAGACGGGCAAGCAGAAAATGCGGTTGCTGCGGCTCTTTGAGAAATAATTAACAATTCACAACAAAAAACGGCAGCCTTCCGGTTGCCGTTCTTTCTACTTTGAAACTTTGAAACTTTGAAACTTCTTTCAACTTTCAACTTTCAACTATCAACTGTCAACTATCAACTCTACTTAATCTCAATCTGCTTCGTCGTCTTGCCTACCACTTTCTGGAGTTTCGGCAGTTCGATAGTCAGAATACCGTCTTCTACCTTGGCGTTGATCTCTTCTTCGTTCACATCTTCCGGCAGACTGTATTTCTGCTCATAGTTGGTGTACGAGAACTCACGGCGCAGATAGTGGGAGTGTTTGTCTTCTTCTTTGTGTTCGTACTTGTTCTCGATGGCGACGCAGAGGTTGTGATCTTCGTCGATATGAACTCGGCAGTACTCTTTCTTTACGCCCGGCGCTGCCAGTTCAACGATATACGCTTTCTCGGTTTCCTTGACGTTAACCGACGGAGCGGTTGTACTTACGGTGTTCATCAGATCCGAGTTCAGAAACTCATCAAATACTGTTGGGAACCAACTGTTTCTACGATACATTGCAGGTGTCATAAT
>JAFUUZ010000014.1 GCA_017471285.1 Paludibacteraceae bacterium | reverse complement strand
TGCTTGCTTACTGGACATGGTCATCATTTTGACAGGTCCCTTGACATTTTCTGTATGATCTTTAATACTTGCAGCATAAGTATTAACCATGCCACAAAGGATTAGCATGCAAAATAGAGTAATTTTTTTCATCTAAAAAAATATAATAATTGCAAATCTCAAATAAAGCAAACGTTTATTTTATCTATGTAGCGCACACTTGCGCTTGTCCTTGCTGTTTTACGTCGGTAAGCGACGACCGCAAAACCCTCGCGGAGGAGGGTTATAAACTAATGTCCAATAAATGACCTATAAGCTTATTGTTGGCAAGGTAAACAATACTATACACATTTTCTAACTCCTCGTAAAATGCGTACCAAGTAGTTTGAGTGTTCTTGCGATAACGGACGTAATGTAAATCTTTGCCATCTACACAATACCGAGTAAAACAATCAGGTGCTTCAACAGATACTGAATATTGCAAATTCAGTGCAAAATACCTGAATATATCTCGCATATACATAACGGCGTAGTCTTCATCGCCAAAGTAGCCTTGTTCTACTAACTCTTTCACACTTTCTTCAAATTGCAAAAGAGCCTGTTTAGTGTAAACAACCTCTTTCATTGGAACATGGCGCGGATGCGCGGCTCTAAGAAAGCGATTGCTTCATCGGCAGTGTAGTACTTCTTTTGCACATTACCATTACCTGCTACATCAGTAGTAATGGGTGTTTCATTCAATTGATGTTGTGCGTCTGTTTGCATAGTTGTTTTTCCTTTCAATTGATTTTGCGCTGCAAAATTACTGCTTTTTTTTCGAATATGCAAGTACGCGCGTTATTTTTGTCAAAAAATGTGATTTTTGAACGCTGTAATTTGCAAATATGGAAAAATAGTACGGTGGCGCAAATCAGAACTGCAACGCAACGGATATCTCTCCCCGTCCGTTCAAACCGTAGATCCATCTGAGGTCGGGGCGGTGCGCTTTCTCGATGTTATAGAGGCTAACGGCTTTGTGCATGCGTGTATAACCTACCGCGAGACAGGTAACACCGGCTACAGCGGTTCCGGCTCCCAAGGAAGTGAGTGTATAACTTAGATCGAGCATGTATCTCTGTTTTATTTCGCCCCTGAGACACGAATAGAGCAGCGAACTGCCAACGGAGTTAATGGCGAGGCCTACTCCGAAACAACTCCATCCGGCTACGCTCAGTTTATGTCCGTTGGTGAACAGTTCGAACGCCTCCGGGCAAGTGTTTTTGAGGTACCCTTTGAACTCGCGTTTGTTCATCAATTCGCCGTCCATCATGTATTTGTCTCCGACACGATAGACAGGCGATTGCGCCATCATTCCTACGGAGACCATGACCGCAGCCAGTATGACAACTAATTTCTTCTTTGCCGCAAGGGCGAGGCTGATAAAAGTTTTCATTGTGTAATGTTTTTAAAGTTTGTTATGTCAAAAATTTCAACAATGGCATCCTTGCTGCGCCGATAGCACACTACAGTATTATTCCCATGGTAACACAAGCGGTTCTTTCTCTGCGTCTTCGTTGGCATAGACTGACCTGATACTGTCGCACACCCCTCTCGGATTGCGCAACAGCGGCCTTGTCGAATAGAAACACTCGCCGCTGATCTCCGGGATAGTCCGGTTCAGGTCCATCTGCCGTTTGATCTCGTTGCCGGTAGCCCAAGGGTTCGACTTGTTGCTCTCGACTTTCGACTTTTGACTTTCGACTAATCTGTACGGAGCCATGCCGATATACAGTTTGCAGTTCGTGCCCCGCACCTCGTTCGCCCACCAGTGAGCCAGCACCTCGTAATCCGCCACTTTCTTACCGATCTCCCAATAGAGTTGCGGCATTACGTAGTCGATCCAGCCTTTTTGGATCCACAGACGGATGTCCGCATAGAGGTCGTCGTAATTGGTTATTCCGGCGCGGGTCGCGGAGCCTGTCGAATCAACGGATGCGTTCCGCCACACGCCGAAAGGCGAGATACCGAACTCCACGGAGTCTTTGCATTCGCGGATGGTCTCGCTGATAGCTTTGATAGCTAGGTTGACATTGTCTCTCCGCCAGTCATTGATATTATTAAATCCTCTGGGGTCTTGCTCAAAGGTCTTGGTGTCCGGCAGTTGCTGTTTGCCTGCCGGATAGGGGTAGAAATAGTCGTCCATATGCACCGCCTGAATGTCGTACCTCTGCACGATGTCCTGTACTATTGTACAGATCCATTCCCGTGTCTGCTCCAGCCCCGGGTCAAAATACCACTGTTTGTTGTACTCCCAGAACCAGTCGCGGTGTTTCCTCCATATATGGTTGGCGCAAATAGCGGAGGTGTCCGTTTTAGCGAGAGTGACGCGGTACGGATTGAGCCAGACGTGCACTTCCATACCTCTTTTGTGCGCCTCTTCAATCGTCCATTCCAACGGATCCCATGGCTGAAGGCTGTTCCACTCTCCTTGCTTTCCGGTCAGCCAATGAGAACTGGGCTCAAACTCACTGCGATAAAGAGCATCCGCCGTCGGACGGACTTGGAAAATAATAGCGTTCAATCCTAAACTATGGAGCGAGTCTAAAAGGAAAGTCATCTCTGCCTTTTGCGCAGCGGAGTCTCCCACCGCCTCTTTGGACGGCCAGTCGATATTCGCCACTGTCGCTATCCATGCACCCCTAAAGCCGATTTCGGCTTTTAAGGTACAAAGGGACAAAGTACAAAGTACCAAGGTTACTATGTATCTGAAAACTTTCAACTCTCAACTTATTACTTTAAAACTTCTTTCAACTATCAACTATCAACTTTCAACTTTCAACTCTCCCTCCCTCCACATGGAATATCTTGGCGTTCTCGTTGGGTTTGAGTATTTCCGTGAGGTGCTGTCGGTCGGTGTCGGTGATGAAGATCTGTCCGAACTCCTCTCCTTGCACCATGTTTACAATCCGTTCCACCCGTTCCCCGTCCAGCCGGTCGAATATATCATCCAGTAGCAGAATCGGCTTACTGAATGCTGAAGGCTGATGGCTGATAGCCCCTAAATACAAAGCCTGTGCCAATTTCATGGCAAGAATGAAAGTGCGTTGCTGCCCCTGGCTGCCTACTTGCTTCAACGGCCACTCGCCCAGCTTCATCTCCAGATCGTCTTTGTGTACCCCTTGCGACGTCCAGCCTAATATCAAATCCCGTTGTCTTGTCCGCACATACGCCTCCCGCAGATCCCTGTCCTGCAACTGGCTCACATAGTGCAGTACCGGCACTTCAGGAGTGTCGGGACCTTCCGGATTGTCCGTTTCGGTCGCATTCTTGCGGCCGGAGATACGCCGGTACACTTCCTCGAAATACGGCTGAAACGCCTCAAAGAACTCTGTCCTTGCCTTGAAAATATACTCCGCCGGCTCCACCATCTGCCACTCCAGCACTTCTAATAAATCGTCCGGTGGCGCAGCCGCCTCGGCGTACTGTTTCAATAGCGCATTCCGCTGTTTGAGCAGGGCGTTGTAACGTGTGAGCGAATCAAGATATTTGCGGTCGGACTGGCTGATAACAACATCCATGAAACGCCTTCTCTCGTCCGACCCTTCGTCGATCAACTGCTGGTCCGCAGGCGAAATCATCACCAGCGGAATAAGCCCTATATGGTCAATCAGCCGCGGATAGTCTTTCTTGTCTTTCCGGAATTGCTTCTTCACGCCCTTCCGCAACCCGCAAGAAATAGTAAAACTCTCATCTTTCAACTCTCCCACTTCTTTCAACTCTAAACTTTCAACTTTCAACTGTTCAGGGCGTTTGTACACCCCTTGCACCATCGCCATCTCCTCTCCGTGGGTGATGTTCAGGCTGTCCTGACTCGTGAATGCCGATTTGGCAAAACTCAGCAGATAGATTGCGTCCAGGACATTGGTCTTCCCTTGTCCGTTGAGGCCTACGAAACAATTGAGCTTGGGTGCGAACTCCAAACTCGCCTCGCGTATATTGCGATAATTGAGAATATGTAGGGATTGTAAAATCATATTTTATCTCTCCTCCCCTCCACGGGGAGGCCGGGTGGGGCTTTATGCGTACGCCTCCACATCCTCCTTGGTTATCTTCGCTCCGGCAAGGATTATCAGCCTCTCCACAACATTTCGCAACTGCCGTATGTTGCCTGTCCATTGCTTGCCTTGCAGCGCCTTGATCGCCTCGGGCTCGAAACTCTTGAGTGCAATGCCTTGTTCCGCGCATATCTGATCCGCAAAATAGTCCACCAGCAGCGGAATGTCCTCCAGCCGCTCGTTGAGCGACGGTACATGAATTGGAATGACGTTCAGCCGGTGGAAAAGGTCCTCGCGGAAATTGCCTTCTGCAATCTCTTTCTGCAGATCTTTGTTCGTCGCCGCCAACACGCGCACGTTCACTTTGATGGCTTTGTCCGATCCTACCCGCGTGATCTCGCTCTCCTGCAATGCACGCAGCACTTTGGTCTGCGCAGCCAGACTCATGTCACCGATCTCATCCAGAAACAGTGTCCCTCCGTCGGCTTGTTCGAACTTGCCCGCGCGGTCTTTGACTGCACCCGTGAACGATCCTTTCATATGTCCGAAAAGCTCGCTCTCTATCAACTCGCTCGGGATGGCGGCGCAATTGACCTCTACCATAGGACCGTTGGCGCGCGCGGAAAGGGAGTGAATCATATGTGCCACTACTTCTTTTCCCGTGCCGTTAGGACCGGTGATGAGTACACGGGCTTCCGTCGGGGCTACCTTATCTATTATCTCGCGCACACGGGTGATAGCCGCGCTTTGACCGATCATCTGAAAACCCTTCGCTGCTACTTTCTTCCGCAACTGCTTCGTCTCCTGACGCAGCGATTTGGACTCTAACGCGTTCTTGGTCGTGATCAGAATGCGGTTGAGGTCAAGCGGCTTGAGCAGAAAATCATACGCACCCATCTTGAGCGCCTGCACCGCCGTCTCTATATCCCCGTGACCCGTAATCATCACTATAGGACTGTCGGTACTCTCAAACGAATCTGAATTCTGAATTCTGAATTCTGAAATCTTAGAAAGCACCTCCATCCCGTCCATCTCTGGCATCTTGATGTCAGAGAAGATCAGATCATAAGCCTTCGCATGAGCCATTTCCAGACCCTGCTTGCCGTTCTCGGCTACGTCCACTTCATGCCCTTCGTCCGCAAGAATCTCACGCAGCGTGTTGCGGATACCACGCTCATCGTCTATGATTAAAAGTTTTGCCATAGCAAATTACAAATTTGGGTGCAAATTTACGACAATTTTTTTAAATATGCAAACAATTGCGTATTTTTGTGAAAAAAAGCAAAATTATTTGCGCATATCAAAAAAATATAGTACCTTTGTCCCGCAAATGGTTTTTAACCGATTTTTTTATTTAACAATTAAATCTTTTTAAATTATGAAGAAATTTTTCTCTTTTGTTGCTGCAGCTTTTGTGGCAATGACAATGAATGCTCAGGCAATCTCTGTTGCCGAGGCTATTGCTGAGGGTATGCAACTGGATTCCATGGCTACATCTGAGGCTGAGTACACCGTTGAGGGCTATGTAATTAACGCAGGGGCGTTCAGTATGTTGTATCACAACCAGAGTTGGTACATGGCAGACGAGGCATCGGCTACGGCATCTGATTTCCAGGCTTACAACTGTTACCCTATCGAAGGTGCTGACACCCTGAAAGTGCTCAATGGTGACAAGGTGCAGGTTACCGGTAAACTGAAAAAGTATTACAACAAAACCGCAGCAAAGTACATTATCGAGATTGAGAAAGGCAATGCTGCCTTCATTTCCAAAGCAGATGGCGACCACACGGTTGTTACTGCCATCGAAGAGGTAACTGTAGCACAGGCCCTCGAAATCGGTAACGCGCTTGCTGCAGGTGCTTCTACCGAGAAGCAATATAAGATCCGCGGATACGTTTCGGCGGTGGATGTAAAGTCCAGTGATGCTTATAGCGATCAGTATGGCAACCAGTCTTTCTATGTAGCTGACGCTCAGGGTAGTACCGCTGCCAGCAACACAGAAGGCGCTTTCTATGTATATCGCGGCAAACCGAGCACCAAGGCGGCTATCCCCTACGGAGCTTATGTTGAGTTCACATGCACGATTATGAAATATGTTCCGGCTCAAGGCGATCCCGTCATCGAGAATGCAGACCAGAACATCAGCATCACCGTTTTGGATGCTCCGGTTGTTGAATACGACACGCTCAACGTAACACAGGCAGTAGCTGCTGCTCATGCTCTGGAGGACAACACCGAGAGCGCCAAGCCGGTAGTAATCTTAGGTTATGTTGCTAATATCAAAACCGCATACAACGACCAGTATAAGAATATCACTTTCTACATGTCTGATGATGCAACTGCTACTTATGGAGACCTGCAGGTTTACCGCGGTAAGATCAGTAAAGAAGAAGGTGAGGCACTTGCTCAAGGTGACCGCGTATTGGTAGTAGGTAAACTCAGCCATAGCGTAAACAACGGTAAGGACTACTACGAGGTAGCAGCCGGCTCCGAGGTATCCGTACTGTGGAAACAATCCATCGAGCAGATTGTATTGACTGAGAAGGTTAACAAGGTACTCATGGATGGTGTACTCTATATCGTTCGCGACGGTAAACTCTTCAACCTCCAAGGCGCACAAGTCCGCTAATCAACAACAGCGACTGTCCGCTACTAAATGCAGCGCACCTGTCCGCTACTACGTAACGTACTAGTCCGCTAATAACCTAAATGTATCCGCCAAGTTTGGCGGATCCCAAAGAGGGACGCAACCACGCGTCCCTCTTTTTTTCATCTCTTTCTCCCTCCCTTGAGGGGAGGGCCGGGGTGGGGTTTCTTTGTTTGTTTCTCTCTCTTTTCTCCCTCCCCTTGAGGGGTGAAGGGCTTTGCCCGATTGAGCGTCCGGTGGACGGTCATAGAACCTTTTCGGGTGGGGTTTCTTTCCCTCCCCTTAAGGGGAGCGTCCGGTGGACGGTCATAGAACCTTTCGGGGTGGGGTTTAATTCAAAATAAGGTCGGAATAGACTCATTACCAAAGGATAACCCAAGGATTCCCCAAGGATAACCCAAGGATAAACGCCATTTTTGGTATTTTTAGCACATATACTATATATACGTAGTATATATACTTTTTAACCTCCCTTTACCCATTCAAAATGCAAACTCTACTTTGCAAAGAAACTTTTGAAGCAAAAAAAGTTTCCAAGTTTCTTGCACATGTCGAAAAAATATAGTAATTTTGTGCGCTTTTTCGCGAATAATATGGCAGAAGATCAAAAAACTCATATTATCAAGACAGCCGGCGAGATGTTTTTTCGCCTGGGGATTCGCAGTGTCTCTATTGACGATATTTGCCATGAATTAGGCATGTCCAAAAAGACATTCTATGTCTATTTCGCGTCCAAAGATGAACTTGTGGCACAATTATTGCATAGCAATATAGCTTACATTGCCTCCAAAATGGAGGAACTGCTTCAAATGCGGGATTTCCGGAAACTGGTGGTGCGCTTCCTGAAGCACCAGGAAACGGAGAAAAACGACGTGCGGCGCGTACCGCAGCTGGTGTACGACCTCAAGAAATACTACCCCCGCCAGTTCGCAGAGTTCCAGGAGGAGTGCTTCATGACGCAGAAGGAATATATCATGGCGTATCTGGAGCAAGGGCAGCAGGAAGGTCTTGTACGCGCGAACCTTAATATAGAATTGACAGCGGTCCTTTTCGCAAAGATACACAGCGATGCGATCAATGATTTTGAGGTGATAGAAGGTCACGGACACAACATGCACCAGTTGGGGCATACGGCGATGGATATTTTCGTCCGCGGTGTCCTCAGCGAAGAAGGAATGAAACTCTATAATTGAAATGACGTCATTACGCATTACGCCCTTACGCATTACGTAATCCCGTTATTACGAAAAAAATAAAACAAGAATATGAAGAAACAATTATTAGTATTGATTGCAGCAGTAGCATTGAGTTCGAGCCTGATGGCGGAGGACCATGTGATGGCTGCGACGAAAAGTCATCAGCCCCAGGACACCTCGTCCGTGCCCTCAACACTCAACCTAAGTCTTGTTGAGGCGCAAAACTATGCTGTGAAGCAGAACAGGACCTTGCGCAACGCCTCTCTTGCCGTACAGGAAGCGTACGCGCAGCGGTGGCAGACGATAGCCGCTATGCTTCCGCAGGTAGATGGAAGTTACAGCTACAGTAACTACCTCGGTTATTCCGCAACACTCGGAATGGGGGGCGCCGAGATTGAAATCAACATGCCTAATGTGGGTGCCCTCGGTCTGACAGCTGTTGTCGGTATCAACGGTCAGGGAATCGTTGGAGTGCTGCTTAACAATATCGCTATCGACATGAGGAAGATTGCTTTGGAGCAATCGGAGAACGAACTGCGAAGCAGTGTGATGAGTGCTTATGTCTCCGTTCTTGCGCTTCAGAGCATTTCGAACCTCTTGGATTCCAGTTTGGTGAATATCCAGGACTTGGAGCAAATGACCCAGAATGCGGTCAATGTAGGAGCCGCCGAGCAGACGACAGCCGACCAGATCCGCGTGCGCGTCAATACCCTCAAGAACTCTATCAACACCCAGAAGCGCAATATAGAACTGGCGACTAACAGCCTCAAAGTGCTGTTGGACGTGCCGGTAGAGACCGAACTGGTGCTGACGGAGGACATCGACGACGTGCTTTCGCCCGAACGGGTCATCAACCTTCTGGCGGAGAATTTTAATATTGAGAACAATCTCAATTATCAGTTGCTCAAAAAACAAACCGAACTCGCCAGACGCAATGTGCATATGGCAGGCTGGGCTTACGGACCTACCGTCAGCCTCGCATACAACTACCAGAACCAGAAATACTACGGTGAAGGCGGTATGCGTATGACGCCGCCGAACGTGATACAGGTATCCGTCAAAATGCCGCTCTGGTCGTCAGGAAAGCGTGCAGCTGGCGTGGTAGAGAAGAAAATCGCGTACGAAGAGGCGAAAAACACCCTCTCGGAAACAACAGACAATCTGGCTATCCAATACCGCCAGTTGTGCTTCAATCTCACCAACGCGTATGAGACCTATACGAACGAGAAAGACAATATAGAAGTGGCACGGCGCGTGTTCGCATCCGCTACGGAGAAGTACAAATACGGTGCCAGCAGCAATATGGAACTGACCAACGCTTCCAATGACCTGATCAACGCGCAGAGTTCGTACGTCCAGGCTATGCTGAACCTTGTCAGCGCGCAGGCGGATCTGGAAGAGTTCCTCAATAAATAAGCCCTCGAAATCCCGAAATCTCGAAATCCCGAAATATCGTAATATCGTAATCCCGTAATCCCGAAAATAATCCAATAACAAATATGAAAAAGAATATTCTTTACATTTTTGCCGCACTCGCTTTGATTAGCTGTGGCAGCAAAGAAACCTCCGTTGCAGAAGAGGAAGAGCGCGTGGAGCAAGTGCGCACGGTCGTTCTGCAACCGCGTGAGATTGAGCGCGAAATCTCTGTCTCGACCAACCTGCAAGGTTATCTGACCCAGAATGTGGCTCCTTCGCTCACCGGTAAGATCGAGCATATCTACCGCGAGGTGGGAGACCGTGTGGCAAGCGGAGACGACCTGGTGCGTATGGACCAGACCCAGTACAAGACAACTAAGATCTCTATGACAAATCTGGAGATTGAGAAGAACCGTGTGGAGCAACTGCTCAAGACCGGATCGGCTACGCAACAGCAGTACGACCAGATTATGATGCAGTATAAGTCCACCAAAGAGCAGTTGGAGTTTCTGGAGCAGAACACGTATGTCAAAGCGCCTTTCTCCGGCGTCATTTCTGCGAAGACCTACGAGGACGGCGAACTCTACGGAGGTCAGCCAATCCTGGTACTCACACAGATAGACAAACTGAAAGCGCTGGTAGCTGTTCCGGAGACCTATTTCCCGCTCCTCAAGAAAGGAATGAAACTGACGCTGACTTCGGAGATTTATCCGAATAAGGTATTCCCGGCTACGGTAGAGATCGTTTATCCGACTATTGACCCCTCCAGCCACACTTTCCAATGCAAGATTGTTATTCCGAACAGTAGCAACCTGCTTCGTCCGGGTATGTACGTTACGACCACAATCGGTCTGGGAAAAGCGAATGCAATCGTGGTGCCTTACCAGAGCGTGGAGAAACTCGTCGGTGCGAATGACCGTTACGTCTTCATCGTGGAGGACGGCAGAGCAAAACGTATAGCTGTTACTCTCGGTCAGCGTTTCGATCAGGATATAGAGATCATAGCTCCGGAGATCAAAGAGGGCGTGGAATTCGTCACAACCGGCCAGCACAAACTCGTGGACGGCGTGAAAGTAAATGTAGTGGAATAACTTTCGTAATTACGTAATCACGTAATCACGTCATTACTGAAAAGAATATGTCAATTTATAAATCAGCAATCGAAAAACCGGTAACCACCGCCCTTATCTTTGTGGCGGTCATCGTCATCGGTGTATATAGTTTCCTGAAACTGCCGATTGACCAGTTCCCGGAGATGGACCCGCCGTATATTACGGTCATGACTACTTATCCGGGAGCATCGGCTTCTGAGATGGAGACCAACGTGACGAAGATCATGGAGAACGCCCTGACCTCCGTCGATCACCTCAAACACATCACTTCGCAGTCCAAGGATAATATCTCCGTGGTGACGCTGGAGTTGGAGTGGGGTAGTAACATGGACGAGGCGGTGAACGACGTGCGTTCGTTCGTTGATATGGCAGCGAACAACCTGCCGGATAACTGTGCCAAGCCGGTTATCTTCAAACTCTCCACGTCCTCTATGCCTATCTGCCAGTACTCCATTACGGCGGATGAGACCTACGCGGGTCTGGATAAGATCCTCAACGACGAAGTGGTACCGCAGTTGAACCACATTGACGGTATCGGTAATATCTCTCTTTCTGGTGCGCCGGACCGCTATGTCTATGTCAATATCGACCAGCAGAAACTGGACGCCTACGGTATCACGCTGGAGCAGGTGGGACAGGTCGTTTCGGCGAACAACCTCAACCTCTCTTCGGGTACGATCAAGATGCCGCAGGAGCAGTACCAGATGCAGGTACGTTCGGAGTACATCGAGTCCTCTGAGATAGCAAACCTCATGGTAGCCATGACGCCGCAGGGGCAGCAGGTCTTCATTCGCGACATTGCTACTGTCAAGGATACGATCAAGGACCTCTCATTGGACGAGAAGACCAACGGCCGTGAAGCTGTCCGTCTGGTTATCGCTAAACAGACAGGTGCCAACACCGTACAGGTTTGTAAGGATGTTCGTGCCGAACTGGCGAAGATACAGAAACAGCTCCCGACGGACGTCAAGATTGAGAAGATCTACGACGCCTCGGAGAATATCCAGAACTCCATCAACTCCCTCGAAGAGTCCGTGCTCTACGCCCTCCTCTTCGTGGTGCTTGTGGTGCTCTTCTTCCTTGGTAAATGGCGTGCGACGATTATTATCGGTATCACTATTCCTATCGCCCTCATCGTGGCGTTTATCTACCTCGGTCTGGCGGATTCGTCCTTGAATATCATCTCCCTCTGTTCGCTCACCATCGCTATCGGTATGGTGGTGGACGATGCGATCGTGGTTTTGGAGAACATCACCCGTCACGTGGAGCGTGGCGAGGACCCGCATGAGGCGTCTATCTATGCTACCAACGAGGTATGGGTGTCTGTTATTGCAACGACTCTGGTGCTCGTAGTGGTATTCGTGCCGCTGACGATGCTGAATGGCATGGCGGGAATCATGTTCCACGAGCTCGGATGGATTGTGACGGTAGTCTGCTGTACTTCCACTCTCGTGGCTATCTCGCTCACGCCTATGCTCTGCTCCAAACTGCTGAAAGCAAAGAAAGTGCATGTGGACGAGAACGGAAATCTGGTCGATGACGAGGCAGGCAAGAAAGGCTGGTACGAGCGTACGGTAGTACACCTGCTCGACGTCATTGATGAGTACTACGCCAAGTCGCTGGGCTGGTGCCTGCGTCACAAAGCGCTCACCTTCCTTATCCTTATCGCGTTCTTTGCCGCCTCTCTGATTCCTGTCTTTGCAGGCAAGATCGGTACGGACTTCATGCAAGAGCAGGATAACGGTCGTTTGACCGTAACTGTCAAACTGCAACGCGGTACGCGTATTGAGGAGACCCTTAAGACCGCCCGTAAGTTGGAAGCACGCTTCGTGGAACTCGTGCCGGAGATTCAGTTGATTAACACTTCCGCCGGTTCCAACGACGATGCCTCTATCGCAGCCCTCTTCTCTTCGACGATGAACAACAAGATCCAGATGACCGTCCGTCTGCCTAAGAAATGGGAGCGTGACCGCGACATATGGACAATTGCCGAAATCCTCCGTCAGGAGATGGCGAAATATCCGGAGATTAACGAATACCAGTGTGCTGTTTCATCCGGCGGACCCGGCGGCGGCAACACAGTGGACTTGGAGATTTACGGTTATGACTTCGACAAAACCTCTCAGATGGCGGAGCAATGCCGTCAGCTCATCTCGCAACTGCCCGGTGCCCGCGACGTGAATATCTCCCGCGAGGACGACCGTCCGGATATCAAGATTACTGTTGATAAAGAGAAAGCCTCACGTCTCGGCTTGAGTTCTGCTACCATCTCTACCTATCTCCGCAACCGTGTGGCAGGTATGGCGTGCGGTTATCTCAAGGACGATGGTTCGGAATACGACATCGTGGTACGCCTCATGGAGGAGGACCGCAACTCGATTTCCGACATCCTCAACCTCTCTATCCCTACGGCGACGGGCAAGACCGTCAAACTGTCCGAGGTGGCTACGGTCGGCGAATACTGGGCGCCGCCTACCATCGAGCGTAAGGCGCGTCAGCGTATCGTAACCGTCAAGGCTACACCGTACAACACCACCCTTGGTGAACTGGCGAAAGCGATTGAGACAGAGGTCATTCCGCAACTCGACATCCCTGTAGGTTACTCCACCCACATCGGCGGTAACTACGAGACGCAGCAGGATACTTTCTCCGACATGATTCTGCTTGGTCTGATGATCGTTCTGTTGGTCTATATCGTTATGGCGTCGCAGTTCGAGTCGCTCCGAATGCCGGCAATCATCATGTTCTCTATTCCGTTTGCCCTCTCGGGTGTTATTATCGCGCTTTGGATTACAGGCCGTTCGCTGGATATGATCGGTGCCCTCGGTTTGGTGCTCTTGGTGGGTATTGTGGTGAAGAACGGTATTGTGCTTGTGGACTATATCAACCTGATGCGCGAGCGTGGCTACGAGTTGAACCAGGCGATCCAGATGTCAGGACGCAGCCGTATCCGTCCTGTCCTCATGACAGCGTTCACTACCATCCTTGGTATGATTCCTATGGCGGTTTCTTCAGGTGAAGGTGCCGAGATGTGGCAGCCGCTGGGTATTGTCGTCATCGGCGGTCTGACTGTCTCAACCTTCCTGACGCTATACGTAGTGCCTGTGCTCTACGGTGTTATGTCACGCCACGGAGACCGAGACAAGCAGGAAGCCCTCCGCAAGAAATTCATCTTCATGGACCTCAAAGTAAAGAAATCTGAAAACTGAATACTGAATACTTATGAAGAGTGTAATGATTGTTTTTAATCAGGCAAACACCGGTCGTGTGGAATATATGCTTGATATCCTGAATATCAAAGGATTCACGTTCTTTGAGCAAGTACAAGGTCGTGGTACCAACGGCGGCGAACCCCGCCGCGGTACCCACGCTTGGCCCGAGATGAACTCTTGTGTTATCACCGTCGTTGACGATGAGCAGGTGCCCGCACTCTTGGAGTCGATCAAGAAACTTGATCTCCGTAACGAAGAAGTCGGAGTCCGTGCTTTCGTCTGGAATATAGAAGCGACCATATGATTCTTATTGAACATATCAACAAGTCGTTTGGTGCACAGCAAGTGCTCAAAGATATCCGTTTGGAAATACCTTCAGGTCAAGTCTTAGGACTTTTGGGACCGAACGGTGCCGGTAAATCAACATTGATGAAGATCCTTATCGGTCTTTGGAAAGCAGATAGCGGCAAGGTGCAGGTTCCGGAGAGAATAGGTTATTTACCGGAGAATAACCCGCTATATGACGAGATGTATGTAACGGAATATCTTCAATTTATGGCAGGACTGACCCATGCCAACGAGGATATAGATGCACTTATTGATCGCGTAGGATTGGTTCCTGAGCGGCACAAGCATATCCGTGAGTTGAGCAAAGGATATCGTCAGCGTGTGGGCTTGGCACAGGCTTTATTAGGAAATCCAGAACTGCTGATCCTGGATGAGCCGACTACAGGCCTCGACCCCAACCAGTTGGTGGAAATACGCAGCCTTATTCGTGATTTAGGCAAAGAACGTACGGTGATCCTTTCTACGCATATTATGCAGGAAGTGCGGGAGATGTGTGATAGGGTGGTGATCTTGGATCACGGAGAGATAAAAGCAGATGAATTCATTGATAAAATAACTGATTTGGAACAGTTATTCCACGAAGTAACCCAATAGCATTATGGCAGAATTTGATATACGACAGCAGATGTCCGAGAAGGAGCAGGATAATGCGCTCCGTCCGTTGTGTTTCGCGGATTTCGCAGGCCAGACAAAGGTGACATCAAATTTGAAGATCTTTGTCGAGGCGGCTAAACAACGCGGAGAAAGCCTGGACCACGTGCTGCTTTTCGGCCCTCCGGGACTTGGAAAAACGACTTTGAGCAATATTATTGCGAACGAGTTGGGAGTGGGATTTAAGGTCACTTCGGGACCTGTGCTGGACAAACCCGGCGATCTTGCGGGGCTCCTCACTTCGCTGGAACCAAACGATGTGCTCTTTATTGACGAAATCCACCGTTTAAGCCCGATTGTAGAGGAGTACCTCTATTCTGCGATGGAGGACTATCGTATAGATATTATGATAGACAAGGGACCTTCGGCGCGCACAATTCAGATCGACCTGAACCATTTCACGCTAATCGGTGCTACGACCCGTTCTGGTTTGTTGACATCCCCTCTACGTGCCCGTTTCGGTATTAACTGCCATTTGGAGTACTACGATGCCGATATTTTAGCGGGTATCGTTAAGCGTAGTGCGCGTTTGCTGGGCGTAGAGATCAACGAAAAAGCGGCAGGTGAGATTGCCCGTCGCTCTCGCGGAACGCCCCGTATTGCCAATGCGTTATTGCGCCGCGTACGTGATTTTGCACAAGTCAAAGGAAATGGTAAGATCGATTTGGAGATCGCTAAATACGCCTTAGAAGCACTGAATATAGATACATTTGGTCTTGATCAAATAGATAACAAACTATTGCTTACCATTATTGATAAGTTCCGCGGAGGCCCTGTCGGATTGAACACCATCGCTACGGCTATGGGAGAGGATGCTGGTACGATTGAGGATGTCTATGAACCTTATTTGATCAAGGAGGGCTTTATCAAAAGAACTCCACGTGGCCGCGAAGCAACTGAATTGGCATATAAACATCTCGGGAAAACACCGCTTGGAGCGGATGGTCAGCAGAGTATGTTTTAACAAAAAAGAGGACTTTTATTTGTCCTCTTTTTTTGTTGCGTCTTTGAATTCAACATCCTCTACGTTGTTCTTAACCGGTGCAGCCGGCATGATGAGCATGAGAATGAGATAAAGCAGAAGTCCGGGAAAACCGGTGGTAAATACTGCTAAGATTGCATAGATCACACGAATCAGGGTGGGATCTACTTCAAAATACTCGGCGATACCGCCGCAAACGCCTGCCAAAATCTTATTGGAAGAGCGCATTAATTTCTTTTCTGCCATAAATTATAGTTGTTTTTAATGTTTTATTTCCAATTTTGATGCTACAAAAATCATACCATCATAGCCCTAAATGAATGCGGAAGCGCATCCCCCACTGAAATTCCGGCGATAAAGACCAGACAGAGTAGAGATCACACACGCGGAGTATATTACCGATACCGACACCGACCTCTGCATATAAATTGTGCGGAGATGGGTTGTATGTCTGTAATTCTGGGGATAAATAGCCGTAGGCGATCTTGGCTTCTACCAATTCGCGCAGATGGAGCCACCTGATACCAGGGATAAGATTAAAGAGAATGCCATGACCGTTCCATTCGGTTTGCAATGTGACATATTTGTCAGCCAGCATTTGTCTGCCGTGCAGAAATGTGAAGCGATACGGGTCGTAGGCATAGCCTTGGTTGGCATTCGCTTGCCATAGCAACGTGCTCGGTACACGTCCAAAAAGCGTTCCGGCTTGGAGCGCATAAGAAAGCATGCCGCCCATGCCCAGATTCGCATGCTGGACGAGCATAAGGCGCAAGTGGGCATATAGACCTCTATCCCAATGTCCCGTTTCGAAACCGAGGTAGAGAATGGGGTATTTTGCTGAATAGGCGTATCTACGCATGAAGTAGCCGTCGTATTTGCGTTCTCCCCATGACAACCGTGCGATAGCTGATAGCGACTGATAAGCATAACCGTCTTGCCATCCTGCACGTACATAGGCATGTGTCTCCAAGTGTGGAGTCCAATCGGCAAACCAATGGAGTTGGAGCTGTCGTTGGCGCAATGCGGTGTTGACACATAGCGAATCACGTTTGAGCGCCTCAAATGCATAAGAGGTAAAATCGAAGTTTCCCCATCCCACAGAGTTCTCCCGTAGCAAGCGGTCGAAATCATCTACTTCTGACCAAACATAACGGTCGTTATATTCGAGCTGCAGGGTGTTTATACGAGGCGTGGGGAGTTTGATGGAGATTCGTCCCATCCCTTTGGGACTTCGGTCTTTGATACCATATCCTACAGAGGCTTCCAGACTGACGACCTTTGACATCTTCTCGTTCGTGCGGAAAGGCAAACCGATATGCACACCTTCATGGTTGTTGACTTGTAGTATTTCTTCAATATGACCGATATCAACAGGAGTACCGGTGGGAATATAACCCGTTGTCGCTATAGTCGCAAACCATTTCGCGGCCCGAATGATCGGCAATGAGTCTGCTATACTTAGTGATAGCTCGCTCTTCTCGTTGTAGGGCAATTCTTCTGAAACGAATAAACTGTCATGATTGTTTATTATCGCCTGTGCATCAGGATTCTTGAGAGAGGTTGTGAGCAGTAAGGTAGGGAAAACAGTGCCGGCTTTTTCTGTCTTGATACTAAAATCGAGCAGTGCAGAGATATGTTCGGAAGCAATCGTATTGTCCGGCGCGAGCGTCTGGGATACATGCAGTGTATTGACGTAGTTCACAGCAACCTCTGCCGGCACATAGGCCTTTATGGAACGTAGGGCGAAGGTAACTGTGTCAATGACCAGTTCACCGTTAAAAGTGGCGTAGAACGGGTTGCGGGTGCGGAAATGAATTGTGTCTGCCCCTTCTAGATAATAACGGTAATATAAGTTTCCTCCTGAAGCAAGCGGCGAAAGGAAGGCATGCCCCATGATCGAGACGGAGGGAGCGTAGAAATTTAAATTCCCTTCCCCTCCGATAAGGGAGGAATAGTCAGTTGTGGATAGTATAAGTGCCTGTGTACGTTGGTCATTAGCCGGAATCATTTCATGCCCGGTCAACCGGAAGGATTGCGTCTCCCGATAAAGAGGTAAAATATAGGTGGAGTCTTCTTGCGCGATAAGCCCGTCTTGCAGACTCCGCCAAAGAGCACGGCGCAGGTGTCGTTTGGTGATATGCGAGACGTAGAGGGTCTGTTCGCGATGAGCAGTGAAAGCCGATTCGGGGTGCAGCGTCCGGTCGTTTTCTTGCCGGTGAGCGCGTACCTGACGCAATAGCTCGAGCGCAGGATTTTCATTCGGTGCGACTACAACCTCTGTCAGTGTTGCTACTTTTTCCCGTAGGGCTACTTGTAGTCCTGCCATCGTACCTGGCTCTATGTCAAACCGTTGGGTGTAATAGCCGACAGCAGAGAAGACAAGTTGACTCTTTGCGTTCATGTCAACGCGAAGCGCATAGGAGCCGTTTTCATCGGAAGTGGTACCGATCTTGGTACCGCGAAAATGGATGTTGACATTCGGAATAACTTCACCTGTCGTCTCATTGACTATCTCGCCAACGATAATTGTTTCAACAGCGTTCAGAAAAGAGAAATGAAAAATGAGAAAAGAAAGGACTATTAATCCTTTGATCCAACTAATATACCTTTTCTCTTCTTTCATCATTCCTTTATTTTTCTCATTTTCCTTCCTTGTTCGCCGGATGGTATTGGAGAACGGCTTGGCGCAGGTCTTGTATGTTGAGATGCGTGTAAATCTCCGTGGTAGCAAGATCTTCATGACCGAGTAGTTGCTGAATGACCCGCAAGTCTGCTCCGTTTTGTAACAAATGTGTGGCGAAAGAGTGCCTCAAGGTGTGCGGGCTGACCGTTTTGATAATACCGGCATCAGCGCATAGGTTCCGCACGATGGTAAAAACCATAGCCCGCGTGAGCGGACGCCCATAGCGATTAACAAAGGCGAAATCTTTGGCTTCGGGCTTGACAGGCCAAGCGGAACGTTCTTGCATCCAATATCCGAACCACTCTTCGGCAACGGGGGAAATGGGCACAAGGCGTTGTTTGGCTCCCTTTCCTTCTATCAGCATGTAATGCTCGTTCAGATATATCTTGCTCAGTTGCAGATTCACCAGTTCGCTTACGCGAAGACCGCTTCCATAGAGCATCTCCATCATTGCCCGGTTCCGATGCCCCTCATTGGAGGAGAGATCAATAGCCGCCATCATGGCATTTATTTCTTCAATAGTCAGGACTGTAGGCAGATGTTTGGATTTCTTCGGTCCTTCAAGTAGTTCGGACGGGTCCTGGTCAATATAATCTTTGTATAATAGGAATCTGAACCAGGCATGAAGACCAGATAGTACACGTGCCTGAGTTGCTTCGGATTTGACAGTTTTGAATTGCTCAAATATAAAATCTTGCAACTGTTCAAAATCCATCTTGACAAAATCTACTCCATGTTCTTTGCAATATGTGAGCAGCTTGTCCAGATCCATCTCGTAGCCATCGATGGTGTTCTGTGAATAGCCTCGTTCAAGACGCAAGTAAGTATGATACTCGCGCAGCAACAGATCGTTGTTGTTTATTTCTTTTGCCATGGCAGGAGTGAACCGGTGAAGGAACATTGGTAAGTCGCTTTTCCGCTGTAAGCGTTGCGGTAATAGAGAGTAAAAAGAAGGCTGTCGTTCCGATAGGCGAACGAACCTGAATCCAATACCTGTATTTGGATCACTTTGTCTTTCTCTATATTCAGAATATACATGCCGTGCGGTGTCCCTTCGTAGTCTTTCCCTGGCAGAAAAGTAAAGGCTTCCGCCGTTGTTTCGGACTTGTATTCGCCGGTAACGAGCAATGAATCCGGAACGAAAATATCAGATATATACAGGTTGTAACCTGTGCCCCGAATGACGTTGTTTTTATCCAGATCCAGGCCTTCTGAATAGAGATCCAGGGCTACTACAGCAACCTCCGGCAGTGAATCATAACAATGACCGTAGGTTTGTTGGTAAGCCGAAGTATATTGCTGCGGCAGACCGCGGTAATGCGCCGGCTGGTAGCGGCGGCATGCACTTATGCACAATAATACGATACCGAGTATCAGGATATATTTCTTCATGCGAGATTGATTTTACGGGAAGGATAATAGGCGGCAGCGAAACCGAGTGCCAGGACGATTGCTGCTACAAGAAGCACGTCCCACCACAAGACCTGTACCGGGTATGCGGATATAATATATTCGGCACCGTTACCAAGAGTGAGCCATCCGAAATGCTGTTGCCCGAGACACAACAAAACTCCTGCCGCCAGTCCGCAAATTGTGCCGAGTGAGGAAATGAACCATCCTTCCAAAAGAAAAACTCGCCGGATAGTACTTTCGTCGGCTCCCATATGCGAGAGGATGCGGATGTCTTCGCTCTTGTCGATAATGAGCATCGAGAGCGAGCCGATAATATTGAAACTGGCAATGATAAGTATGAATACCAACAGAAGGATTGTAAGCAGTTTCTCTATTCGTAAGATACGGAAGAAATCTTGCTGTTGCTCGTATCGGTCCAGTACGCGGTACTCCTGCCCTAGCAGATAGGCGATCTGGCTTTTAAGATTCGAAATTTTTACTCCTTCTTTCGGGTGAATCCGGAGGGCAGTAGCTGTGTGTTCGTCATAGTCGAAGAGCCGCTGCGCCAAAGGAAGCGAGACGAGTATGAGTTGATCGTCGTATTCCACTTGGTTAACTGCGAATGTACCGGCAATAAAAGCGTGTTCATGTCGCAGCGACTTATCGGGACGGAGCATGTTGATTTTCTCCGTTCGTTCGGGTGCATATAAGTGAAGTGCTCCGGTAAAATGGGCATTGATCCCTATTTGTGCCGCCAGCCCACGCCCAAGAACGGCTCTGTCAAAAGCACCGTCCCAAACCGAGTAAAAACCATCCGTGATGATAGAGTCTATATTCGCCGTACGGGTGAAAAGGTCATCAACGCCCATAACCCGTGCTGGCAACTGGTGATCTTTATACCGGATGAGAGCCGTTTGTTCCAGTTGCATAGATACGGCTTCAATGTCCTCGCGCGCGTACAAAGAAGCAATAGGCTCGGTATCTGTGCGCAGAGTCTGTCCAGTAGTTGGAACAATCATCAATGCGGGATCGAACTCAGAGAACATGTGTTCTACAAGCGCACCGAAACCGTTCATCACACTTAACACGCATATCATCGCTGCAGTGACAACACCAACAGCAACTGCACTAATACCCGAGACGATATTAATGGCATTATGACCTTTTTTTGAGAAAAGGTATCTCCAAGCAATATGGGATTCGAAGTTAGCCATGAAGCAGTTCATCAATGCGTTCCATCCGATCGATGGTTTCGTCTAAATGGAAGACTATTTCGGGGATAATACGCAATTGATGGCGCTCCAATGTGCCGAGTTCACCGCGAAAACGGTGGGTGTTTTCGCCTATAAGCGCCATCGTGTCACTTACTTTATCTTGCGGGAAGATAGAGATGTAGATATGCGCAATAGACAAATCAGGCGACACGCGCACTTCACTTACGGAAATCAGTGTTCCTTGCAGTGTGCGCGCGTATCGCAGAAGGATGTCGCTCATGTCTTTTTGGATAAGACGAGCGATTTTGTGTTGTCTAGTTGACTCCATTAAAATTTGTGGCGTCCTTCGTCAGCTACGGTCAGTTTCTTGCGACCTTTAGCGCGGCGTGCAGCCAAAACGCGACGACCATTTGCGGTAGTCATTCTCTCCAAGAAGCCGTGTTTGTTACGACGCTTGCGTTGGGAAGGTTGGAATGTACGTTTCATTGTCTTTGTCTATTTAGGTCCTCTCACGAGGACGGGTTTATACATCGAAAAAGCGTGCAAAGGTACTGCTTTTTTTTGAATTGACCAAAAAAAAATGCAACTTTTTTGCTTTTGACTGCATTTTTAGTCAAAAACCTCCATTAGAACATCAAGAGACTTGGGATTTTGCCATGTTTCAACATGTTCCGCCATATATTCGCACAACGCGCGAAGTTGCTCTTGTCGTGCGACTCTGGTGAGCGGAAGAGAAGTGAGCGAGTTATTGGGTTCTGGAATAGCAAATCCCAGTTTGGCGGCAAACTCTACAAGGAATAGCAGATGAAAGTTCTGAGGTTCGCTTGTTTGGTCAAGGTTCTGGATGGCTTGCACTAGAAAATCGAACATCGGTTCGTCAATCATAGGATGTCGGAGTGTATGGAAGAGCACCTCGCTGATAAACAACGCTACTGTGCGTTTCAACGGATCCGTAACGGTTGTGGACGGTACGTAGTCCAGCTGTGCCGTACGGATGGCTCTTTCATCCGCTGTAATCTGTAAAATGGAAAGAGGACTGTATTTTCCTGATGTGTTTTTTTTCCCAATGCCGTACACCATATAATTTACGCGCCCACCCGCGCGCGTATAGGCGTGAAGCAGGTGCGCTTTGTCCGAGTGCGGCTGAAGTGACAATACTATCGCGTCAGTCGTGACTAACATAGAGGGAATCGACCAATGTGTTATCGCCAAGGCGATATACTTTGAATAGAAGACATGATTTCTCTGATTCGGGATCTGAGATATGAATCACGCCATAGACAGGCACGGTGTCGGTTGCTTCGGCATGCAAATGGGTGCGTTGGGGTTTGGGCTTTCCTGCCGTATTGAGCACCACAAACGGAGCATGGCGCATATAACTATGGTCGTGACCGGCGAGAACAAGGTCGGCTTGACCTAAGGCATGGCGGAAAGCGGAATAGATAAGAGGGTTCGCCCGGCCTTTGCCCGCTGAGTGAACAGGGTGGTGCATCATAACCGCCACATACCTGTTTCCTGCTTCTTTCATTGTTTTTTCCAGCCATGTGGCCGTGCGTGTAAGATAGACGAGCCGGTCGAGCGGGTTGGTGTCTATAACGACAAACCGCAGATCGGGCATGTCTATGTAGTAATTGGCTCCCGGCACACCAGCAGGCCCGTTATGGGGATAAGTAAAGGTATCACTCCATGCATCCGACAATGTTTTGCGGAGTCCTTTGGAATACTCATGATTGCCTGGGCAAACTATCGCCGGCATCCCATATAACCGGCTGTTGCTCCATTCTCGCAGCAGTAATTGGCGGTAATACACTTGTCCCCGTTCCATCCAGTCTCCGGTCTGCGCTACCAAATCGGCTTGCGGAAGACGGAGGGCTAGCGTGTCGTAGTCGGCACGTGTAAGTTGGTTGTGAATGTCTCCGAGTACCAGGATGTCGAGCGACTGAGGGGTGGTGTCCTGTTCAAAGGTCGGAAAGACATAGTCTATGGTCTCTCCATTCCAATGAGGTTCGGCTGGCATGCCAAACCATGCTTGCCAGCGGATGGCGCATATTATTGCGCCACCTGCCAGCAAGAATAAAAGAAACAGTATTTTAACCCACCGTCTCATTAGAAGGGAAGGTCACTGGTGCCGTCTCCGGCGGAAGCGTCAAACGGGTCCACGTTCGCCGGGGCTGCAGGGGCAGCCGGAGCGGCCGGTGCGGCTGCTACCGGAGCTGCTGCAGGCGCAGCAGCGGGAACAGCACCGGCTTGTGTCATGTCGCCTTGCTGAATCTTCCACGCACGGATAGAGGTGTACCAACGGCCGTTAAACTCGCGGCTCTCGATGTCAAAAGAGACGGTAACGAGTTGGTCCAGATCGCAAGGGTTTTGTTTGATGCGGTCCTCTCCGAATACTTCGAAATGCACCTTGCGGGGATATTGGTCAAGGGTTTCCAGCACATACGGCTGTACTTTCCAAGGGTTACCATTACGACCGATGCCCTCCTGTGCGGGCAATACTTGAATTATCTTACCTACAACTTCCATTGTAATTGCGAATTTTAAATTATGAGTTATAAATTATTCTCCTTTGATAGCAGCTACTCCTGGGAGTACTTTGCCCTCGATAGCTTCGAGAAGTGCTCCGCCGCCGGTAGAGATATACGATACTTGGTCTGCGAGGCCGAACTTATTGACGCAGGCAACGGAGTCACCACCTCCGATGAGGGAGAAGGCACCGTTCTTGGTAGCCTCTGCAATAGCGAGACCGATAGCGCGGCTGCCGTCGCAGAAGTTATCGAACTCAAATACACCGGCAGGACCGTTCCAGAGGATGGTCTTTGCACCCTTGATGGCAGCAGCGAATTTCTTCTGTGCTTCAGGACCTGCGTCCATACCTTGCCATCCCTCGGGAATTGCATCGGACGGGAATATCTTCTGGTTAGCGTCGTTCTTGAAGTCGTCTGCGCAGATTGCATCCGGAGCGAGCACAAGTTCCACACCGTTTTTCTTTGCCAGTTCCTCTACGCCGAGAGCTACATCCAGCTTGTCGAGCTCTACGATAGAACCGCCGATCTCGCCGCCGTGAGCCTTTGCAAAGGTATAGGTCATACCGCCGCAGAGGATCAGTTTGTCCACCTTGCCCAGCAGGTTCTCGATGATACCGATCTTCGAAGATACTTTCGAACCGCCCATGATAGCAACAAACGGACGTTTGATATCGCCCAGTACGGCGTCAACAGCTGCTACCTCTTTCTCCATGAGGAAACCGAGCATCTTGTTGTCTGCATCGAAGTAGTCAGCGATGACTGCCGTAGAAGCATGTTTGCGGTGTGCAGTACCGAAAGCATCCATGACATAGCAGTCTGCGTAAGAAGCAAGGGTCTTGGCGAACTCTTTCTGACGCGCTTTCATCTCTTTTTTTGCGGGTTCGTATGCCGGATCTTCTTTCTCGATTCCTACAGGCTTGCCTTCCTCTTCCGGATAGAAACGGAGGTTCTCGAGAAGAAGTACCTCTCCCGGTTTGAGTGCTGCTGCTTTGTCTTGCGCTTTGGCGCAATCCTCTGCGAACTGAACAGGGCGTCCGAGTGCAGCGGCTACTGCGTCAACAATCTGGCTGAGGCTGAATTTCGCCTGTACTTTGCCTTTCGGTTTGCCCATGTGGCTCATGATAATGAGCGCACCGCCTTCGTCGAGGATGTGTTTGAGTGTTGGAAGCGCACCGCGGATACGGGTGTCGTCTGTAATCTTACCGTTTTCGTCCAGTGGTACATTGAAATCCACACGTACAATCGCCTTCTTGCCGGCGAATTTGTAATCTTTAATAGTCATAATTGTGTATATTTTAGTTTGTTAGTCAGTTGCTTGATTCTTTCTCCGAGCAAAGAGGTCTTTGTGCTCACTTCTCCCAGCCAATGGAGTTCAGACGGCCTCGATATACGTCACTGTAAGTGGTAGAGCCGTCCTGTCCGCCGAAGATATAGATATCTTTATCGCGCACGATTGCGCTTTGTTTCTGCCGTGCCTGGTAGGTATCGGGCAGCCTGTTTTTCGTCGTATCTGCCCGAAGCCAGGTCAGTCCTTCGTCCTCGGAATAGAGGATGTCCCGTCCAAGGTAGGTCATCTTGTCGTCCACTCCGCCGAAAAGGAGCAGTTGACCGTTATAATTAATGACGGAGATTCCCGTTAGACTTTTGAAGGATGGTCTGTCGATAGAGAACTCCTCAATGCGGTATCCTCTGTTCTCGGGGATATGGCGTGAGTATTCCAGATTCCATCGTGTGTTAAGCGCACGTCCGTTCTCGGCAAAACCTCCTATGATCATGGCTCTTTCTCTCTCGCTGGCGCTGTGGAAAGAGACGGCTGCGAAATCGCTGACGGGGAATTCTCCTGATGGCTGCAAACCGCTGAGGGTAAGGGCACCGTCGGCATACGTTGCTAACTCATATTGCTCGTCTTCTCCTACCAAAGCCCATACCTTTTTGTTCCAATAAAGCAACATGGTAACTACGTTTTCTGATACAGCGTGAGACGTCCATGTAGTGGCGTCGGTTGAGGTATAGATAGTGTTCCCCTGACCATAATATAAGGTACTGCCGTCGCTTATTATCTGCCGCACACGCGTACCTGCCGGCAGTCCGGATGGAGAGCCTAGGTCTGTCCATTCTGCGCCGTCGGGCGATGCGTATGCCCGCAGTTCAAAACCATTGGAGACCATCATCACAAAGTTGGAACCTATCTCTACCACCCGTTGCTCGCTGTCGTCAACCGGATAGACGGCGTCAGTGAGCCGGGTCCATGTGTATAGATCGGGATCTACCTGATGCACTGTGGCGCGTATCTCGTAGGTCTTCAGCGTCGAGTTGTCCTGTGAGCGGATAGTGAGGTAAATAGGTCGTTTGGTAAAATCAAGTGTGTCGTAGCCGGAAATGCGCACCGTCGTATCCGGCATAGTGATCCATGCGGCGCCGGGCGTTGCGGCGAAGGTGAAACGGGGGACAGCGGAGTCGATACGAGTTCCGAAAAGGATAGAGTCTTTGTTCCATACCAGTCCGGTATCCAGCCTCTCTTCTACAGTGAATACGGCTGCTGCCAAACCGGGCATTGAATCAACTTTCGCAAACGAGAACGCTGTTAGTTTGGCTACGGAAGAAGGCGCGGTGGTAGTGCCCGATCCTTCGCAGGAGACGAGAAAAATAGTGAAAATACCTATTATTATGTTCAAATACTTGCGCATTTCGTTTTTTTTTTGTACCTTTGTCGCCGCAAAGGTAAAGTTACATGTTACAAATTATAAATTACTAAATAGTCTTATGTTATTTGAGGCTCAAATACACGATTTCAAAATGTGGTTCCCGTGGTATCGTATCCGTCGGGAACAAAGCGCTCTTCGCGCAATAGTAGAGCAGCAGCGTCGCATAATGAGTCAGGACCAGGTAGCGGAGCAGTCGGCTCTGATCATCGCTCAATTGGAGCAGATGTCTGCTTTCCGTGATGCGCATACGGTTTTGCTCTATTACCCGATACATAACGAGGTGGACCTTCGTCCGTTGCTCGCTAAGTATGCGGGCGAAAAATTATTTTTGTTGCCGGTTACCCATCGTCACTCGATGGAGGTTCGTCCTTATGACGGCGAGGACATGATGCGCAAAGGGCGTTTGGGCGTTCCGGAGCCTCAGACGGAGACCTACCATGGGCAGATTGATTTGATCATCGTGCCGGGAGTGGTGTTTGACCAGCATCGCCATCGTATAGGCCGCGGAGGAGGCTACTACGATAGATTCCTCTCTCGTCAGTTGCATGCCAAAAAGGTCGGAGTATGCTATTCTTTCCAGTTGAAGAAACATGATATCCCGCATATGCTCCGTGAGCCTAAGATGGACCGCATTGTTACTCCTCAGCTGACCATTGGATAGTGGGCTGGCTGTCCTGTATCCGTTTTAACTCTCGGTCGCGCTCGGCTGAGAGTTTGCTTTCGCCCTTGCGGTAATAATAGATGACGCCGTACATCTGGCATTTCATCATTCTGGCATAGGGCAGTTCGTCTTTATAGAAATCCTCCACGAGGTTCCATATATTCAGTATTATCTCGTCTGCTTGCGTGCGCAAGGGTTCGAGATCGCCGTGCACCCGTTCGCTGTTCTGTACATGGAAGGTGTGTTGACGCTGGTGTTCGCAGAAGATATCATAGTGCACTTTCACCTTGTTGATGGCGGGATTATAGATCGGGAATCCGCCGTTCGCCATGCGTTTCTGCTCTCCCTCGATGATTTTCTGTCCCCATTCGAGCAGGTACTCTTCGGTAGATAGATCGGGCACCACGTGCTGGTGAGGATCCAGACCGTAGAGCAGTTTCTGCTCTTTCTTGATTTCTCCACGAATCACAGAGAGATTCAGCACTTGGATGAAATGCGAAATGTACATGCGTGCGTTCTGCACAATGTGCCGGTATTGTTTGTTGGCGTTGACGGAGGTCTTGTAGTTGTCTTTTGATTGCATCACGACGTTTTCAAAGGACACAAGGAACCGTTGTGCCTCGCTCAGCACTTTGTACGGTATGACCTGCTCGGTGTAGTCCGCTGTCTGCGCACGCTGTATGGCATTTTGGAGAGCATGCAGGCGAGCTAAGTCCGTGTTGGGTAATCGACGATAAGGCATAAATTATTTACGATTTGGGCATTTATGATTTGCGTGTAGCCAGTTTCTCGGCTAACTCGCGTAAACGTTCTGTGGCATTATTCTGCGGTAGTCGGTCGAGTTGCGCGAGGGCGAGAGACGTTTGTTGTTCCATGATGTCCTCGCACGCCTTACGGACGCCGAGGCGGTCGTATATCGCGGTCACACCCTCGATTTTCTCCTTTGTACTTTGTACATCTTCTTTCGTACATTGTTTCATCATCCATTGCAGCAGTTCGGCTTTGCTTTCTGCATCTGCCGTCTCCAAGGCTGTAATGAGGAGAATGGTCTTTTTGTTGCAGCATATATCTCCGCCGATGGCCTTGCCGAAGGTCTTCGGGTCGCCATATACATCAAGGATGTCGTCCTGGATCTGGAAGGCAAGACCTATATGCAGGCCGTATTGGTATAGCGCCTCTTGCTGGGCTTCGTTGGCTCCGGCGATATATCCGCCGATGCGCATGGCGTATGCTAGCAGTACGGAGGTCTTGAGCTCGATCATATGCATGTACTCCTCAATGGAGACTTGGCTTGCGTGCTCGAAATCAACGTCCAGTTGCTGTCCCTCGCAGATGCCGGTAGCCATCTCGTTGAACATCTCCAATGTCCTTCGCACTTTGTCGCTGGGTACTTGGGCTATCAGTTTGTATGCCTCGATGAGCATCTGGTCGCCGGAGAGGATGGCGGTGTTGTCATTCCATTTGACATGTACCGTCTCCCGTCCGCGGCGAACGGTAGCGCGATCCATGACGTCGTCGTGGAGGAGGGTGAAGTTATGGAATACCTCCAAGGCCAGCGCTGCTGGCAGAGCTTGGTCGATGGCGTCTCCGTTGATGAGACCGCCGTTGACGATGAGTTCGGCTGCCGTCAGGGCGAGAGTAGGCCGCAGACGCTTGCCGCCAGAAGCCAGTGTGTATTCGATCGGCTCATACAGACCCCGCGGCTCTTTCTGCCAGTTGAGGGATGCTATGGCTTTGTTGATATCGATCATTCGTAATTGTGAATTGTGAATTGTAAATTTTTAATTTGAGAACTTGTTCTCAATAATGTCCGTCAACACCTCTTTGATGTCGAGTCCTGCTGCGCGCACCTGCTGCGGGATAAAACTGGTAGCGGTCATACCCGGAGTGGTGTTCACTTCCAGCAGGTTGATCTGAATCTTGCTCATGTCTTCAACCGGATCGACATAGTCCTCGGTATTGCGCATACCTGTGATGATCCAGTCTACGCGGATGATGCCGTTGGCTCCGATGATGTCGTAGATACGCAGGGTCTCTGCTTGGATCTTGTCGCGGAGAACATCGGGGATACGGGCAGGCGTGATCTCGTCCACTTGGCCTTTGTATTTGGCGTCGTAGTCGAAGAACTCATTCTTCGTCACCACTTCGGTAATAGGAAACGCTACGGCTTTGTCCTTGGTCTTATAGACGCCGCAGGTCACTTCCGTACCTTTCATGTAAGCCTCGCAGATCACTTCGTCGCCCTCTTGGAACGCACGATTGATAGCCGGAATAACATCCTCCTCCCTCTTCACTTTCGTGCAGCCGAAGGACGAACCGCCTACGTTGCTCTTGATGAAACACGGCAATCCGAGTTCCTTCTCTATCCGCTTCGCCAATTCTTCCCCCTCTCTTGAGGAGAGGGACGGGGTGAGGTTTTTCCGTAGCAATACACTCTTGGCAATGTTAAATCCGAAGGGCGCAAGATAGTGGTTGCAGGTGTATTTGTTGAACGTAAGCGCGGCGGCGAGTACGTTGCAGCACGAATATGGTATGCGCATCATCTCCAGATAGCCTTGGAGCAGTCCGTTCTCTCCTGGGGTTCCATGAATGGTGATATACGCGAAATCGAACGTATGCTTCACGCCCCCGCGCGTAAAAGAAAAATCATTCTTGTCTATAGGACAAGTCTCACTGGATGCGAAGTATTCCTCTGCTCCCTTCCCTTCAGGAAGGGGGTGGGGGTAGGCTACCCATTCTTTGCCGTGCAACCGCACGATAGTGATGTTGTACCGCTCCTTGTCCATGAAGGAGTACAAACCGGCTGCGGAACGGAGCGACACGTCATGTTCGCTGCTGTCGCCTCCCGCGATAATGGCTATATTTCTTTTCATTTGAATGCAAAAACTAAAAACCTTGCAAATTTACGACTTTTTTCTGATATATGCAAATAAAAATCGAAAAAATTGTGTCTGGAAACAGAAAATCGCCCCGAAGAGCGATTTTTCCCATTCTTTGCATCTGTTACCTATCGGTAAGGTCGCGGCCACATCGTGGTCTTGTCGCGTGAACTTTTACGACTCATTTACGACTCATTTACGACTCAATTACGAGTTCCCATTTTTTGAAAACGTCCGTTTGGCTATTCAAAAGAGAGGTATGGGGCGACGCGGAGAAGGTCGGAATCGGTCAGTTCGGGTAGTGAAGAGAGTTCGTCTATATCTGTGAGACGGATGCGTTTTCTGCGAAGAGTATAAATAGCCTTCGCCTGCTCGTACCGCAAGTACGGATGTTTCGCCAGCTCCGAGGCGGAGAGGGTGTTGACCGGGAGAAGTTGTATATCGCGGCTGTCCGCTGTGAAATGGCGGAGAAGAGTGTCCAAAGAGAGTTTTGCGAATGACTCATCGGTTAGTTGAGAAGGACTGTAATAGCCGCCTAATCGCTCTCGATATTCGATGATTCGCAGTGCCGTATAGCGCCCGATACCGCGGATGAATTGCAGTTCCGTAGTGTCGCAATGGTTAAGGTCGAGAATAGTATCTTTTTTGATGGGACGGACAAAATGAATGCCTACTGAATCCTTCCAAAGGGAGTCGGCTTTTCGCACGGAGTCATACCAATGTTCCAGTTCAGCTTTATACTCTTCGTGGCGGGCGTCCAGCGCACGCTTGACAGAGTCATAACGCGCTTCGCGTGCCTCTTTCCACTGCACATAGCGCATGGAGTCTGCCTGACGGATGGAGTCTTTGCGTTCAGCCCAGGATTTTTTGGTTGGCTTAGCCTCTGGCGTTGGTTGTGGAGTACCGGTGATAGCGAAGAAAAGCCAGATGCCCAGAGCGATGGCAAAGAGAATCACAGCACCAACTCGCTGCTCCCCCGCCAGAATATGCCGGTCGCGTTTAGCCATGGATGGGAGTGAGGTCTATCGATCCGTCGGAGAGGTGCGAAGTGACGATGTCGCCCGGTTGTATATCTGCTATAGAGCGGACGATTTTTCCGTTCCTCGTCAGCAGACTGTATCCCATGCGATAGATACGTTCGGGATTGCACGCAGCGAGGCGTTGTTCCAGCAGTTCAATCCGATGCCGGCGAATGAGAATCTGTTTCTCTGCTGTTCCGGCTAACCGTAAGAAGAGGTTCTCTATCCGTGCAGCCTGCTCGTCCAGGCGGTGGATGAGCCATTCCGCTACAGCGGTAGGGGTCTTGAGTGATTCATGAGCCACAAGGTCTAAGATAGAGATGTCCCGGGTGTGCCCGATGCCCGAGATAACAGGCAGTTCGAACTGGGCGCAGACGGCGCAGAGGGTATAGTTGTCGAAACAAGAGAGATCAGTAGTGGCGCCTCCGCCGCGGATGATGACGACGCACTCGAAGCCATTGGCCATTTGTTCGTTTGCTCGGACTGTTTCATCCAGGGCGGCGAGGATGGATTTCTCGGCGGTCTCGCCTTGCATGGTCGCGGCAAAAAGTGTGGTCTCAAAATGATAGGGAGAGGCATCCAGTTGGTGTTTGAAATCTTCGTAGCCGGCTGCCTGTGGCGATGAGATAACCGCTATACGGCGTATGAGTGTAGGGAGAGGCAACAACTGCTGCGCATCGAGTAGTCCGTCGGCTTTCAGTTGGGCTATCGTCTGCTGACGACGGCGCGCAATGTCGCCGATGGTATAAGAGGGATCAATACCGATAATAGAGAGACTGAGGCCGTATACGGCATGCCATTGAATCTCGGCTTCCACTAAAACCGACATGCCGGGTTGCAGAGCTTGACCCGTCTCGGACTCGAAATACGCCAGAAGCATCTCTTTGTTTCCGGCCCAGCACGTAGCCCGCATCTTGGCGGTTCCGCGTCCCCGGGAAGAGGGGGCATCCACTAGTTCCAGGTACATGTGTCCGCCCCGTTCGGAGAGGGAGGAGATCTCGGCTTTTACCCAGTACGACGGAGCAAGCGATTCTTCCAGCGCTTCGCCGATAAGGCCGCATAGTTCCGTGAGAGTTAATGGCGCCATGGGTCGCAGAGGATACAGTGTTCTTCCGGCTGGAAACCGAAGAGGAAGGTGACGCGGACGCCGACAAAGAGGTTGCGGGTCCAGAAACGTTTGGCATCCTCCGTGGAGAAGATATGATCCATCCGGTAGGTGGAGAAATCGTAGATCGTCTCCGTGGGGAGATGATAGAACGCACCTTTGGTTCCCGGGCAGATATTGAGCATTCCGAAATCGATGAAAGCACCTACGCGTATTCTGCCGTCAAGTCGGTCTGCAGGCCTTAAACGATAGTCTTTGGCGGACTGACGGGTGTTGTACTCGTATCCTATCTCGGCGTGAGCCATAAGATCGAATTTGAACTTCAGTTGATCTCCGAAACGCTCGATAGGTACGTCCTTTCGGAAGCCATGGTTGTCCATTTCCTCAAAGATGCCCACATAGCGCTCATACTGGCCTGTTGTGGTGCCGAGCATGTTCTGCCGCGTGTTACCCCAGAAAGCATAGTTGGCATGCACGCCTGCGAGGAAATAGCCTATACCTTGTGAACCGAAGAAATAGGAACCGAGGTATAGAGGTATCTGGCCGTAGGCTTGCTGGGACATGTCCCTGCGGCCGGTAAACGCATGCTTGAGGGTGAAGTCAACAGGGTTGATGGAAGACCATGTGTCGGTCATATGTTCATGATATATCGCCGTATCCGCTACCCCTGTGAAGACGCGCTGGTAGGCTACTCCCAGACCGGTCTGAAGGATGAATCCGCTGTATTGGAACTCATAGAGCAAATGGAATCCTGCAGCGCCTCCTCCGGGAGTGATCTTTGCCGAAGGCATGTTGCTGGCGAAGGAACTCCATGAGCCTTCGAGCGAGAAACCGATGAGATGATGCGAACCCGAGTATTGCGAAGCATGCAGACCGAAGAGCACGTCGGTCTGGTTCTCTACGTCTTTGGTAGAGAATCCGCGTTGGGACGCCAATTCCTTCTCGTGCCTTTCGTTGGCCGAGTAGCGCCTCTGGGCATTTGCCGGTGATAAGCATAAAAGGCAGAGGGTTAGAAGGATGATGGATCGCAGTTGGGACATTGTTCTCTTACTAATACTTTAATAGCTCTATAGGGTTCCTCCGGTGTGTCGTTGGACCATAGTTGGACAATATACATACCTGTCACAGCCGGCAAGGATAGTTCGGTCACATCTGCTCGGAATACACCGTCTGAAACGAGGTGCCCGTCCGCCGTGGTGACGCGATAAGTGCCGTCTTTGCGCGAGAGGATATAAATGACGGGATGCCCTGTAACTACACAAGTAGGTGTGACGGACAGGTAACCCATTGTAGGAGCAAAATCATTGTTGATCGGGTTCGCTACTGCCTGTATCTCGCATGTCGGGAACGCCTCTGTCTCGTCGGTTCGTGTGAGTTCGACATGATAGTAAGCACCGGGCGTCAGACCTGTCGGGATATGGAGGTATGGTCTGGTCTGGCCTATAAGCATGGAGTCGCCTTCGTACCACTGATATTCGGTCCATGTATATCCTCCGTTGTACGTGTCATTGAGGATAGCGATGACATCTCCGTGACGCTGCTCCAGAAGCCAGTTCGGATAACTCATGGTGATCTCCATTGGGAAGGTCATAAGGCTGTCGGACAGACAGACACCGTTCTCGAAGGCGATAGTAGCATGATAATGGTCGGGTCTCGGGTATTTCTCCTTTACGTCAATACGCGGAGTAGGGATATACAACTCATATTCTGTGCCGGCTACAAGCCTGTCCTGCATATCTATCTCTTCTTGGTCCTCGAAACCGGCTTTCTGTGCGATAGAGTCATACCGGATGGTATAACTGAGCGGTTGGAACTCGCCGGAATAGGTATATCGGATAGTGTAGGTGAAATCTTGTCCCGCTTCATTGATACAAACAGGTTCGGGCGCAAGCGTAACGCGCGTGGGAGGGATAGCGCGGAGCGTCAGATGATAGTTCACTTCGCATCCCCATGCGTTAGGATGGGTTACATGGTACTCTCCCGCTTCGGTGTATTCGTTCTCAAAGAGACGGTATGTCTCTCCTACGCATATCGTATCCACCCATGCCGAATCGGCACTTGGCGCTATCGTGAGATGCAGGTACCGGATGGAGTCGCATTGTCCGAGGGTGGTCTTGGTGCGCAGCGTATCGAAGAAAGATTGCGGTTCCGACCAGTTATGCGAGTCTGCTACCAGATCATCGTAGTTGACTACACCATGGTCGCCTCTCCACTCAAAATGTCCGTTCTCGTAGCAAACCGTAGTGTCTATGTGGATATCATACGGCTGATCTACAAAGACATGGAGGTAATACGTGGAGTCGCATCCTTCAGGAGTATAGCCTGCTATAGTGTCGTAGAAATGGGTCGTGACATCCGATACATAGGTCTTGCCGTTGGTGTAGTCATTGCCGTCTTTGTCCTTGACTATCCATTCGAACTCGTCGCCCGTACAGATCGCCGTGTCGGTATAGAAATGGTATGCCGGTCTGATCACTAGATGAAGCGTATAGACAGAGTCGCAACCGCACGATTTGGTTTTCAGACTATCGTAATAGATATATTCTCCGGGCACGTTGGTAGGGATAGAGGTGATCGTCCTGCCATGCCCGTCACACACCGCTTCGGTGTGCTCTTTGGTCTCGCCCGGACTGATCCAGCGATACGGATCGTCCTGACAGATAGTGTCGTATTCTACGAGCGAAGGACCATAATAAGGCATGAATGTCAGATCCAGATGGTGTTTCTCGCCGCAGGGACTCGATCCGTCCTTGTAGTCCGCTTCCACATAAGTCAGTCCGCCCGGACGATAGTAAACCTTCTTGTAATGCCACCATATCGTATCGTTCATACAGAGTATAGTGTCATACTGCCAGTAGCCGGACGGCATAACATCCAGATTAAGTACATACACCGAGTCGAAGACATGCGTCCCGACCTGATAGTTTACGGAGTCGTAATAGACACCTGTCCGCTGCTCGTTCAGTTTGGTCAGTACGCGCCAGTCATAGCGTGTGTTGGAGCATACTGCCGTGTCGAAATGGAATTCATACGTCGGGAATACCCATACGGAGTCATGTACGATAGAGTCGCAGCCGTTTGCTGTCTGCAGGGTGTCGATGAAGAAATACTCGCGTACGGTGCGACCGCTCTTCACGGAGTAATCCACCGGAGCCCCGTTGTCATACGAATGGAAGAGCTCTGCGGTGAGCAGTTCTTGAGTGTGTCGTCTTCCTGCTGTATTGCCGCCGAACGACCATGCCTCGGCGGGATAGTTGTCTCCGATAGAGTCGCGCTTAATAGTGAATTTCACCTCGCAGATATTGATCTGTACGTAATGCACGCTGTCGCACCCGTACTGCGATCTGTTTACTACCGAATCATAGTGGCTTGTACCTTCCGATCGGTCGATATAGACTACGCGTTCGTAGTTCTGCGCCAACTCTGCCGGAGAGGTGCCTGCTGCATCAAAATCGAAGTCATAGCCCACGAAGAGCGTCCTCGGCTGTGTGAAATGCGAGACGGTGTCATTCGATGCCATGGATACAGGATCCGTCAGATCCACATAGCGGTTGTTGTAAGTCGGATGGATAGTCAGACTCAGCGTCCAGACACTGTCGCATCGGATAGGTTTGACAGCCCCTGTCTTGGGATTGACGAAATCAACCGCATTGGTCAGCATGGAGTCTGTTATCTGGATAATACCGTGCTGACCGGTCGGAATCTCCGTAATCGGCCGGCCGTTATAGAAGAGCCGGTGCTCGACGCCCGTAGGTGTCGGCATATGGTCTGTCCAGAGGTATTCATCGCCTTGGCACACTTCGTCGCCGGATTGGAACTCATGACTCTCATAGCCTGTCAGCCGCAGTACGTAGATAGAGTCATAGTTGAGAGCCGTTTTCAGACTGTCGTAGTACGTGCGGGTCTCGTGTGCTGCAGGAAGATCGGTGATCTCAATAATGGTGTTTGCGCCTGTTATCGGGCTGGTGAGCACCCATTTATAACTACCGCAGTTGGCGCAGGTGGCATCATAAGTGGTGTCGCGGAAGACTTGACCAACCTTCAAATCCAAAGTTCGGACAGAGTCGCAGTAATGAGTGCCGACAGGGGTTGTCGTCAGAGAATCAACGATAGGTCCCTGACCCGTATATACGATAACCGGTAACTGATCAGGATTGTCGAAAACTGCCATACTTCCGGCATAGATGCGTCCTTCCCAATGGATGGTGTCTTCGCTAGACATCGTTCGCGAGAAAGTAGGATTATAACTCGGCAGTACGACCAGCTTGCGGTGGATGATAGAGTCACATCCATGCTTCGTGGTCAGATGGTCCACTAGGTCATACGAACCGGCATTATTGATTTTCTGCAGATGTCTGTTGTTCCATTCCGCATGGTCTGCGCCCTCCCATACGTAGTATGCCGTGCCGTCCAGCACTTGGCAGATGGTATCGGGCTCCTCCCATTCATCTAAATAAATAGGATAAACGGTCACATAGTGCAATACCGCACTGTCGCAGCCGTGGATGGATGGTACGTTTTTCTTCAGCTCATAGATGGTGTCGGCCTTCCATGGATTGGTTGTCGTATTATATACCGTGCCGAAGAAATTATAGCTCTCGTTGGCGCAGATGGCGGTGTCCTTGCGCTCGGCAACATAGGTGTCCCAAATGGTCAATGTGAGCGTCAGAGTAGAGTCGCAGCCATATCGTGAGACAGTATCTTTACGCGACTTGTAAACAGGACCGCTCACTTGTTTGCTCTTAGCCGGTTTATCGCCTGTGTAGTTGATACCGTAGAATAGGGTGTCCTGCCATGTAAAGGATTTGTTATCGCATATTTCCGCCCTTGTCGGCATCTCATAAGGCTTGCCTACGGTCAGTTCAAGCACACAGATAGAGTCGCAGTTCGTCGTCTTGGTCTTCCGTACGTCTGTATAAGTAAATTTACCTTCGCGGGTAACAGGGATGGCCTGATAGTCCGGGTGGGTTGCTGCTGTCTCCCATTGATAGGTCTGACCATCGACACCTGGCGTCCAACAAATCGTATCATAACTCATCTGGTCTTTATAGACGGTATCAACGATGAAAGTCACTTTGTCCTCAAACGAACACATCGTCACGTAGTTGTTATTCTCGTCGTATCCGCGTACTTCAACCGTGATTGTTTCTATGTAAGGAGTGTTGCATAACTTGCCGTTTGAGTCGAAATCGATGCGTGCAGAAGCATTCGTCTGGTTGTGGTATTGGTATTTCTCTCCTTGGCATACATGCACGGTGTGCTCTTGCCCTGCGTCGCTCACAAACTGCAGCCATAGCGTGTTGCGCACGCTGTCGCAACCGCCGCGAGGGCAGTCCTCGCAATCTTTATATTTGACTCTCTCGGTCGGAATCTGATAGATAGAGTCTAACTTCATGGTGTCGGCCCAAAATGTTTTTATAAGCCGGTCACTCACGTTCTCACGCCATTCAAAGCGGTTGTTAAGCGCTGCCATCTGCGACATACAGAGATTTTTCCTGTATGTGTTATTCACAACCTCTTTGACTACCAGATGCAACTCCAGTACCGAGTCGCAGCCGTTGAAAGTGGGGCAATGAGGCGCAAACTCCTGCCATTCGGGAGATCGCATACAGTCTTTCGCACGGATCGTGTCGAGAAGCACAGTATCGCCTAACGGCCATCTGGCGCTGTTGTTATAGTTCTTGAAGAACTCGCCATAACTCAGTCGCCCTCTGCCGTCCTGGCAGATGACAGTATCCCGGTGCTCGAAGGACGGAGAGCAGACAAATAACTTGAGTGTGCTCAGCGAGTCGCAACCGCCGGATGAGAGGTACGAACGCGTGATCGTCTGTGCGCCTAAATGGTATTGATAGAGACCCTTGGCGGTGTTATTGGTCGTGTCGTTGAAGATGGAGATCTGCATCACAAAATCCTGTCCCTCTACCGGCTTTCCGGTTATGGTTCGCGGGTTCACTTTCCATACCGTATCGCGGAAGAACTCTACCGTGTCGCCGACGCAGATAGCGCGCCAGGTCGTGTCGTTGTACTGCCTCATGACACGCACTATGGTATTGAACGTGTCGCGTTCCCATTTATCCTCTGGAATGTCGCAGAAGATAGGCTTGCGGATCAGAATACCGCGCACCTCAAAATCCTCAAACGGCTCTTTGTTGATTTCCTCCGGAAGAAGCGTGAATTGGTGTTCCAACTGCGGACGGGATACCAAGTCTGCAAACTGTTCTTGCGGATCGAAATAACCGGAACCTTGGATAGAACCTTCTATCTCCCAACGTACCTTGTACCAGGCATTGTACGTCTTGATCGGGAAATTGAGAATCGTGCTGTCGCAGACGAAAATGGAGTCCAGCAGATACGTGTCGTCGCTTTGCAGCACTTTGTCCAGATGCCAGCCGCCTTCCGTATTGCTCACGGCCTTACGGTTCCATTCCGACGTGTGGATGGTATATTGCTCATAGTTGTCCAGCAGGAAAAGCGAATCCGGATGGGGCGTATAATCATACCCGATAGGGTACAAGTAGGCCAATGCCTCGTCAATACCATACATGTAGCCGGAGAAACACTTGCTCGGAGCGGTGATGGTATGGGTTCCGGCAGTGATAGGGTAAGTGTTTTGGGAATAATTCGTATTACCCGGAACGGTTCTCCAACCGGTCATTGCTTGACCATCCAATCTGATCGTATTGGTTTTCGAAGTCAGAGCCCAGATATTGATCTCATGTGCGAATGTACCTGCTCCGCCATTAAAAGTAGATACAATGGTCGTGTCCGTCAGAAACTCCAAAGGAGGTATTAAGGTCATGGATGGGTTGCCTGGAAGGTGGTCAACTCCAAAATCGTCATACCAGGTGTTCATACCGGCACTACTGGAGTACAGATATACCTGAATGGGTTTGTCGGCTGTTATGTATAAAGAAGAAGTTTGGGGATTGGGGTTACCCGTGGATTGGGTCATTGTTTGAGAAAAAACATCTCCTGAATTGAGGGTAACAGGAGTATTCGGCATGTTGACGTTGTTACGCTTTACAGTTACGACAGTGTTATCTTCCAATGCCACAAAACGTACCATGTTGTTTTGCATATTCTGGGCTGTCATGGGCACTATGAAATTCTGACCCCACTTGGTTACAGGCAATAACTGATCATAGGCATGGTTGGTACTCAAACCTCCTCGATAAGGCACAAGACCATCTTGGTTTCCGCTCCATACCGCAATCGGCTGGTCCGCACATATAGTGGATCCTGACAAGTCGATATTAGTCGTCATGTCGTCCGGATCGTGAGGCATGGAGCGTACGATATAAATCTGTTTGGAATCATACAAGTCAACACTCAACTGCTGGGTATTTCCCAAACGGCTATTAACCTTTAGGTTAATGGTCACATGAGTTACACCGGGCTTGGTGGACATGAGAACAAACTCAGTGGCAGTGTTATCGCCTTCTGCGTTCATTACCATATATTCGGTTCCAAGGGCTTCTACAGGAAGAATATGCGCTCCATCCAAACTGAACACATCTTGGGAACCATACTGGCTCGTAGAATACAACGTGAATTTCTCGTCGTTCAAACTATAGACACGGATTCCTTTTCGTACAGGTGTTTCCTCTTCTGCAGCTGACGCATCCCAATAGACGCTTTGAGGAGTGATAATGATCTCTGTTGTTTCGCCTGGGTTGATGTCGTAACTCTCTATAGTACCGTCCGGATACTCCACTTGGATGTTGTTGAACTTACGCGAACTGGCAAGCAGTTGCAATCGCAAATCCGGAGATTGGGGAGTTCGGTCGCCGTTCGGCAGCCACGCTACGAAGAACTCGCGGCCCTCTGTGCTCGTTACCTCCGGCAACTGCTTAACTGTCTGACCCCATACAGAGCCGCACCAGTATGCCGCCAGTGTCAATAACAACGCTATGTGCCGGAATTGCTTCATTTAACTTCTGTGCCTGCAGGCGTGTAAGTGCGCTCGTTTCGTATGATATAAACCTGCCCTTCGCGCAGCACTTTCTGACTGCTGACTGCTGACGACTGAATGCTCTCCAGCCCTTCTGTAGGGAACAAAGGATCGGGATTGTTCTGGAAATAGACGCGGACACCGTAGCATCGCAGTTGTTTCGGACAACTCAGCGTTACGCTCGTCGCATCAATGTTACGGATCACTAAAGCAGGAGAACCTTCCATGTCAAAATCGGCATCTGTCAGGTACTCTATCTCGCCATGGTCGCAACTTGCATCAAAGGCTTTGCGCACAAATCCGTCTATCTCAATACCTTTGATGGGTGATGTAGCGGTAAAAGTAAGGCTGTAATTGGCGTTGCAGTTGAAATATGCAGCTGTTGTGTCGGTCGCTTTGATAATGGACCCCTGACCGCAATAAACCAATATGTTATTGCTGATGAACGCGTATTCGTTCTTGAAAAACTGAGTGTCAGGGACATTAACGACAGTTGGCTCGGTATAGGCATATTCCGTTTCCAGATCCGCTTCAGTAGGCAGCACCGTCTCGACCGGATCAATCACCACTTCGCCGCCGTTCACCACTACTTTCTGTATCCTTCTCTGACCTGTTCCTGTCAGGCTAAAAACCACCGTTTGGGCGTTACCTGTCCAGTGGTCAACTTTCCAGTCGTTCTTGTCCGTCGCATCGCCGCCGGAAACCAGCGAACCGGTGTTGGCACTCAATCCGGTATACTGATTGTTGGACGCACTGCTCTTTGCGCAAACTAATTGAATATCATTCAGTTCATCGCCGCTGACGGTGATTGTGTTGCCTGTGTAGAGACGCATCTCAAACTGGCTTGTCTCATAATCTGTTGTCGCCTTCGGGTCGTTCTGACCGCTACCCTTGGCTATTACGAGAGAAATACCGTCCTTCGTCTGGCTCATATCAGCCGCTGAACTGAATGTGAACACCGTTTCGGCATACATGCCGGCTGCGCAGCATAACAGCAGTATGATACTGGTTATTTTCTTCATTTATTGGTACTCTTGTTAAAACGGCTGCAAAGATACGACTTTTTTTTGACATACGCAAGCGCGCGTACGTTTTTCTGACTTTTTTCTACATTCTTTCCCCTTTTCCCTTTCACTTTTCACCTTTCACTGCCGCGCACAATCCGATAAACAGCACATAGTAAATCGCCACCATCCCTAAACCGATAGACACATGAGTCGTGCTGCCCGGTAAACTTTCTATCCATTCCACGCTGTGGTTCATAACCCATGCCAGACCCTTTGTCGCTTTGCTGAATAGCACCCCTGCACTGCTCCCGCCTAACGCGATGGAAATCAAACCGCTTGGCAC
>JAFUUZ010000087.1 GCA_017471285.1 Paludibacteraceae bacterium | reverse complement strand
GAGCCTACAGTAGATGTGTTCACGGCTACCGTACAGCCCGTGGCATGCGGCGGAACGGATTATACAGTTGCTATGCATGTGGAATACCAGAACCCGAACGGAAGGCTTATTATCAAAGATAACACCACCGGGGCTGAGTATCCCTATACCCTTCCTGCCGTTGCGTACGATACACCGGCGGCTCTCAACGACAACATCGTCATCACTACCAACGAACCGACACATGAATGGGAAGCCTATTTTGAGGATTGGACAACAGCAAAGAAAAACGCTACTACGGTCATTCCGGGTTTCCCGAGCATAAAGGTTAAGAACCTTGTATTCTCCACTCCTGGCTGTACGGATCTGACAAGTACGTTGACATTCGATCTTGATTACACCTACCAGCAGGGCACTCTGAGGTATTGGGTGGACGGTCTGCCCGCCCAAACCGCCGCGTACTCGGTATCCGACAAGACGGAGCAACAGTTAGTGGGGCTGAATTTTGCAGGTATTCCTGCGGACGGCAAAGCGCACACGCTCCACGTGTTATTCGACGGAGCGAACAGCTGCGCGAAGGATTCGCTGACCGTCGTTCCTTACTCGCCTGTGATCGGCAACGTGGCTGTTTCCGGCGTACCGGCTACTGTGGCCTGCCCTACACAGGAATATCCGGCTACAGTGACCATCACTACTCCGTACGATGCCACGGGGCATGAGTTCACTGTCCGTTATGACGACAGCGGCGCGCAGAGCATAACTATCGCCGCGACCGGAACGACGACCACAACAACGCTGACGCTCCATAACATAGGTGGCGCGGCGCAGTATATCACGGTCGTTTATACGGACGCTCCCACCTGCGCCATCCAAAGCACCGACGCTCTCACGCCGCCTACACGTATCAGCTGCGACAAAGACGAAGCTACTATCTGCGAGGGAGAGACCTATACATGGAAAGGCATGACCTACAGCCGCCCTGTGGGTATAGATACAATCACGAATCCTGCCAATGTCTATGACACGCTTCTGCTCACCGTCAATGCCACTCCCCGGATCTCTATCGGTACTGTTGCAATGACATGCGACAACGCGGGCGAGGTACGCATACCTATTACCGTGACACACGGCGCACCGGACAGCTACGACATCGAGTTAGACGGCGTTCACTATGCCGGTATTGCGGACGGTACAGACATCGTATTCACGCCTACGACGATGGAGAGCGGTGAATATACGGCGAACATAACCGCCGGGGAAGGTCAATGCGAGACGACCGCCTCTTTCCGCTTCACTATCGCTCTCTCGGGACAGATGTACAGCAAATGGACGGATGTTCTCTTTATTGACAACCATGACCACTTATATACCGACTATCAATGGTATGCAGACGGCACGGCAATAGCGAACGAGAATCAGCAATACCTCTATCGTCCTGAGGGCATGAGCGGTGAGCCCACCCTCTTCTACTGCCGCTTGACGACCTCCGACGGCAAGACACTATATACTTGTCCGATGGTGTTTGACGACGTGCCGCGTAGCGCTGATGCTGCTCCTACTACCGCTCCTGCACAAGTGATCCGCACATACCGAGTCGGACCACACGTGCAAATCGTCCAGACGATAGAGGTAGACCACATCCAAACCCGCAAAATCATTGTTTATGAGTAAGCCTATATTACCCGCGTTGGCGGTAGATGCTGCCTGTTCCGGAAATCCCGGAGTAATGGAGTTCCGCGGGGTTATCGCGGATACCGGTACAGAAGTGTTCCATCGGGGACCTTTTGTACAAGGGACGAACAACATCGGAGAGTTTCTTGCGCTTGTACTCGGTCTGGCGTATATCAAGAAATACAACTTGAACTGGGTGATCTATACGGATAGCGTGACCGCGCTGGCATGGGTCCGCCAGAAGCGTTGCAAGACCAAGATAGAATGGAACGCATCCAACCAGGACCTGTTTCTGATGGTACGCAAAGCCGAGATGTGGCTGCACGACAACACATGGACGACACCCATCTACAAATGGGATACCAAAGCCTGGGGCGAGATTCCTGCAGACTTCGGCCGCAAGTAGCCGCAAAGGGGCTTTTTGACAAACAGAAATAACAAAAACAAGATTTTTGGACGATTTATTTGCACAAACAACAAAAAAGCAGTACTTTTGCAGAGCAAAAGCGAAACAGGCTAACACAATTAATACACAAATAATTTAAATTATTCTACAACTATGACAAAAGTAGCTATTAACGGCTTCGGCCGCATTGGTCGTCTGGCATTCCGTCAGATGTTTGAGGCAGAGGGCTATGAGGTTGTTGCTATCAACGACCTGACCAGCCCGAAAATGTTGGCTCACCTTCTGAAATACGATACCGCACAGGGTGGTTTCGCAGGTA
>JAFUUZ010000086.1 GCA_017471285.1 Paludibacteraceae bacterium | reverse complement strand
AACGAGAAAGCCCTCGAGGTGCTCAACAAGGGTATCAACTCCCTCGGTTTTTGTCTGGACAAAGAGAAGTTGACCTACCATTTCATCAAAACGCTGCTCAACGGTATCGCCGCTGACTGCATCGCCATCAACTTCTCCATCTGCGCCTGCGCTGCGCCGAAGCTCGCGAACATCCTCGTGCGCTACTACGGCCGCATGGGTTACGATGTGAAGCACATGGTAGGTTCCATCAACGTGGACCCGATCAAGAACATGCTCGTCAAGGGCAAACCGCTGACCCGTGAGCAAGTATCGGCTAAGATCGCCGAGGTGGTGAAAGCCGCCAAAGCGCTGCCGGGTTACCGCGTAGTGGGTGTCAACTCCGTGGTGCTCAACAACTCCGGCGCATATGCTACGCAGGAGCTCGCTTACGCCCTCGCTTGGGGTGCCGAGTACATGACGATGCTCACCGAAGCCGGTGTGCCTAACTACCGCGCTGCCAATGCTATCCGTTTTAACATGGGTATCGGCGGCAACTACTTCATGGAGCTGGCTAAGTTCCGTGCTGCGCGTCTGCTGTGGGCGAAGATTGTAGAGGCATACAAAGCACCTATCTTCACCACCGCCCTCCGCAATGCCGCTAAGATGAACGTCTCCGCCGAGACCAGCCGTTTCAACATGACTATCTTCGACGCATATGTGAACCTCCTTCGCACGCAGACCGAGACGATGTCTGCTGCTCTGGCAGGCGTGGATGAGATCACCGTTACGCCGTTCGATATCACCTACGAGCGTCCGACGGACTTCTCCGAGCGTATCGCCCGCAACCAGCAGCTGCTTCTCAAAGAGGAAGCGCACTTCGACAAGATCGTGGACCCCGCTGCCGGTTCGTATTATCTGGAGAACCTGACGGCGTCCATCGCAGCCGAGGCATGGAAGCAGTTCCTCGCTATCCAGGAGCAGGGCGGTATGTACCAGATGGTTTCCGAAGGTAAGGTACAGGAGCACATGGCGGCAAACCTCAAAGCGCGTCTCAACGACGTAGCCAAACGCAAAGAGGTGCTGCTCGGTTCCAACCAGTACCCGAACTTCACCGAGAAAGCCGGCAAGAAGATCAAAGCCGACGCCGGGGCTTGCAGTAGCATTTGTACATGCAAGAGTCCTACAGCGAAGCGGTCTAACAGCGAAAGCGGTCTTACAGCAAGTTGTGCTTGCGGTCCTACAGCCGAAGGCGGTCAGCAGCTTCCGACGCTGCCGATCGCAAGAGCGGCAGAGGAGTTTGAGTCGTTAAGACTCGAAACGGAAGCTGCTAAGAAACAACCCGTTGCGTTCATGCTCACCATCGGTAACCTCGCTATGCGTATTGCGCGTGCGCAGTTCAGTTGTAACTTCCTCGCCTGCGCAGGATACAAGGTCATTGACAACAACGGCTTTGCTACTATCGCCGAAGGTATCAAGGCGGCTCGCAAGGCGAAAGCGGACATCATCGTCCTCTGTTCGTCCGACGACGAGTACGCCACCCTCGCGCCGAAGGCATGGAAGAAGCTCCAGAACGCCAAAGAGATCTTCATTGTGGCCGGTGCTCCGGCATGTATGGAGGACCTCCAGAAGCTCGGCATCCAGAACTTCATCCACGTCCGTTGCAACGTCCTCGACACCCTGAAAGGCCTTAATGCACAGTTGTTGAAAAAGTAATTGGTTTTAAGAAAAAAACATTAAAAACCCCTTCGTACGTCTGTAGCGTTTGGCAACGCCATGAGTGCCCGCCCCGCCAACCTACTGGTAAGTAAACTTCCCGTAGCTCGTCAGAGCGAACCCTCACCGCAAAGCGGTAACAGTCGTCCGAAGGACATAAACATACAAAACAATTAGCAATGCAATACACGTTGAAAAGATTAATGGACACGAAGCCGGAGTTGGCGATGCAGTTGAAACAACGCTGCTATGCTATCAACGGTTGCTGCGCGGCAGTTCACCGCGAGTTGGGTCCATTTCTCAACGAGTATATGTATCAGGAAGCGCTACAGATCCTTTTGGACGAGCAACAGATACCTTACCAGCGTGAGTACTACTTCCAAGTGGTCTTTCACGGCAAGCCCATACAGCACAAGCACTTCGTCGATTTCCTGATTAATGATGAGGTCATCGTAGAGTGCAAGGCAGTGGACAAACTGGTAGCGGAGCATCGTCAACAACTCTGGAACTACATGCGGCTTACGGGCAAGCAAATAGGTATCCTGTACAATTTCGCTCCGCCTATGGACCAGGCAGAACACTACTACTTGGATACCAAGGATGGCGTAATGTATATGTTTTAATAGCAAGCTATTATGCGAGAAATTAATCCTATAGAAACGACCCGTGCACAGGCATTCAAACTTTGGATGTCGGCTCCTAATCCAATGGTCACTTTTTTCAAGACTTTGGATGTTACGCCACTTGTGCATTTTCATCGCAAAAATGGATTGAAGTTCAATATGTTATTGGACTACTGCATTGGCCGTGCTGCATCGTCAATCAAAGAGTTTTATATGCTACCTGTAGGTGACAAGTTGATGCAATACGACACCATAGCGGTCAATACGATTGTGAAGAACAAGAACGGAGAAATCAATTCTTGTGACATCCTTTATACCGAAAAGTTAGAGGATTTCAATCGCCGATATATGGACAGCACATCGCAGGTTGCAGAAACATGTCAGGATATAGACCTTTCTGACGAAAGCATGGTTATTGGGACATCGGCTATCATAGATACAGAGATAGATGGTGCAGTAGGTATGAACAGCGGCATTTTTAATAATCCTTTTATTATTTGGGGACGCTACCGCCGCAATTGGTTCAGATACCTTCTGACCATTTCTTTCCAGTTTCATCATACGCAGATGGACGGAGCCCATGCCGGAGCATTCCTTGCCAACTTACAAGCGGAGATTAATCGTATATATAACGCAAAAACTAATCATTAATAAATTGTTTTTTATGTTTATGTCCGAAGTGAATGGTTTAGGGTGTTTGAAAGC
>JAFUUZ010000013.1 GCA_017471285.1 Paludibacteraceae bacterium | reverse complement strand
TTGTATTTCTTACCCACTTCGTGCAGTATCTCCTCGTCCAGAGGCTTGAGCCACCGCATATCGTAGTGTGCAAAGCTCACGGACCGTCCTTCGGACTGACAGACCGTTTCACTGACAGACCGCTTTGCTGACAGACCGTCCGTCGGACTGACAGACTCTATCGCTTCCGCCATGGTGTTTCCTATCGCCCCGATAGTCAGGACGGCTATGTCCTCTCCGTCTCGCAGCTTCACGCCTTTGCCGTACCTGACTTCCTCTCGTCGTAATTCGTAATTCGTAATTCTTTGCCCAAGGGCACGATTATTTCGTAATTCGTCCACTGCGGCTCTGCCGCGTGGATACCTTATCGCCACCGGTCCTTCCAAGTTCTCGGCGAGGGTCAGCATCTGACGCAGGTCCTCCGCCGTACGCGGGGCGCAGACCTGCATGTTCGGAATAGGCCGCAGGTACGCCAGATCGAGCAAACCGTGGTGGGTTGCTCCGTCGTTGCCTACTATTCCGGCACGGTCGATACAGAGGACGACGTGCAGGTTCTGCAGCGCCACGTCATGGACGATGTTGTCATATGCCCGTTGCAGGAAAGTGGAGTATATATTGCAATACGGCAGCATGCCTGCTTTCGCCAGTCCGGCGCTGAAGGTGACGGCATGTCCTTCTGCTATACCTACATCGAAAACCCTCTCAGGCAACTCTTTCTGCATGATACTCATCGAGCAGCCGCTGGGCATAGCGGGCGTTATTCCTACTATCCGGTCGTTCTTTTTCGCCAGTTCCAGCAGCGTCTCTCCGAACACCTCCTGCCATAGAGGGGGAGTTTGTGATTTGTCGTTTGTGATTTGTAGTTTGTCACTCTGCCGTTCGCCTGTAGTGACATTGAACTCTCCCGGCGCATGCCAAACGGTCTGGTCGTTCTCCGCCGGTGCATAGCCTTTGCCTTTCTTGGTGATGATATGCAGCACCTTGGGTCCGCGGTGGTTCTTTATCTCGCTCAGGATCCGCACCAGTCCTACTACGTCATGTCCGTCTGTGGGACCGAAATAGCGGATGTTGAGGCCGGTAAAGATATTGCTTGGCTGTTTGCTGAGCACTGCTTTTAGGCTGTTGTTCCGGCGCAGCATGGCGCGTCTCTTGCGTTCGTCCACGAGGTGGAGTCTGGACGCCAGTTGGTAGAACCGCCAGCGCCATTTGTTGTACGTAGCGCTCGTCGTCAGGTCCACCAGGTACTGGGTAAATCCGCCCTTCAGCGGGTCGATTGCCATGTGGTTGTCGTTGAGCACGATGAGCAGGTTGTTTTTGTCCATCGAGGTGTTGTTGAGTCCCTCGAACGCCAGTCCTCCTGTCATGGCTCCATCCCCTATAATAGCTACTACGTTGCGCTTCTTTCCTCCCTCTCCTTGTGAGGGGGTCGGGGTGAGGTTTGTCCCTATATCAAGTCCCAGCGCCGCAGAGATGCTATTAGACGCATGTCCTGCGATAAAGGCGTCGTATTCGCTCTCGGCAGGGTTGGTAAAGGGGGATAGTCCCTTGAACTGGCGGTTGGTGTGGAAACGGTCGCGCCGTCCGGTCAGGATCTTATGTGCGTAAGCCTGGTGCCCCACATCCCAAACCAACTTGTCTTCCGGCGTATCGAAGACATAGTGCAGCGCAACAGTGATCTCTATGGCGCCTAATGACGAAGCAAGGTGTCCCGGGTTTTTGCTGAGCGCCTCAATGATAAACTGTCTCAACTCCGCACACACCGCCGGCAGTTCCTCAAGCGGTATCTTCTTCAAATCCGCCGGCGAATCAATCTTATTGATATACTGATAATTCATCTTTGTTTTCGCTCACGTGAGCGCATACTCACGCAATTTACGCCGCAAAGGTACTGCTTTTTTTGCATATATGCAAATAAAAAAGACAAAAATCGCCCCGAGAGACGATTTTTGTCCGTGCAAAGAACTTTAGCGCTTTGCGCAGGACAGTAAATCCGGTTTGTGCAAACAGTATTTACACAACAAAAAGTATATATACTACGTATATATAGTAAAAGCGCCAAAAGTGCAGAAAACGGCTTCTATCCTTGGGTTATCCTTGGGGAATCCTTGGGTTATCCTTTGGTGCGGAGTCTATTTTGAGTCGTAATCGTCGGCGAAGGGTTTTTGTCTGTTACCGAGGATGTCGTACAGGGCATTTTATATTCTGCTGTAAATGAGCTATATAATACAGGAAGACATAAATATGGCAAAAAAGTGTATTTTTTCTTGCATATCTCAAAAAAAAGCAGTAAATTTGCATGCAAATTTTGTATCAGCAATGAAATTATCTGAAATCAGGAAGGCAATAGGAGCTATTGCCGATGTGACAGGAGAGGATGACCTTGAGATCCGCTATCTGCTGACCGACAGCAGGGAGTTAGAGGGGTTACGGGTGACGGGTTACGGGTTACGGGTTACGGGTTACGGGTTACGGGGGACGGGCTTTCAGTCGAAAGTCGAAAGTCGAAAGTCGAAAGTCGAAAGCTGTCAGTCGAAAGCGGAGCACACGCTCTTCTTTGCTATCAAGACGGACAAGGACGACGGCGCGAAATACATCCCTGAGTTGCGGGAAAAAGGAGTGCGAGCATTCGTCACCGGCGACAGCATTGCGGCTTTGCAGGCTCTGGCTGCGTATGTCCGTGCGCAGTTCAAAGGTACCGTCATCGGTATCACCGGCTCCAACGGCAAGACGGTGGTCAAGGAATGGCTGTACCAGTTGCTGAAAGACGACTACGACATCATCCGTTCGCCTAAGTCCTATAACTCCCAGATCGGAGTGCCTTTGAGCGTTTGGGGGCTAGAGGGGTTACGGGTTACGGGTGACGGGTTACGGGCCACGGGACAGAAGTGCAGAAGTGATGAGTGCAGAAGTGCAGAAGGGAGAGGGGTATTGGCTATCTTCGAAGCAGGCATCTCCCAGCCCGGAGAGATGGAGAAGCTGGAGCCCATGATCCGTCCTACCATCGGCGTGATCACTTATATCGGACACGAACACGACGAGAACTTCTCGTCCCTCGAACAGAAACGCGAGGAGAAGATGAAACTCTTCGTCCATGCCAAGCAGGTCATCGAGGACCCCACCCACCAAAACGTGCGCACCTGCGCAGCCGTCATGAGGGCGTTAGGTTACGATGAAGAGGTCATCGCCGAACGGATTCTGAGGCAGACGCACGAGACGGTTCTTAAGGTGAACCTGAGTGCGCTGGTGGGCAACGTGCGCTATTTCCGGTCGCTCCTCAAACCGGAGACGAAGTTGACCTGTATGGTCAAAGCCTTCGCCTACGGCGCCGGAAGCGTAGAGGTCAGCCGCGCCTTGCAGGAGGCAGAGGGGTTACGGGTTACGGGTGACGGGTTACGGGTAGTTGATTACCTGGCAGTCGCCGTAGCCGACGAGGGTGTGGAGTTGCGGAAAGCCGGGATAACCTTACCCATCATAATCATGGATCCCGAAGTGGCGGCGATGGACCTGATTCTGGAGAACAACCTGGAGCCGAACGTCTATTCCCACCAGTCGCTCAAGACCGTCATTGCCGCCGCCGAAGCCAAAGGGCTGGAGAACGTGCCGATACATATCAAGATCGACTCCGGCATGCACCGCCTCGGTTTCTACAAAGAAGACATACCCTGGCTCATCGACAAACTGCAGCAGACGAAAGCCGTCCGCGTAGCGTCTGTCTTCTCCCATCTCGCCGGCAGCGACGAGGCGCAGTTCGACGACTTCACGCTCCAACAGATACGCTATTTCGATGACTGCGCGGAGGAGTTGAAGAAGGGACTAAGTGACCAAGTACCAGGTACAACGGTGATCAAACATATCCTCAATTCTGCAGGCATAGAGCGGTTCACGGACTACCAGTTCGACATGTGCCGTCTGGGTATAGGTTTGTACGGTTTCTCCTTCGCCGGTGCACGCCTCCGCAATGTGTGCTCTCTGGAGACCACAATCCTCTCCGTCAAGACCGTCAAAGCCGGTGAGACGATCGGTTACGGAAAACATACGAAACTGGACGAGGACCGCGTGATTGCCGTCATACCGATCGGCTATGCCGACGGCTTCGACCGCCGCTTCTCCAACTACGGCGGAGAGGTCTATATCCGGGGCAAGAGATGCCCCGTGGTAGGCAATGTGTGCATGGACCAGGCAATGATAGACGTCACCGGCACCGACGCCAGACCGGGAGACCCCGTGGAGATCTTCGGCGAGCATGTGACGCTGCAGGAACTCGCCGACAAACTCGGAACGATAACATACGAAATACTAACATCCGTTTCACGCCGTGTACAACGTCTCTATTTCTACGAATAAACTGTCCATCGGGTATGCCGATAGAGGGGTTACGGGTGACGGGTTACGGGTTACCGGTGACGGGACAGAGCCTGTCGAAAGACAAAAGGCTGTGCAGCGGGACCTGACTTTCTCGCTCTATGAGGGTGAGTTGGTCTGCATGCTCGGTCCAAACGGCTGCGGCAAGTCCACACTCATCCGCACCCTCGCCGGACTCCAACCGCCCTTGTCCGGCACTTATAATCTTACAGGCGGAACCGGTCTAACAGCAACGCGGTCTAACAGCAACGCGGTCTCTCTTGTTCTGACGGAGCGGCTCTCGCTGGAGAACACGACGGTGCATGACGTTGTGGCAATGGGACGGTATCCGTATACCTCTTTTCTGGACGGGCTGTCAAAAGAAGACGAACGGATCATCGAAGAAAGCCTGCGCGAAGTGGGGTTTGAAGATTCTATAGTGAACGACAGCGGAGCGGTCCTACAGTCCGTAGGACGGTCTTTCTTTAACAGCCATTCCGACGGAGAGAAACAACGGATATTGATTGCCAAGGCTTTGGCGCAGCGGACACCGGTTATCCTTCTGGACGAACCAACCGCGCACCTCGACCTGCCGCACCGGATTATGATACTGAGACTCTTGCGGAGACTGGCTCACGAACAGGGTAAGACGATACTCATCTCTACGCACGAACTGGATCTGGCTCTCGCCCTCTCCGACCGCATTCTGCTGATGTCACCTCATTGCGGCGGCGTGCAACTGGACACAGCCGAAACTCTGAAAAAAGCGGATGCGTTCACCTCAGCCTTCGGCATGGACATCTTCCACCCGCTCGGCTAAAAGCACAACAGGCTTGCCTGCCACCCTGCAACCAATGACATAGGCTGTGCCTCCATCCCGGAGGTGCAGTTTTTTCTTCAGATGCTCCGGCGTAAGCGGATAGTTGCGGCAGAGGACATTCGCCATTTGTCCATTTACCATTTTGGCATTTACCATTTTATCATTTATCCTCCAGACGCGTCCGGGGAAATTCTCCACAAGCCGGTCGGAGATATAGAGATGGGTGTTCGGGTCGAGTTTCTGCAGACCGAAGCGTTGCGCAATGAGTTTGTAGGCACCGGCTTTGAGGATAGCGGCATTGGGCTCGTAAATCCAAGTACCATTTGACCAAGTACCATTTACCATTTGCGGCTGCGCCGCTTGCTCTTCTTCGCGGGTGAAGGTAAAAGCCTGTTCGGGGTGGGAGAGATCAATACATTTGATTATTTGGTCATTTACCACCCGGTTATTTATCGGGGCTTTGAGGCATTGGGATAACAATAAAACCTCTTTCACCTCGTTCTTGACGGCTACTATGTGCACATCCCATATTATCTCCTTCCTTGAGGGGTGAAGGGCTTTGCCCGACTGGGCGTCCAGTGGACGGTCATAGAACCTTTCGGGTGGGGTTTGGAGCTCTTTGAGGGCCTGTGTGATGTCGATCATGGGCGATAGTTTGAGCATGATCTGTCCGTCCGGCGCGAGGTGGTCCAAGAGAGCAGGTAACAACTCCACCACGTTCGGCGTGCAGTCGGCTAACTTGAAGACCTTGCCTCCGTGGCTGTCACGCCGTGCCGGGTCAAGGAAGATTAAACCCCACCCGGCCTCCCCACAGGGGGAGGAGAGAAGGAAATCCTCGGCGGTGGTGTTATGGACGGCAATAGATAGCTTTTGTCTTTCGACTTTTTGCTTTCGACCAAGAGCGAAGTTATGCCCGGCGATGCGGCACAGCTCGGCGTTCTGCTCTACGTAGTCGGTGCGTGCAAAGTGTTCGGACAGGAAATAGGTATCAACCCCGTAGCCTCCGGTGAGGTCAAGACAAGTACCATTTGACCAAGTACCAAGTACGATCTGTGCTTTGTAGCGCGCGGTGAGTTCCGAGGAGCACTGTTCACAAGACAGGCGTACCGGATACCACCAGTCCTCGATAGCAGCGAAAGTGGGCAGTTTATCCGCCGTCCGTTCGCGCCCCTCTACCTGCTGCAAGAACCAACGCCATTCTTCGTCGGAGAGGCGTTTGTATTTATCGCGCTGCAAGGCTAAGTCATTTACCATTTAGTCATTTACTATTTAATCATTTACTATTTGGTCATTTAGTATTTGGTCATTTAGTGTGGTGCCGGGGTAGTAGTAGGTCAGGATCTCTTCGTATGTCTTTCCTTCCGCCGCCATGACAGCCGCACCGATCTGGCAAAGCCCTGCACCATGGCCCCAGCCATGACCTGTAAGTACGAAGGACGAAGCCCCTTCCCGACCTTCCCCTGAAGGGGCAGGTGTGTTTTTCTCTATGTCAAACCAGGAACTATATAGGCAGGTGCGGCTCAGCCATAGACGGATTTTCAACTCCTTGCCGATGATCTCCGTATGCTTGGTGCCGACGATCTTCAGTTCGCAGATGCGTCCCGACGGACCGCGTTTGAGAGGAATGAGGTCGATGATCTCGCCGAAGTCAATACCGGATTTGGAGCGGATGATGTCGCTCAACTCTTCGGCGGTGTAGATCACCTGCCAGTCGTGGAAATCCGTGGTCTCCCGGTCGTAGTCATTGAGGCAAGATAACCCCTCCCTTCCTCCCCTCAAGGGGAGGTGATTGAAATACGCAGGGTTGCAGTACGGGCACTCGACGGACTGAATATAGGGCACGTCGATGTCTTCCCAGCAGGTGCGCCAGACCTCGGTCCGCCCTCCGCAGCACTTGTGGTAACGGCAATCACAGATTTCATTTACCATTTTGCCATTTACCATTTGTTCATTTGTCAGTACTTGCCCTGCAGTGGCGCGGACGGCTTCTACGGCGCGTTCGTTCATCCGTCGCAGTCCTTCGTAACGCTGGCAATGGTCATCTGCACAAAGGTCAAAACCTTCGTGCAATTTACGATTTGACGATTTACTATTTACGATTTGGCGTATTGCCCAGCTGCGGCTGATGACGGCGTGCGCTTTGAGCAACTCCATGGGGCTGTCGGCGTTCATCTCGGATGAGATGACGGAGCAGAGGTAGTCCTCCAAATCTATAGTATTGACGGCTACCTGCCACGGCTTTCCCCCTTGCATAACGGGGTTAGGAACAGACTTTATCTCCAGCGTGCCGGCGAACTCCTGGTCCTCGTGCCGGTCCCAATGGAAGCCGATGCCAATACGCACGTTCTTTAAGACGAACGTGTGTTCCCGCTGCTCGAACTCAATTTTCGGAGCCGTTAATATACCTACACGGATGTTCAATGTGAATTACGAATTACGAATTATTGATGGAGGCGCGCCTGTAGTTCGAATGTACGCAGCCGGTCTTTGTACCAGTTGTTGCGGTTCATGGCTACTATGTCGCAGTTGGCGTCGGAGTTGTCTTCCCACCGGCGGCAGTTATAGAGGACGTCGTAGATGCGTCCTATGCGCCAGTCGCGGCTGATGCGCAGTCCGACAGCGTAGTCTTCGCCGTACTTGGTAGTGGGGTAGTTAATCGTCCGGAGCAGCGGTACGTAGAAACCGCGCGGAGCACCCAGACCGTTGATGCGGAGGGCGTTGTTGCGGCCGTTCCCGTCCGTCCATTCGCGGTGGTCGATCACGCCCGGAGGCAGGATCTCGCCCGCCATGTTGGTGAGTTGGTAAGTACCGATCACCATGCCGTAACGGCATTTACCATTTGGACATGTACCATTTACCATCTCAAAGGTATCGATGAATTTCTGGACGGTGTGTTCGTCAAAATAGGTGTCGTCGGAGTCGAGCTGGATAGCGTACTTGCCGCAACGCGGATCGTGGATCGCTACGTTCCAGTTGCCGCCGATGGCGTGCCAGGTCTTGTCCTGGGAAATGACAATCAATTTACCATCTGGACATTTACCATTTACCATTTCGTTAAGGATCTCTGCGGTGCCGTCGGTGGAGTTGTCATCGACGACGATGACGTTGAACGAGTAGGGAGCACGCACCTTCTGCGAGAGCGCGGAGCGTACGGCATCGGCAATCGTGCGGGCGCGGTTCTTACAAGGGATGATGACCGAGGCTGTCACCGGGAACTCTCCCGCTTCCGGCAGAGGCTGGTATTCGTCCGGTTGCAAGTATGCCCCGATGCGCTTGAGATGAGCCGTGACGCACGCCTCCATCTCTATCTGTACCGCTCTATTGCGCGGATCGACGTAGTCGAAGAGTTTCTCTCCTGACTTGCGGGTGTCGGTCTCCACCTCGTAATAGAGATATTCGGGAATGTGGAGAATTGAGAGTTGGCTGGCGCGGAGTCGCAGGTCATAGAGTCCGGCGAAGTCGTAGTCGGTGTCCATCTCGGCAACGAGGGCTTTGAGTTTGGCGGTGTCCCAAAGGAGCACAGCTCCGAAATCGAAGTCGTCCCGCAGTGCGCCGAACTGGTAGTCAATGACCGGCGCTTCGCTAATCACCCACGGTTCTTCCTTCTCTCCCTCCCTTGAGGGGAGGGCTGGGGTGGGGTTCTTGAATTTATTAAACCGATCCGCATAGACCATGGTAGCACCGGTCATTTGAAGCACCTGGATCATTCGCTCCTGTCCCAGATAGACCCATTCGATCTCGGGTTTGAGACAGATCATGGTGTATGGAGCAGCGGTTTTTTGTGCTATCTCGCGGATAGCAGCGGTTGAGCAGACTCTGCCCGGCAGATAAAATGTATCGATCATTTCAAATTACGAATTAAAAATTACGAATTACGAATTATTCCGTAGTGGGTACAACGGCGGATTTATGGTATTCTTTGAGTCCCTCGACAGGGTCTTGCAGGATCGTGCCGACCGGTATGCCTTCCGCCGCCATCGCTTCCTCCAGGATAGGGCGGTAGTAGTAGGCGATAGACCCCACAAAACCCACGGCATTTACCATTTTTTCATTTACCATTTGGTCATTTACCATTTGGTCATTTGGCATTTGGAAATATTGCTTCAGGTTACGCCGGATGAACTGTACAAAATGGTCATAGACGAGTGCACGGATGCGCGGGTCGTCCATGTGATCGGCGCAGAAGCGGGACAGCTTAGCCAGGAAGCGGTTAGGGAAGGGTTGGCGATATACTTTCTCTATAATATCCGCCATAGAGGTCTCCTGCTCTTTAAAGAATAGTTCTTTCAGATCTTCATACCCCTTCCGGCGGAGGCCGTTTTCCCCGTTAAGCGGGGACACCTCCGGGTTCTTGAGCAGGTCTCCGACGAGCCGTTTGCCGAGAACGGCAGCCGATCCTTCGTCTCCGAGAATGTATCCGAGCGATGGAACCGCCCATGCAATCTTTTCGCCGTCGTAGAAACAGCTGCCGGAGCCGGTGCCTAAGATACATGCTACTCCGGCGTTATGTCCCAGCAGACCCCGCGCGGCACCCAGCATGTCGGACTCGACATGCACCTCGGCTTTCTTGAAAACCGCTTCGAGGGCTTTTTGCACAAACACTTTCTTCTCCGGCGTACAACCCGCTCCGTAGAAAAACACATGCGTCAGTGTGCCCGCCCAGAGGAGCGAACTGATCTGCGGTAGGAGTTGGTTAGAGATGCTGTTCTGCATCGCTATCGTCGTCTGGAAAAGAGGGTTGATACCGTCCGTAAAGACGTCGGAGCATTGTCCGCTGGCGGTCAAAAGGCACCAATGCACTTTGGTGCTGCCGCTGTCTGCAATTAGAACCATAGGCAATTAGTCATTTATACATTTACAATTTATACATTTACAATTTGCACATTTTTGCATTTTAATCGCCGCAAAATTACAAAAAAATTTGCACATATGCAAAAAAAAGTGTACTTTTGCAGTGCATATCATTTAAATCTATACAGATCATGGAGAATTTTAGCACACAAGACCTGGAGCAGTTACAGGCTCGAGGCATTTCCGTAGAGAAAGCGGAGGCGCAGTTGGAGTGCTTCCGCAACGGCTTTCCTGAGTTGGATATCGTAGCTCCGGCTTCGACGAAGAAGGGTATTCTGGCTCCCAAGCGTGCCGAGCAGGAGCAATATATCGAGGCATGGCAGCAATATCTGAAGGAGGGACATAAGATATTGAAGTTCGTTCCCGCTTCGGGTGCGGCAAGCCGTATGTTCAAGAACCTGTTCCAATACCTGGAGGACGGAATCGAGACGCCGTTCATTCAGGATTTTCTGGCGCATAAGGATCAGTTCGCTTTCGGTCCGCTGCTGGCGGGCAAGGAAGGCCAGGAGGCAGTGCGGTATTTGCTGAACGACATGCACTACGGCGAGCTGCCGAAGGGTCTGCTGCTATTCCATAAATATCGCGACGGCGCGCGCACGCCTGCGTTAGAGCACCTCGTGGAAGGTGCGCAGTACTGCGTAGCTCCGGCGAAGGAGGGCGAGAAGCCGACGGTATATCTGCATTTCACGGTAAGCCACGACCACCTGCCGCTCTTTAGGCAGCATATAGCGGAGAACCTGCCTAAGTTCGAAGCCAAATACGGCGTGAAGTACGATGTGACGTTCAGCGAACAGCTGCCGAGCACTGACACTATTGCCGCTAATCCGGACGGTACGCCGTTCCGCACGAAGGACGGCAAACTGCTCTTCCGTCCGGGCGGCCACGGAGCGCTGATAGAGAACCTGAACCGGCAGGACGCAGACATCGTCTTTATCAAGAACATCGACAATGTCGTACCCGACCGGCTGAAGAAAGACACCATCCGCTACAAGCAGATTCTGGCAGGTGTGCTGGTGACGGAGCAGAAACGCGTCTTCGAGGCGCTGCGTGACCCGAGTCTGAGCGATGAGGAGCGCGCCAAGCTGAACAGGCCTATCCGTGTATGCGGCGTAGTGAAGAACACCGGAGAACCCGGCGGCGGTCCGTTCCTCGTGCGCGAAGCCGACGGCTCTATATCGTATCAGATACTGGAGTCCAGCCAGATCAGCGACCCCGAACTGATGAAACAGAGCACCCACTTCAATCCGGTAGATCTGGTATGCGCTATCCGCGACTACGAAGGCAAGTCGTTCGATCTGCCTTCGTTCGTCGATCCGCAGACAGGATTCATCTCTAACAAGTCGAAGGACGGCAAGGAACTCCTTGCGCTGGAGCTGCCGGGTCTATGGAACGGCGCTATGAGCCGCTGGAACACGATCTTCGTAGAGGTACCGGTAAGTACCTTCAACCCCGTCAAGACGGTGAATGACCTGCTGCGTCCGGAGCACCAATAGAGGTACGAAGGACGGATGTACGAAGTACGAAGTACGAAGTACGAAGTACAAAAGATAAAAAAAGGCTGCCACACGGCAGCCTTTCTTTTTTGCTCTCTTATTCTATTCCTATTCCTGCTCTTCCTCTTTGCCTTCCTCTTCTTCCGGTTCGTTTACGAGGATGTTCTTTACCTCCCATGTGGGGCAGGTCTGTCCTGACTCGGTCTTATACCGGAAGCCGATGTATATCGTCTGTCCGTTCCAGGCGCTGAGGTCCATTCTGCCGGAGTTGTAATAGGTCCAGCTGTTAGCATCCGGCACGCCTTTTTCGCCGTCCCATTTGTTCCATGGCAGTTGGGTCCATGTAGCCGAGCGTGCGTCGTCGGTGTAATCAGTAGATACCCAGACAGTGATCTGTTGTTCGCGTGTCTCGTCCAGAGGTCCGTAGTTCAGCGCGTGGTCGAAACTGAGCGCCGGAGCGACGGCGTTCTTCAGTTTGATCTTCGGGGTGACGAACCATCCTTCTCCGTAGTGGGGTCCGCCCACGTAGGAAGAACCGCGCATGCCGTACAGGTTATCGAACCGCCAGATATAGGTAATTCCGTCCTCCAGATCGTAATGGTGCATGGTGATCTTGCCGAGGTTGCCTTCTCCTGCGATAGCCTGGCGGTAGTAGGTAGAGAGGTTCGCTTTCCACCCCTCTGCGAGGGCGAAGGACATAGTCTCTTCCACTACACCGGTGTCCGCCTTCCACGAGGAGCCGTCGAAATGGAACTCATACGCCACATAATGTTTGGCTGCGGAGTCGTACCATATGACGGCAACGACCTGGTCTGCTACCGCATAAGGGAACTTGTTCAGCAGCCATTTCTCCACCTGTCCGTTGGCTTCCGCCGGGAGCATGTACATGTTCGCCGGCAGGGTGGCGGGAGTCCATGTATAGCCGTCCTCGCTGGTGTAGAGCACCTCATTGCCGTTATAAACGACGCCGATCACCTGACCCTCTTCCGGCTGCGGCAGTTTGCCGATGATCTCGCTCTCGTCCTGGATATCCAGCGTCAGCTGTGTGGCGGCATTGTAGGGTAGCAGATAAGCCGGCAGACCGTCGTCCGTGAGGTAGGTGACGTTGAAGACCGAACCCGGATCCAGCTGCGGGTATTTGGCGTAGATGAATGCCGGCACATACATGTCGGCGGAGGCATTGTTGTTGAAACACCCCTCTTGACCTACGCGCTCCAGGGCTTTCTGATAGCGGTTCTTCAGATGGTTGACAGAGTCCATGTAAACGGCATAGGCTTTGTTGGTCTTGTTGTCGGCAATGGTCTTGTATTCGCCGGCAGCCAAGGTGTAGTCATAGGTCTTGACCACCTGAATCTGCGGATCACCGTTATCCATGTATTTCTCATCGAAATAGTTCTCGCACGAAGTACAAAGTGACAAAGTACCCAGTACCAAGGCTGCGCCTAAAATATATTTTGTTTTCATAATATTCTTTTGTCTTTTAGTGAAACGGTCTTTTCTCTTTTAGCGAAGCGGTCTGTCAGAACTGCAGTTTCAGCCGGACGTTCCATTGTCTTCCTTTGTTGTAGAAGAAATAGATGTTGTCCTTCGTGTTCTCCGCCACGGTCTGTGTAGCCGTGCTGGCTGACCATGCTTTCTCGATATAATATTGGTTGAGCACGTTGGTCACGTTTCCTCCGATGGTTGCGCGTATAGGACCCATATTGAAGGAGTAGCTTGCCCGCAGGTCCAGACTGCCTCCGAGAGGGCACCGGTACGGCTCCACGATATTCATCTCTTTGCCGAGGCTGAGGTTCGAGCCGGAGAAGGAATAGTAGCTGTAGTTGCGGTCGTAGAGCGTGTATTCGCCGCCTATGCGGAAGCCTTTGAAGGGTTTGAAGAGGATTCCGAAGTTAGCGGTAGTCTGCGCCTGTCCGCCCACGTGGATACCTTTCATGTTGATCTTCGCCCATGCGTGGTCGGGTGCGCCTATCTCGGTGCGTTGGCCGTCCGCCGTCATCGCGAAGCCGTGTTCGTCGTAAGCGCGGCCGATCACGCTGTCGCTATCCCATTTCCAGTCGCCGATAGAGAACATGGCGCTCAACTCCAGCCATTTGGCAGGACGGGCTTTGGCTTCGAACTCAATACCCATATGGCGCGCGTTGACGCCCGTCATGTTCATATAGAACCGGGTCTGGTCCGGGTCGCTCAGGTTGCCGTATTTGGTCATGCTCTTGTCCATCCATTCGGTGAAATAGCCGTTCACATGGATAGAGGCGTATTGGTTCTCGAACCCGTAACCGATCTCCACGGAAGCGATCTTCTCGTTCTTGGCTTCGTTGTTGATGGCATTGGAGGTGCTGACAGACATGTATATCGCCTGGTATTTCGGCGCACGGCTGATAAAGCCGGCGTTGAGGAAGACGTTGTGCCATTTGGCGAACTTGTAATTGATACCTCCCTTGATAGTACCGCCAATACGTACCACCGAGTCGCGCGCGGTGACGTTGTCGTAGTAGTAGCGGTCCTGCCGCCAGTTATGGTTGAGGCTCATCGAGCCGTTGATGAAGGCGGAGAGGTTGTTCTTGCTGTATTCCAGGCTGCCGAAGAATCCTTCCTGTACGATCGTACCGGTATAGTCGCGGTAGGCGATGTCGCCCACGCCGAGTTTCTCGTTCACCCATGCGTCGTCGTTGCGTTTGGGGTTGTTCTCCGGCAGGACGGACGAACGGGTGGCGTCGATATAATAACTGCCGCCGAAGAGGTCGCTGATCACCGCCTGGTGGATACCCTGGTACCACCGTACGTCCACGCCGGCGGTCAGCTCCAGACAGTCGAGGAATTTCTTATCGTAGGTAGAGACGAGTCCCACCCAGTTGTGGTAGTTGCGGTTCTCGCAGATGACGAGTTCCGACCCGTATTCGGAGGCGGCATTGATCTCCTGTACCATCCCGTAGTCGAACATGCCGGTGACGGGGTCGCGGAAGGTGGTTGTCACCACGCCGTTGTATGCACCCCGTGTGAGGTCGCTATAGCTGTATGTCGAGTTCAGTCCGTTCTCGGCGGTGCGTCCGAAGCCGCGTCCGATAGAGGTATATACGGTAGTGGACAGGCTGCTGAGGTCGTCAATCTGCCAGATGTGGTTCAGGCTGATCTGGGGCTTGTGGTATTGGTTGTAGTTGGTGCCCGCCTGCTCGCCGCGTTTGTCGCGTCCGTAGGAAGGGTTGTATTGGCGGCGGTCCATGCCGGAGGGCATGTATTGCGCCACGCGGTTCCATTCCGCCAGCGTCAGCGCGCCCGACGAGCCCGAAGGACGGGTCCAGTGCCACTGCGGAGCACCGAAGCCGGTGAGGGAGAGCTGGTGGTTCTCGTTGATTCGTTTGGAGATATTGGCGAAATAGCTGTATCCTTGGAATCCCGTTCCTTGGATATATCCGTTACCCCACGTGCGGCTTCCCATGACGGTAATCGCCCAGCCGTTTTTCATCAGACCGGTGGAGACGGAGAATAGCACTTTGTTATATCCATCGTTTCCCATAGCGTACGAGAGCGAACCGCCTTTCTTGGCGTCAATGCCGCGTGTGACGATGTTGATTGTGCCTCCGACGGAAGGCGCCGACAGTTTGGACGCACCCATACCGCGTTGTGTCTGTATGACGGATGTGACGTCGCTCAGACCTTGCCAGTTGCTCCAATAGACCGTGCCGCCCTCCATGTCGTTCATCGGCACACCGTTGATCATGGTCGCTACGTTGGTGTTGTCGAATCCGCGCATCCAGATCTCCGAGTCACCCCAGCCGCCACCTTGACCGTTGGCGTGCACACCCGGTGTGTTTTTCAGCACTTCGGGGAACTCCTGACCTGCCAGGCGCTCCTCGATCTCCAATGCCGTCACTTGGCTCACCGCCACCGGCGTTTGTTGCGTACGTGCCATCTGGCCCGTGATCGTCACGTCCTCCAAGGCGATAGCCTCCGGCTCCAGTTTGATGACGCCGAGGTCGCCTTTCTTGGCGCCGATCTCCAGGGTCTTGTACCCTACGTAAGACAACTGCAAAGTAGCTCCGGGCTCCACGTTCAGCGTGAAATTACCATCCAGATCGGTGGTGTTACCGTTGGTAGTACCGGCTTCCAGGACCGAGACGCCGATGAGTTCTTCACCTGTCTTCGCGTCGCGGACGCTTCCTGTCACTTTCTGCGCCTGGGCGAACAGACTGCCCGCCGCAAACAAGCACAGCACAAAGGGAATAAATTTTCTCATAATTCACAATTTATAATTCACAATTCAAAATTCACTTTCTTGCTTTGAGCACGCAGTGCGGTCTTTTTGCTTTCGACTTTCGACTAAAAATATTATAGGTTCTCGTTCAGCCATTTGGCGAGGCGTATTCCGGCGATATAGAGCTGCCGTTCCATGGGCTGTCGCCATGTGTATATATAATGATAGGTGTTGCCGTCCCATACCTGCATGTGTTGGTATATCGCTTCGGTCATATGGTAACTCTCCACCAGCAGTTGCTCGTCGCTTTTGTTCATTATCTCCCGTTTCATATCTTTGTACTCGTCCTCAATCAGCTGTGCGTACTCGGTGTAACTGTATCCCTGGCTCTCGATGATCTTGGAGTCCCAGACGGCATGCAGGTTGGTGTCTCGTCCAAACCATTTCATACGCACGGTGTTTCCTCCTTTGTCGTCCATGTGTGCGATATGCATCGGGCAGTAGCGGTCTCCGTTGAGATGGATGATAAAACGGAGTATGTGGTTCTCGTTGAGCGGCATCACTTTCTCCCCCGCTATCTCTATCTCCAGGCTGTCCAGTGCGCGGAAGAGGTTTCCTCCTTCGGCAGGGTAGTGGGTCAGTACGTCGGCGACGAGACTGTCGCTCATGCCGGCGTTCAGATCCTGGAAATGCCATCCGTCCTTGATACTCTGCGGGTAGATGTTGTCGCTCTTGATCTCGTCCGCCCAGTTCGCCCAATAGATCATGCCTCTTTCGCCGATGATCTTGTCCACTTTCTTGCGTGTGCGGCATTTGAGGTGGTCATATGCAATCTTAGCGATGATACGGTGTCCTTCCTGTCCCCAACCGTACGCAGGAACACAGTAAATGCCCGTCAGAGCAGTTACCAACAATCCCAAAATAAAGCGTTTCATGATTTTTTACGATTTACGCTGCAAAGGTACTACAAAAATTGCACATATGCAAGAATTTAATAACTTTTTATTAAATTAATCGTTTGAGCGGCGCGAAATAAGACGTTTTCAAGCGGAATTTTTGAAAAAAGTAGAAGTTCTCTACTTCTTTTAGGGATAGATAGCAGGCGCTATGCTTGCATAAGGGACGGCTATATAGCACTAAGAGAGGGCGCAGCCCTTTTCAAAAATCCCGCTCCGGGTGGTTAATCACGCGAAGCGAAAATCAAACAAGCCGTGAACGAAGTGTAATAATCGTTCGAACGGAGTAAGATAAGAACACCTAATCGAAAGAAAGAAAAAACATACCTTAAACAAAAATACGCGCATGTGTACGCACAATAAAAATTAAGGTGTCGAAGTATGAAAATTAGCAGAAAAAGAGGGAAAATGCAATAATCGTTCGCCAGATAAGAAGAAAAATGTATTTTTTTGATATTTTTCTTCGCTCACTCCCATGTTTTGGGAGTTTGTAGCAGTAATTTTGCAGCAAATTTGAAAAACAAGGTTATTTAATGTCAAAAATTAGTACGATTATGGACAATTCAATTAAAAGTTTGGTAATGGACACAATTAGTATTATAGGAATGTTTTTCCTCGCCGCAGTGTTGCTGTGTATATAATATACTTGCTTTTGCGTTTGCAAGTCGTTTTTCATTAAAGTGTTTTTGAATTGAAATGATAACTTAGCACCCGCCTGTCTGTGAAGATGGGCGGTGCACAAAACCCTTAAATGAATAGAAACATGGAAGAATTGATAAGCCTTTTGATTAGTTTAGTAGAAATCATCTTGGGAGTGTGGTTTCTGGTATCAATGTTTATGAACATTTAGAAGCTCATATTTTGTGTTATATGCAATTTTATTTGCATATCTCAAAAAAAAGCAGTAACTTTGCAAGCGAAATTATGCACATTTTGCGCAAGTTAAGGGAAAAAATTAAAAGGAGGACTGTCGTCATCAGGGAAACGTTAAAACGTGACAGTATTTTATCAATGATATGAAAGAACAAGACAGAGCATAAAACCTTTTATCTCATGAATCTCACAAAGGAACAAAAAGAGTTGTTTGATGCCTTGCACGAAGATAAGGTGCAAGACTATAAGGTATTTTCCAAACGAGACTACGGAAGACTTTTCAGTAGTCTTATAGACAAATATCCTGAGTCTGCACATTTCGTGTATGAGCTTCTACAAAATGCAGAGGATGCCAATGCTACACATGTGTCCATCATACTCAAAGATGATAAACTTATCTTCAAACATAATGGCACCAAGCACTTTGATGTAACACCTCTTGATTCTCCAAAAATCGGCGACATCAACTCTATTACCGGTTTCGGTTTCTCATCCAAGGTGGAGGATTTGGATGACGAACAAACAATGAACTCGCAGAAAATCGGTAAGTTTGGTGTGGGTTTCAAGTCTGTATTCCAATATACAGACACGCCAGAGATATACGATGATATCTACTGTTTCAAGATAGAGAACTATATCATTCCGACCTTATTAGACCACGACGACCCTTCTCGTAAGCAAGGCGAAACGATGTTCGTTTTCCGTTTCAAGGAGCAAAATCGAAGTCAAGCCTACGACCACATCAAACGCCGCTTGGAGAATCTGAAGAGTCCGTTGCTCTTTTTGCGTAACATCAAGAAAATAACATGGCGCATTGATTCTGGTGACGGCGTAGTTGGCAAGGAATCTACCTATGAAAAACAACTGGTTGAGACACAGAAATATGACCGAATCACGCTAGAACGCTATCATCTCATAGAGCCGAAAGAGACCAGTAGTATCTTCCTTTTCTCTAAACAAGTGGAGGTACAAGATAAAGGTCGATTTCCTATCTATGTCGGCTATTACTATGACGAGGAGAAGAAACAACTCATCACCAATGTTACACGGAATATCTATTGTTTCTTCCCGACAAAAGTTTCTTTCAATACTTGTTTCATCGCACATGCTCCATTCCTGTTAACCGATAACCGGCAAGATCTCAAGCCCGATACGGATATCAATGCGGATTTGGTTTCGGACATTGCTTATCTTGCAGCCCAAACAGTGGTGTTGCTCCGTGACTATGGCATCAAACATAAGAACCTACTCATCAATGAGAATATCACAGAGATATGTCCGCAGTATGAATCGCATTATCATGACGATGATGAGACTATCTACGAGGAGCCTTTCAAAGAGGCTTTCAGAGATATGCTTTCCGAGGAACCGTTGCTTCTCTCACGTGCGGATAAGTACATCGCTGCAGAAAAAGCATATACTACCCACACCGGTATTTTCGAACTCCTAACGCAAAAGCAATTTGAAATGTTGCGCTATAATGAGGGCGATTATTACCATGATTATAGAGGAGTAGATTTCTTGCAATGGAAATTGGCGCAAAATATCCAGCGCCTTGATGATGAATGCGAATACTTTGAAGAGGTTCAACGCTATGAAATAGTTGACTTTGGTAAAGATATAACAGCCGATTTTATGAACAAGATGGAATTTGAGTGGGTAATCAAATTTTATAATTTCCTACGCGAACATGCATCCGTTCATATCAACATATCTACACAATCTAAGGAACTTGTTTTTCGTAGCGCACCTATCATAAAGACGCAAAATAACGAGTGGGTTGCACCATTTAACAATAAAACAGAACCTAATGTGTTTTTGCCTTTATTAGGAAGTATTGATAAATCATCTGGTATAAACTTCATTAATAATCAATATCTTAACGATACGTACGCCCGTAAATTTTTTGAATTGCTTGAAATCAAGACCCCAGATGAATATGACCATATTCGCAACATCATTCTCAAAAAGTATGCAAAAGAAAGTGTTAATTTAGAAAAAGAAATTGTAGCCGAAGACTTTTTTGCACTACTATCATACTATCAAAAAATCCTACATACAGATAAAGAAGACGAGTTTCTAAAATTGGTCAAAAATGAGTTTTTAATCATGGGGACAGATGGGTACTTGTATCATCCTGAAGATATATATGATGGAACAGTTACAATGTTACAAAAATACTTTGAAGATAATAATGATGCAGTATTATTTGATCTCATGTTCTATCGTAAACATAATCACACTTTCAAAACTCAATTTATTAATGACTTTGTTCTTCGCTTAGGTTTGCGAACCAAACCAGTACTCCTTACCACTAGTGATAAGTATTCATGGAGTATTCCGCCTTCTATTACAAAGTTGTTTCCTGAGTACAGGAAAAATTATTACAATGACGTAATTGTAGAAGATAAAAAGTTAGATGGTTTTGAAAGTGCTTATAATGCGAATCGTATAACTAAAGAGATTTCTGTATATCTATGGAATGAGGTAATTGGTGAAATTTTATCTCAGCAAGTCAGCGTAGATGAGAAATGTATAGTACTAGCTAGTACACAGAGAAGAAGTACATATGATCATTATACCCGAGAGTTAAAATTCTTTCAACAATTAAAACAGTACAAATGGATATATGACAAAGAGGGGAATAGAAGAAATATACGCAACCTGCATATTGAAGATTTGTCTGAAGAATATAATTTGTCAAATGAAATAGTTGACTTTTTGGAGATTAAAAGACTTACTTCTGATTTACGAGAAAAGTACAATGCGACAGAAGAAGAGCAGCGAAAATACGCATTAGGGGATAAAGTAGAACATGAAATTGATGACGACTTTACGGAGGAAGAGGCAATAGAAGCAGTCCGTGCTGCAAAAGCCAAAAAGAAGCAGCAAAAGGCTTATGAGTCTGTGTCTGTTGATACTCCAGAAGAAAAACAGCAAACGTCTCCAGAAATTCAGCAACCCAAAGAGGATATTGAAGATAGGCTCCAGAAAAGAATAGATGAGAAGAAGAACCGCCATGTCGGGAAACCGCACTCGTCGACCAACAACGGCGACTTGGAGGCTTTCGTAAACAACGGTCCTGAGCAACTGTCCCCGGAAAACGATGCTCCATTCTTTGTGGACCCGCACGAACCGGTGAACACGCCGACACAGGAAGCCGAAGATACGGCACGAGCAGAGAAGAACCTGAAAGCTAAGAATACACTTGCACAAGAGCAAGCAGAGGTTTCCGGTGAACAAGTGGAATATCTCGAATTGCTGAACCAAACACAGAAATTTACGTTTAAGTGGTTCCAGATCCTTATGCTTCTGATGCACCAAGGGCAAGACAAACTGACTAAACGTACCGTGCAGATAGATTTTGCGCACTATGAACTACAGTGTTCCGACAAGATACTGCACCTTTCTGAACCTAACATCCCTGTGCCAGCATGGGTATGTGACGCGGAGAAATATGTGGTATCGGCTATCGCTGACGGTAAGTCCAATAAACTGGAAGGCCTTATCGTCAAGACGGAAGATAACAGCCTTGACCTCTCCATCGAAGTGAACGCTAAAATGAAGTTCTTCCTTCAGCAGGCGAAGAAAATACGTGTAATAGCCGAAGACAATACCAATATCATTGATTCGCTTGAAACACGTTTCTTGCAATTAGAAAAAGAACCTGATTACGATATGAATGCCAACCTGCCGACAAACATTTCGTTTATCTATGGTCCTCCGGGAACCGGTAAGACAACGGAACTTGTTCGGCAAGTACATGACATCCTTGAGAAAGAACCCGATGCCAAGATTCTTGTGCTCACGCCTACCAATAAGGCAGCCGATGTGGTGGCTATTAAGATGGCGAACGATGAGGTTTGTGAGGGAGGTTTGGCTCGATTTGGTGCCACCGAAAGTCTGTACCTTATTGAGGAGATAGGTTGTGTCACGAATCGCGATACTACCGACCTCAAAGACTGGCACAACATTGTCGTTGCTACAGCTGCTCGCTATGCATACGACTATGTACAACCGGATGACACGCCGATTTGTGATTATCCGTGGGACTATATCTTCATCGACGAAGCGTCCATGATTGATATTCTCACCATCACGTATATTCTGCACAAAGGCGCAAGCGCAAAGAAACTTATCGTATCAGGAGACCCGATGCAGATACAGCCGGTCGTTCAAAATGACATGCCTGATTATAACATCTACGACATGGTTAACCTGCATGGCTTCTCAAATGCGATCTTCGACTATGACCGCTTTGAGGTGCAAGGTCTAACAATGCAGCATCGCTCCATTCCGGTTATCGGTGATCTGGTGAGCAACTTTGCGTACGATGGTCTTGTGGACGCAGACCCGAATCGCGCACCGATGAAACCGCTCACACTCGATGGACTCAAAATCAAGAACATCAACTTTGTGGGCTTCGACGTGGCAGAACTGGATGATATCAAAGGACTGAACTCGGTAAACAATTCCGCCTTCAACCTCTATTCCGTCATATTCACATACAATATGATTGAATATACCATCAAGCAAATCGAAAAACACTATCCTCAGAAGGATTATTCCATCGGCGTGGTATGTGCGTATCGTGCGCAATCAGATGCCATCAAGAATATGTTGGAGAACCGACCATTGGATACCGACTATTGCAAAGTGTCTTGTGGCACCGTGCATAGTTTCCAAGGCGATGAATGCGATATCATGTTCATCGTGCTTAACCCGCCTGCGATCTGCACCAGTGGTACGCACGTAAACAACACCAATATCATCAACGTGGCAATGAGCCGTGCGCGCGATTATATCTTCTTCGTGATGCCTAACGGACAACAGAAAGGCTTCTTTATGAAGAACAAAATCGGTCATCAGTTAGCCAATATCTTCGACCGCGCCATCCTTAAGAGTAGCGATGTAGAGCGTGTTATGTTCCAAGGCAATGACAACTTCATTTACGAGAACACCCACGTCACTTGCCATATGCCTGTCAACGTCTATTGCGAGGACAATGCCCTCTACGAAGTCCGTATGTCCGACACTGCTCTTGATATAAAGATAAACCAACACCTACTTTAATAACTCCCATGGCAGCACAGAATAAATTATTTCAGCGGTTGATATGGTTGGCGGATACGATATACTCCGCGAAGCGGATCACGATGGAGGAGATAGACAGCCGGTGGTCGAAATCGCCGTACAATGACGCCCATGAGTCGCAGTACGGCAAGCGCAATTTCAGCCGGCACAAAGAGACGATTGCCGAACTATTCGGCATCGAGATCGTGTGCGACCGCTCTACCAATACCTATTTCATCAATGACGTATCCCGTGCGTCCGGTTCGGATGTGCGTGCGTGGATCATCAACACGTTTGCGCTCAACAACCTGACGAACATCTCCGCCGGCATGCGTGACCGCGTAATCTTCGAGGAGATTCCGGAAGGTATGCGGTATCTAAGCACCATCATCAATGCGATGAAAGAGAGTCGCCGGTTGGTAGTCTCTTACCAGGGCTTCAAACGCACCGAGCCGCATACGTTTCTGCTGGATCCGTATTGCTTGAAAGTGTTCAAACAGCGGTGGTATCTGGTGGGCAAGCCGGAAGATCATCCGGAGGAGAAAGAGCCTCGCGTGTATGCCCTGGACCGCGTGAAAGATATGGCGGTGACGGATAAGACTTTCCATCTCCCTGCGGCCTTCAAACCGGCAACATTCTTTGAGAACCAGTTCGGTATCGACCGCTCCAAGACCAAGGCAGAGAAGATACGCGTCAAGGTGGCGAACTGGGATGCAAATTTCCTGATATCTCTGCCGCTTCACGCCAGTCAGCGGGTGGTGGAGAGTAATGACGACTACACTATCTTTGAATATAAACTGGCACCCACGTACGACTTTATCATGGAACTCCGCAAATATGGTTCCAAACTGGAAGTGCTGGCACCGCAGTCACTAAGAGAAGAGTTTGCAGAGGAAGCGAGACAACTTTCCAAGTTGTATTTGTAATTGGTAATTTGTAATTGGTGATTCCTAAAAAAAACGTCCTTTCGTGACGTTTTTTTGTGTGCTTAGGACTTGTAGTGTCTTTTCTGAGTTGTAATTTTGCAGCAAATTATTGGGACACGCCTATCATGGGCATAAAACAACAAGGCAATTAAAGTATGATGTAGCGAAAAAGAGACATATATATGTACGGTGAACACAACCCATATGCTACGCTATCGCGTCGGCAGGTTGCGCTCTTTGAGCGTAACCCTGTTTGTGCGTTGTGTTATCGTATCTGTATGGATCTGTGTGAGGAATACGGAGGGATAAACTTTGATCTCCTTGACAGTATCCGCACGGCAGATGATTTATGCGGGCAGATAATTCAAAACGTATGGTCGTTGGATGGTGTAGAGCATTACTTCGATATGGTCAATAACCGTCTCGGGCACTCAAAACCTGCTATAGCTTGCACCTTTGCCACCGTTTGCGTTACACTCACATGCATGGATAATCTGCCGGAGCCGGTTTATCAATTGGCGCATGACATGCGCGGGCTGATAATAGGCGAGGGGAACGACCTTTATGATTCATTGAGGCAATCTGCTTACCGGCAGGACATTGTGATTGACGCTACGACCTATGGAGAGCCACCGCCAGAGCCGGCATTAGTTCAAGAGAACGTAGAACTCCGTATGCGTGCGGAACAATTAGAACAAGAAGTAAAATACTATAAAACACAAATGGAAATGAAAAAGCAAGAACCCAAACAGAAACCGAACATCACTATTGAGAATCACGGTAAGTTAACCTTTATCGCGGAGCAAAACAATGATGTCCACGACAACCACGGCTGCAATATCTACCTCACGCCGCAAGAGGAGGAAATGAGTGAAGGAGTGAAAGACTTAACGAGTGAAAGCGTGAGCGAGGCAGGGCTGGCGGCAGAGCAGATTTTAGGCATTCCGCATGAAGGCAAATATACCGAAGTGCGCCAATACATCGAGGAGCGTTGCCGGTTTGACGAGGAGTTCAAGCAATTCGTGGCGAATAACACACGCGTTGCACTCTGCCAACGTCTCAGCGAGGAGTTTAGATGGACAGTAGATCATTATGCCCTCGGCAGAAACATCAACCGAAAACGCAAGCGATAACATGATTTTGAGCAGGAAGCGACCCTTGGCGGTCGCTTTTTTTGTGTCCTAATTGCATTTGGAGACGAAGAGGTCACAAGTGGTCGCGTTTGTGGTCATACCGACCTTTAAAGGGGTCACTTAAAGCAGTACTTTTGCATCGCGTTCGGCAAATGGATCGCAGGAACGATACCGCTCTGCTAAATCGTAAGTGCGACCATTGCCTCCGCTCTTCGGTCTGCGTGCACTATGTTAGCGCGCATCCCGAGGGAGTAAACAATATTATTAACCGCGAAAAGTTGTGTGACTCGCACGTGCAATGAGTGGCCACTCGCATACAACCCGAGCACAAAACTTTTAAACATTATGAAAACAAATTATGAAGTAATCGACCAATTTTTCGCTGCGCAGGTAGCATGTAATGAATCCGAGGCGACGCTGAAGTCCCTCCGTCCGCAGGTGGAGGAAGCCGTACAGGCACTCATCGCAGAACGCGGACTGCCGCGCACCTTCACCGGCACCATCGACTACCACGGTTTTAAGATCGTCGTCAGCCGGCCCAAATCGTTCACGTGGGAGAAGAACACCAACCCTGCCGTGACCTCCGACCCCAACCACGCTATCTACCTGCAGCAGTTGGCGTTGCAGGAACAGATGGCGGCGCAGTTGAAGGACATGCGCGCGGACCTCAAACGCACGGCGGAGAAGCTTGAGAAAGCCCATCCCGAGAGCGAGAGTATCAAACACTCTTTCCGGCTGGCGTTCGTAGGATAAAAGAAAGCGAATAAGAAAAAGTAAGCAAAAAGAATTACAAAGAAAAACCTCCCCCTTCTTATACCCGCATTGAGTATAGAGAGGGGGAGGATAAAGTTGAAAGTTTAAAGTTTAGAGTTTAGAGATGAAAAACGAAGTTAATCGTGCCCAAGGGGCTAAGAAAAGAGATTCTTTTGAAGTTATTTGGGATTTTCTGGCACCTGATGAGCAGCATTTCGGCAACCGAAAAGAGGCTTGCAGGCGGTTGTGGAGTGGTTTGCCGGTTCCCAAGCAGCGGCAGATCTATGCGACCTTGTTTTGGCAGAGGGAGCAGAAGATAGCCATAGATGAAAATCCTTATTTTGCCATCAGCCATTGCCAACCCAAGCCGTTCAACTACAACGGTGCGAATGTGTCCCTGCCGAACGGTACGAAGCTGTTTATAGCCAAGTACGGAGAACATTACGGGGTGTATTCAAAATTGGATACGGAGGCTTTTGAGATGGTGGATAAAAGACCTTTTAATTAAATTTCAGCTATGGAATTCCCTTTATACGACGTACCCTATTTGGTACGTGACCCGAATGAGTACCGGATGTCGGAGAAACGGCATCAGATAGAAGTACGGAACCAGGCGGTGGTGGATGATTATTTTGTGGCGCGGGATAAAGGTGTTTCGGCACACGAAGCGCGAAGGCAAGTGGCGGAG
>JAFUUZ010000012.1 GCA_017471285.1 Paludibacteraceae bacterium | reverse complement strand
GATTACTTCAGTATTCTTAGCCACAAGGGCACGATTACTTCAGTATTCTTAGCCACAAGGGCACGATTACTTCAGTATTCTTAGCCACAAGGGCACGATTACTTCAGTATTCTTAGCCACAAGGGCACGATTACCTCAGTATTCAGCTTATTTCACCTCCGCGCCGAGGGCATTATAGGTCTTGCCGTTGCGCTCGATGAGCAACTGACCGTTGCGAATGACCTTTCTACTTTCTACTCTCGACTCTTGACTCACTTCGTCAATGCCTTGTGCTTCAACAACAAATTCAGGCGTGTAAATAAAGCAAGAACTCCATGTGGGATATGATGTCGGTGAAGTTACACGGCATTCTTGTCCATTGACAGTACCCGTCATGTCTATTTCTTCTGTCCAGTCCGGGAAACGATATGATAGCGCTTCATCTCCATCAATTCGTAAGTTGATTCTAAGGCGATAGATGCCCGGAGTGATTTCATTTCCATCTACTTTTTTGTCGTTTTCTGTAACATTATATAAATAGGTGTAACTAAATTTATACGGTGCATCAGCCGGAACTTGAAGAACCTGTGCAAGCGAGTCGTCAATGTGACCGCACCACCAGTCCATGCCTGCTTTGATGAACGAAGGATCCCAGTTGTTAACTTCTACATGCGTGATGATTGTACGTGTATCGCCTTGTTCTTGCTCCTCGAACTGGCCGTAGATAAGGGTGGTATTCTCGGTCATCAGTTGATGGTTTGAGTATGGGTTTTCGGTACTGAGCAGTTGGTTATTCTTGTCATACCAACCGGTGAAGGCATAACCTTCCGCAGGCGTGGCAGTGAGATTGATATAATCGGCAAGCTCAATCCAGGCATAAGCTTGGCTTTCCGTTGCCGGACAATCATTTACCCTCACTTTGTTCCCTACGTTCTTCGGCGTTGCGCCATAGATCAGTCTGCGCAGGTTAGAGGAGATGACAACCTGTGTAGTTTTGCTATACTCCGAAGACGTTCCTGACCGCATGATTCGTCCGTCAGCAACGACCACGGCATCCGAAGGCGAGGTGATGGCACTACGAGCGATGACTGTTCCGCCGGTACGAATACGGCAAGGCATCATATAAACGGTAGCGCCATCAATAATCAGTTGTCCGCCTGATTGCGAATAGATAGTTCCGGCTCCGTTGCCGGCTCCCTGCAGATTGACACTTATCGGATTCTCAATGATAATATCTCCTGTGTACGACCAGATAGCCGGTGCCCCGTCGGTACCGGAAGTTACGATTTTCAGTTCCGCTACAGAAGAGGGATTCTCCTCCGAGGTGATCAGCAGCCGCCCCATCGTATGGATAGCGCCGGTATAATCCGGAACACCGGACATAGCGATGTAATTGTTTGTGCCTTTGAGCATAATCGTCAATGTCGAGGCGAAATCCGACCAAATAATCGCGCTGTTGCCGGTAGTCTCGATGGAGGCATTGTTGAGCGTCAGGGTGTTGGTGGCAGGGTCAAAACTAACTTTGCCGTCACCCAGCACATCGGTTTTGTTAACGTCCGTTACAGTAATGCCTGCAACAGTCAGGCTATAGTTAACGGCATTCATCACTGCGCAGCAGCAGAGGGCTGCGAGGAAAAGAGTAAATTTACGCATAGTTGTATTGTTTTGATTATTAGTTTTTATAGCGATAATCTTTTCTTCCCAAACGGAGACGAGAAGCGAACAGGCTCTGTTCCACCTCGTTCAATTGACATTCATAGAACCCATCAATAGCCGTAGTCAACAAGAGGCAGAAACGCTCGGCGTCATGGTATTCTCCGGTGATGGTATGACATTGGTAATCCGGGTTTCGGAGGAAACACCTAGATTCCTCCGTCACATCAAAGGCATTGTGGATATAGACTACCGCTTCGCCGGATTTCAGGATGATGGCCATCGGTTCATGAGGCTGGCAAGCAAAGCGGTATATCTGACCCTTGTAGCGCAGACTCGGTCCGTCCGCCTCGAAAGACAAGAGACGCGAGTCATCCTCGTAGATGACGTTGGAGGGTTTGGCAGGCTTCTTTGGTTTCGGCACAGGGCAACCATACTTGCACTTCGGCTCCGAAGGACGAGGATGAGCATGCAGATAGTAATAGACTATCGCTCCTATTGCTATGAGAAGACAGATCGTTACCATAATGGGTTACGGGTTATGGGTTACGGGTTACGGGTTACGGGTTACGGGTTATGGGTTATGGGTTAGGGGCATGTGGTCAGGAGGTTAGCGCAGACCCACTCTTCATCCATCCATCCAAAGACGGCGTAGTACTGCGGGGACTCTTCCCAGTCCCAGTTATTCGGGTTGGTTCGGCAAAGGACACGACGGGTCTTGGGATCCGCATCGACGACGTCCAGATGGCAGGAGACCTTCAGTTTGTCCCATACTTTCTTGCCCTCGGACTCTTTGTACAGTTTGATGGTCTGACCGCCGTAGTTACGGGAGATGAAACTGACCGAATCGGTCTTAATGATCGGATAGCGCATGCCGGCAAAAGGGTCTTTATAGCGCGAGGCGGCAGGGATAGGCTCGCCGTTCTCGTCCTCTTCGTCCAGATACATCGTCAGGTCTTCATCCAGGCACCAATGGCTCATTACGATCCACCATCCGTCGTGCAAAGGATAGAGGTTGCCCTCAAAGGCGTAGCCCATATAGTCGAAGCAGAGATAGAAAGCGTCTTTCTCTTGGACACCCGCCGGCAGCGTCTTCAGTTCACCCAAAGCCGCGGTGGGCCAGTACTCGATGGAGGGGTTACGGGTACAATAAAATCGGAGCCTAACTCTTCATCTGCGGGAGTCCATTCGTACAGCGCCTCGTCGTCCACCCACGAACGGAAAGAGGTCATGTTACCTTCCCGGTCGAACTCGTAGCGGTTGCCCCATTTCCG
>JAFUUZ010000011.1 GCA_017471285.1 Paludibacteraceae bacterium | reverse complement strand
ATCCAGGAGATCGAGAAACTCGGCGGTATGGCAGCAGCTATCGAGACCGGTATTCCTAAGATGCGTATCGAGGAAGCAGCGGCTCGTACACAGGCGCGTATCGACTCCGGCAAACAGAAGATTATCGGTATCAACGAGTATCGTCTGGAGCACGAAGACCCGATTGACATCCTCGAGATCGACAACACCGCCGTACGTGAGCAGCAGGTAGCCCGCCTCAACGAACTCCGCGCTAACCGCGACGAGAAAGCCGTACAGGCTGCGCTCGCCGAGATCACCGCTTCTGTTCAGGCTTGGGCTGACGGCGGTAAGGGTGAGAACCTCTTGGCGCTGGCTGTCAAAGCAGCAGGTCTCCGCGCGTCACTCGGAGAGATCTCCGATGCATGCGAGAAAGTCGTTGGACGTTATAAAGCAACTATCAGAACTATTTCAGGCGTGTACGCTTCAGGAACCAAGGGAGACGAGTACTTCGAGAAGGCTCAGGCTCTCACCGCTGCCTTCGCTAAGAAAGAAGGCCGTCAACCGCGTATCATGATCGCTAAGATGGGCCAGGATGGTCACGATCGTGGTGCCAAAGTAGTAGCAACCGGTTATGCCGACTGCGGCTTCGATGTCGATATGGGTCCGCTCTTCCAGACACCGGCAGAGGCAGCTAAACAAGCCGTTGAGAACGACGTCCATGTACTGGGTGTCTCCAGCCTTGCAGCAGGTCACAAGACCCTCATCCCGCAGGTGATTGAGGAGCTCAAGAAACTCGGCCGTCCCGACATAATGGTTACTGCGGGCGGAGTAATACCTGCCCAAGATTACGATTTCTTGTATCGGGCAGGTGTTGCGGCGATATTTGGGCCTGGAACATCAGTAGCTTATAGTGCATACACAGTAATGCAGCTACTGATGAATGAGCAGTAATCATCGGGGTCCCCGAGGATTTTTAATCCTTGGGGAGAGGAGGAAGCGCGACCATTACACGAGTTACGTATGTAACGAAGTCATGGATCGCCGCTTCCGACGAGGTCACCGCCGGTGGTGTCATCCCCGCGCAGGACTACGACTTCCTCTACAAAGCCGGTGTCGCTGCCATCTTCGGTCCCGGCACGCCTGTGGCGTATTCAGCAAAAGTGGTTATGCAATTATTGATGCAAGAATAATCGCATCTTCGCGTAATGGTTTGGGGCAGGGACTTTCAGTCTTCCTGCCCCTGCTTTTTATTCTACTGCTGCTCGCATATGAGCATCTATGAAAAAGGGCATATTTTATGGGGACCCCAATAATTTTCAATTCTTGGGGAGAGCGGAGCATGCCCGAGTACCTTCTGCCAAGCTGTGCTTGAGCTCGGTATCGAGGGCAATGCCCGCGACAAAGGGGGGCTTTTATTTTTTTTCTTAAAGCATGTATCGGCTGCTAGTAGTGTTCTTATTCTTTCTTCTTCTGTTACGCCGATTGTCAATCGGCATGTTGTTCCCTCGGCATAAATGCCGAGTACAATTGGCTGTTAGTGGGTACCTACGGTGTTTTCTCACATATTTGCGTGAATCTGTGAACCTGTGAATCTTGCTCTGCAAGTTCACTTTATCGTTCGAGGCTTGCCGAGATAAGAATCTTTGAACGGTACTATACGAAGAAAGCGTCCCGAAGGACGCTTTCTATTATTTCTTCACTCCTTGATACTCCTCCACAGTCTTCGAGGTAATCGTGGTCGTGGTTTTCGTGCTATCGCCAACCTGCGTGTAGGTGGCGGTCGTGCTGATGGTGCGCCATGCTTTGCAGGACGTCAAGCCGCTGCAAAGAACAAGGCTAAAAAGCACTGCTGATACAAATAAAAGTTTCTTCATTGTTTTTAGCGTTTTGGTTAATAAACTCGATGATTCTTTCTTTGTCCTTCGGATTGACAAGCACACAACCTTGGCTATGTTCAGGCTGTGTACCTGTATGTATCCGAATTCCGCTGCGTCCGGGAACTTTGTCGATAAGCGGCAGGTTCTTCTGGAAACGGGGCGAGTACGTGATAGAGACGGGATAAGTGCCATCAGGGATGATGTAATTCGCGTTTTCAAGCGTGGTGATTTCTCTCGGTACGCCCTCCAGAAACAATGTTCCCCAAATTGCTTTTGCGGCTTTACTCGTTCTGATTAGGTGGATGCTCTGCATGTTTACTCCTCCATTTGTAGGTGTAATCAATTCCGAATAACGCTCCCGCGAAAGTCGCTACCTCGCCAAAACCGACCAGTAGGCTTTCGTGAATCTCGCCCTGCGGAGCGATATACACTCCGCAGAACAAGAGCACTAATCCACCGACCGCCAATACTGATGCTGTAATCAATTGGATGTTCGGTTTCATACTTTAACCTCCTTTCGCTTACGCAATCGTGTTCAGACGCTCCGGCATGTTTACCTCGTGCGTGCTCTCATTGTAGCACTTCCATGCCTTGCCGAACAACCAACCTTTGTAGGTCGTGTACTTGAAGCTCGACCCTTTCGCCTTCTTCTCGTTAATGAAGTCCATTTGGTCATACGTGAGGTGCGACAAGTCCATAGAACGGTTTAGAGCCGCCAAACGAACAACTCGGAACTTCTGACGCTGTGCGAGTTCGTCAGCTGTCACAGGAGTGGTACGGTCGCCGTGTACGGATGTGTACTTGCGGTCGCTCCACTTGCGATAATTGTAGCAAGTGCGATACTTCTTGCTGATACGACCCGAAATGTGATGCACAGGGTCGTCAAAATCTACTTTTCCCATAGTTATGTTAGGTTTAATGGTTTAACAATTAGGTTTACTTTGAGCCGAGAAGCGGCATTAAGCCAACTTCTCGTACTCTTTTG
>JAFUUZ010000085.1 GCA_017471285.1 Paludibacteraceae bacterium | reverse complement strand
TGTCAAGATGCGACCCATGGTTTACGAATTGGGATTCTTGTCAAAGAGTTCAGTAAGTTTGCAACCATAAACGAGCTATGGGATATGGAATTTGACGAATATCAAAAAAAGGTTATTGAGGCAAAGGACGGGCATTACCTCGTCCTTGCCCCTCCGGGCTGCGGGAAGACCGAGCTGCTCACTCATCGCGTCATTGCTGCGCATGGGGAAGGGGTGCCTTACGAGAAGATGCTCTGTCTTACGAATAAAAGCGTCATTCATCCCACCGCTTCAGCCGTGGGATGAATGACGCCGGGCGAATGCCCGGATATGTGATTTGCGATAAAAAATTTTGATTTTTCAGTAATTTTTCTTATATTGTCAATAAGAAACAGAGACATGATAACAAACAGCTACAAGCTCTGTCGGAGCAAGAAGTTCACCGCTCTCGAACACATGATGTCCGAGGCTGCGTTCGTTTGGAATCATGCCCTCGCCCTGCAGCGACGCTATTATTTCCTCGCAAAGGCGTTCGGGTGGAAAACCAAGTACATCAGTTGTGCGAGAATGCAGAAGCACTTTGGTAAACGCATTGTTCCGGCCAGACTCCATTCACAGACGGTACAGGAGATATTGCAACGTCAGGATGCCGCTTATCAACTGTTTTTCAGTCACACGAACAAACGTCCGCCTAAATACAAGAGGGCAAAGGACTTCACTTCGTTCGTTTTTAAGCAGGGAGGGTATAAGCTGTACGGCAACGAGTTTATCATCAATAAGATATCCAAACGCTTCAAGTTCTTCAAGTCGCGGGACTGGGAAGGAAGGGTCAAGATTGTCCGGGTATTCCGTTCGCACGGCGACTGGTTCATCCTAGTCGTGACGGATGCGGAGCCCAGGCCCTGCGGAAAGTCACACACGGGTGCATCCGCAGGCATAGACTTCGGACTCAAGACCTTCATGTCCTTCTCGGACGGACGGGAGATAGAAGCACCGCAGTTCTATAAGCAGCTTCTTCGTAAAATAAGGAAATGGCAGCGCCTGCTGTCCAAGTCCCAGAAGGGTTCTACGCACTATTGGGCGTATCTGAGACAACTGAACCGGGTCTATGCCGAACTGGCGAACAAGCGCACGGACTGGTTCTATCAGACAGCGCACATGCTCTGCAAGGAGTATGACTGTCTGTTTATTGAAGACCTGAACATTCGTGGAATGGCACGGCGTAAGCACTGGGGCCGGAAAGTCAACGACCTCGGATGGACGCGTTTTGTCAAAGTGTTGGAGTACATCGCTTCGAAGTATGGCACCACCGTCCATAAAATCGACCGGTGGTTCCCTTCCTCGAAGCTATGTGACTGCGGATATAAGAACACCGGGCTGCAGCTGAGCGGCAGGGAGTGGATCTGTCCCGTCTGCGGAAGGTATCATCTCCGTGATGCGCATGCGGCCATGAACATCTATCGGCGGGGCGTCGCCGAGTTGGAGAGCATTAGTAAGACCTGCACGAGCGTAGCAACTGCAGGCTGATGCGCTAGCATCCAAGAATCCCCCGGCTTTAGCCGGCGGGAGTACGTCAATGAAAGAAAAAATCGGAGTGAGCATCACATGTTTGCCAAATCCTCGTTAACTCCCTCGTAGGAGTCCTCGATTTCCTGGACGGATAGTTTCTTCTTCTCGTCCTTGGTCGGCCTGACGATGGGCTTGGAGGGGAGTACCACGAGCTGCCCTTTCTGGTAATAACGGTTGGGGGCGTAGATCTGCTCATCGCAGATGGTGATGACATTGTCGGTTGCGACGCTCATTCTGGCGGCGATGTTCCTCCATTTCCGGCCATGGGGGCTGCTGTCGATGATGTTCATGTCCGTGACGTATTGGTGGCACATCTCGTGGATAAGCACATTCTCGAATCTATCCTGCGGAAAGATATAGTGGTTGTTCAGCATAATCTTACGTTCGGACGGGGACCAGTATCCC
>JAFUUZ010000057.1 GCA_017471285.1 Paludibacteraceae bacterium | reverse complement strand
TTCGGTTGCAAAGGTACAACTTTTTTTTGAAACCGCCAAATTTTATGGCATTTTTTCGGTTATAATCACAAGAATGTCTATTTTTCAAGCTACTTTATACGGTTTCTTCTCTCGGTCTTGTCTCGGTTGTGAGTCGGTCATCGGTCGGTGGAGGGGGGCTAAAAGTAACTAATCATCGAACTATAAATTCAGTCGTATTTACGACCATTTTTTAGTATTATTTAATCAGTTTGTTCAGTTGTTTGTCTGTCGCTTCAGGCAGAATCTCCCGCAGATGGACGAGAATACGTTCGTACGATTCCTGCGGCAACTGCGGGCACGAATTGATTTCGTACTGCCAGGATGCGCCGCTGCTTTAGGTCTTCTCTTGGTATCTTACTGACTTTCAATCGGTCACAATGCCCGCATTGCTTCCTCTTGCAAGTCAATAATCTACTCAAGACAAACCTCTAAATCACAATAAAGCAATTTTAAGAAATGCCCTTAATTATTTTGGCAGGGTTGCCGGCGACGACTACATCATCGGGAATGTCGTGGGTGACGACCGAACCGGCACCGACGATGACGCGGTTGCCGATGGTCACTCCAGGACAGACGATCACTCCGCCGCCGAGCCAGCAGTCATCGCCGATACGGATCGGTTTGCCCGTCTCTATCGTCCGGCGGCGCTCAAGGTAATCATGCGGATGGTCGGGCGTCAGCAGTTGGCAGTTCGGCCCGATGAGCGTGTGGGCACCAATGGTGATACCGCCGCCGTCCAGAAAGACGCCGTTGAAATTGACAAACGACCCCTCGCCGATGGAGATACGGTTGCCGTGGTCGCAATGGAAAGGCGGACAGATGATCACCGAAGGGTGTGCATCGGGGATGAGCGCGTGGATGCAGCGGTGCAGTTCGTCCATGTCCCATGCGCCGCACTGGTTGAGGTCCCGCATGGCATAATACGCCCGCAGGATATTTGCCTGAACCTCCTTGTCCGTATAGTCATACGGCAGGTTATGAAGCATTTTTTCGTATTCGGTCATTTTGTATGCGGCTTATATTACGCTTTGTTAAATTTGGATTTGGGTTGCTTGCAGCGGGGACATTTCCAGTCATCGGGCAGGTCCTCGAAGGCTATGCCGTCGTGCTCGGCAGGGTCATAGACATAGCCGCAGATGGAGCAAACATACTTGCCGCTACCTTTTTGCTCGGAGAAGTCCACCTCGGCAAGGACTGTCGGAACAGGGTTGTCCAAGTCCATAACACGCTTGGCTTCGAGGTTCTCCGGTCCTTGCGGACTATGGGTAGAGAGATACACGGTGGGGTGCTTGCGGATGAACTCACGGATGCGGTTCTGCGTGACGCGGGCGGCTGCCAGGTCATCATACACGACAGAGAGTTTGTCGGCATACAGTGCCTCGTCGCAATACGTTATATCGCCGTGGATCATGTAGAACAGGTCGCCGTCTTCCACGATGATAATACTGTTGCCGCGTGTGTGTCCTTCGGCTTTGACAAACCATATACCGTCCTGTATCTTCTGCGCCTCGGGGAAGTTATAATACGCGCCGTCGGAATAAGTCACCGGCACGAGGTTGTCAATCCCCTCCAGTTCGGCAGCTCCCAACTCATGCGCATTGACGAATATCTGCGCATTGGGGAAGGATTTCAACTCGCCGGAGTGGTCGGCGTGACGATGGGTGAGCAGAATTTTGGTCACTTGTTCGGGCTTGTAGCCAAGTGCCTCAAACGCCTCCATGTATGAGCAGATGTCCTTACCCGTGTAGGCGAGTGACTTCTCGTCTGGCACCTCTTCCGGCGTGCCGGCAGGCAGACCTGTGTCCACGAGAATGACATCCTTTCCGGTGTCAATCAGGTAGTTTTGGAGACTGCCGCGGTAGCGGATGTTGTGGTCGAACTTGTCTTGTCCTTCTTCGCCACCGAAGGCGAACGGCTGGGTGTAGAATCCGTCTTTGCGGAATTGAATCGCTTTGATTTGCATGGTTGTGTTTTATTTGTTTGTTTCAATTTTTCGTGTTCTTCGGCAGGACGACTGCGGGCAGGCGTTTGAAGATCGGACCTTGGACTTCGTAAGGCATACCTGCGTCCGTCAGGGCGGCGAGGAACGAACGGATGAAGCGTTTGAGCGGACGCACCAACTCAAAGCTGATACAGAAACGGTCGGCAAGCGGCACCACCTCTAAAATCAGATTGCCTTCAGCAAAACAATACACCGACCGGACGTACCTTTCAAGTTCCCCGAGTGTGGTCTCCCGCCCGAAATAACTGACGCTGAAGGTGGAACGCGGGCAGTCCATGTAGCGGTTGTGGAACATGTTATATTTGCGCCGTTCTGCCATCGTAGGCAGCGAGTCCGTGACGGCGTAGTTGTCCGCCTAATGCCGCAGTTCCGCCTGCCCGTACTCTGCGGTCTTCTGTTCGTCAATCGCCTGACGCGTCAGTCGGTTCAGTTCGCTGTCCGGCAAGCCTGTCTGCGCACGTTCGAAGGGCACATAGAGGTATCGCACCATGTCGTGGTAGGCGTTCTTGCAGCCCACTTCTTCGTTGAAATTATGGATTATACCCGCCGTCAGCCGTTCTATGTCGCGCGGCAGGGCTTTGTTCAACGCCCTGAGCATCAATACGACCAACGCGGATGTGGGACTGCCGCCCACGTGCTTTGCATAAGTCATGAGCGGCTCCTTCGGGATGTCAATGGCATAGTACCGTTCGCCCCGGTTAAACGGGTTGAGCGCGGCTATCGTGTAATCAATCCGCCGGTAATAACTCTGCACATTCCTGTTCTGCCACCAAAGTTCGTGCTTCGGCAGGTTGGTTGTGTCCGGAAAATCCGTCTCTCCCGGCAGCAACGGACTGTCGGCTGTACGAATGCCGTCTCCCGCCAGGCGCACGCCGTAGGCAAAGAACACATACTCATGCAGGGTCGTTTTCGCCCATTCCAACAGACCGATGGCACCTGTCAGCGAGTGGTGGATATTGAAGAAGATGTCGTGCCCCTCGTATTCGATGAAAATCAGATGTCTGTTCACATCCTCGGAGCCCAACGCAAGCGATTTCCGTGTACTCGGAACGACCACTACAGGACGACTGTTCGGCTTTAACTCATAGTTCTCTTCGCTGCCGATAGTTACCTCGACTGCAAAATAAGGGTATCGTTTCATGGCGGACTGCGCCGCCTGCCGAAGCGCCTGAGGCTGCACTTCATCGTTCATAACCAACCGCAGGCGGACGGGATACGCAGGAAACGGAGCACGGTTCGTTCCGTACAAGAGATAGGAGTCCGGTTGAAATTTCATATACTTGCTTTTGTTTATAAATCTTTCTTGTCTTTTTGGATATATAGCCTCTTGCTGTATTTGGCTTTGACGAGTTCGTAGGAGTTGCGGGTGAGGTCGCGCAGCAAGGCATTTTCTGCGACATTGGCGTCCACGCCTATCCAGTATTTGGACGGCAGGTTAAACGGTTTGCCGATGCAGTCATAGCGTGCCTTGAGTTCGTCTATCCGCTCCGGCTGGCATTTGAGCGTCACAATGCCGTAATGGTCGATGTCCAGAAACGCGAACATGTGTCCGCAGACATAGAACACTAACACATCCGCCGCATACCTAAATGCCGTAAACGGCAGTTTCTCCTCTACATCTGCGCCCAGCGAGAGGCAGTAATCTCTGTAATCTTCGATATTCATTTTGTTAACGTGTTCAGGGTTTCGACAGAGAGTTCGCTCATGCCTTCGATGGCGTCGCTCACATTGAGCAGTAGTCTGGGGTTGCTCACATCCCAATGGAAGGTGCCGGAGTCGCTATAGTGCGCCGTCTCCGATTGCAGCACATAGACATAGCCGAAAGTTTTGCCGTTTTGGACAAGTCGGTCGATACACAGCACACGTTTGTCCCGCTTGTTGATGACGATGTTCCGCCAGATGACGTTAGTCGGCTGTGTGTGGTGGGTCGGGGCAAAAGTAGTCTGGTAAATCATGCTTGCTCCTTCGCTGTCCACCTCATAGTCCGGCAGCAGACTGATATATTCGTCGCTGCGGAAGGAATAGGTGTTGTCATGCCCGCTCACCGCCTTCAGTTCGTTTACCTTGAACGGGATGTCTTTCTGCACGTCTTTTGCGAACTCCTCACTTGTAGTTGGTCTTTGTACCGCACAGGAGCAGAGGGTAAAGGCCATAGATATAAAAAACAATACTCTATTCATCACTTATTCCATTTAGCGTTCATCTGTTTTGCATATTCTTCCAACGGAGGCATACCTGCTGCGCTACGCCAGATATTCACACTATCAGTATTGAGCAAAGTGTAGATAACTCGCTCTCCTGTTGAATCTTCTACAATCTGCGATCCGTACCGCTGCGGCTTGCCTTCAAACAAGGCGATACGATCTTCCAACAAAGCCATATCCTCTATGCTCAGTTCGCCTTGTTCTGCCGCTTCGCGCAAGAATGGATAGAACTCTTTTTGCGTATCGAGATCGCTATGCTGGACTACA
>JAFUUZ010000010.1 GCA_017471285.1 Paludibacteraceae bacterium | reverse complement strand
GGGTTTCAAGACACGCGAAAGAGTCACCTTCCGCATGGCGGACCTGAGCGACATGGATGCGGTGATTGCGGGATTCAGCAAGAACAAAAAACGCCAGCTGCAGAAGGCGCTCTCTCTCCACGCAGAGCATGGAATGGAGGTGGAGGACTTCTACCGGTTCCACAGCCGCTGCCTGGAGGAGAGAAAGCGCAAGATCAGTTACAGCCGGGAGTTCCTGCTCGTTCTGGAACGCAAAGCAAGACGGTTAGGGCAATGCGAGATCCTGAGTATCTGCAATGCCGACGGTACGCCGTATGCAGCAGCCTTCCTCGTGTGGGACAGAAACTACCTGTACTACCTCATTCCGGCATACGACCCTGCCTTTGGCGAAAGCGGAGCCGGAGCTTTACTGGTCCTCGAAGCGATGAAACTTGCACGCGAAAAGAAAGTACTCTTTGATTTCGAAGGTTCCATGGAACGCGGCACTGCCAAACACTACAAGCAATTCGGACCCGTTCCCGCAACCTATTATTCCGTGGAGAAATACTACAAACCTCTCTTCCGCATTGCTATATGGTTCCAGAGACTAAGGGAATGGAAATACCGCTAAACCACAAACTGCAAATCACAAATCACAAACTGCAAATATTATTTCTCACACCTTGGTATCCGTCCGAAAAAGACGCGATGAGTGGTCTCTTCGTGCTCAAGCACGTAGAGGCGGTCCGTGCACAGGGTGTGGACGTACGCGTCATCTTCTCGCAAGGCTGGGGCGATATGTGGCGCCAATGGCGGACACTCCGCCGCGAAGGGTGGATGCCGGATCTCGTACAACTGAACGTCATTCAGAAGCAGGGTCTCCTCGCTCTCTGGCTCAAACACCGATACGGCATTCCGTATGTCATCGTTGAGCACTGGAGCGGCTATCTGCCGGAGAACGGAAAATACATGCACCAGCCGGCTGTCAAGAGACGGTTTGCCGAGCGCGTGGCGGAACAAGCCTCAGCAATCCTGCCGGTGAGTAACACGCTCGAAAAAGCCATGCAGGCATGCGGCATCCGCAACAGCCGGTGGCAAAAGATAAACAACGTAGTAGATGATTTCTTCTTCGAAATATCGAAATATCGAAATATCGAAATACCAAACCACAAACCACAAACTACAAACCACAAAACCAAAACTCTCCTCCATGTCTCCTGTTTCGACGAACGGGCGAAGAACGTAAAAGGACTCCTGAGGGCTGCCAAGATGCTGTCCGAAAAACGTCAGGACTGGCAGCTGGTACTTGTCGGCACAGGTATAGACTACAAAGATGTACGCGCCTACGCGGAAAGCCTCAGCTTCCCTGAAGGAATACTGCGATGGACCGGCGAACTGACACCGCGGGAGGTGGCGGAAGAGATGTCTCACGCTGACGCCTTCGTGCTCTCCAGCCGATACGAGACCTACGGCATCATCCTCGCCGAAGCCCTTGCGGCAAACCTGCCGATCCTCTCCACACCTGTGGGCATAGCAGAAGAGACCGCTGATCTTATCGTACCGCAAGAGATAGCCCAATACAAACCCGGTAAGTTCGCCGAGTTCATCGAGACAATCTTGTTCTCCGCCGAAGACTGCCCCCGAAAGAACGAGTTCCTTCCCCCGGACACTTTCCGTTCCGAGACCATCGGCACCCAACTCAAAGATATCTATGATAGCTGTTTGCATCACGACATATAATCATGAGGCATTTATAGCGCAAGCCATTGAGAGCGTACTCGTGCAGCAATGCGATGAACCGATACGGGTTTATATCGGTGATGACTCGTCAGTAGATGATACCCAAACGATCTGCGAACACTACGCTGCCAGAGACAAACGAATTGTCTATATCCGACAAGAAAAGAACATCGGTTTAGTAGCCAACACGATCGACCTCTACCGCCGCATCATGGCAGACAAATGCGACTATATCGCCATGCTCGACGGCGATGATTATTGGTGCGACGTGCATAAGCTGCAGATAGAGACAGACTACCTGCGTACGCACCCGGAGGTCGGTTTTGTACACACAAACGGCAGCACTATGTCCGGTTCAAACAAATGGATTTTCGGGCAAAGGGAAGGAGTGTACGGAATTGACTCTCCGGGGTTTGCAAACTGTACTGTGATATTTCGAAGCAAATTGCTTACCGAACCATTGCTGCAAGAATTAGAAGTTCAACATTTCCTATGGCTGGATTACCCACTATACGGAGTCTTTTACCAGCAAACGAAATGGGCATATCTGCCGCAGAAGACAGCTGTCTGGAGAGACCATGAATCGGTTTCGCAGCCAAAGAGTGCAGAAACGATTATGAAGTTGAGAGAAGAAAGATGCCGGATGTGGCGATGGTTAGACACACTATTTCCCGGCAAAGTGGGTTATTCGGAAGAAGAAGCGCGACAATATCTATATGAACAAAGATTGAATTTGATATACCAATTCGATGACTTGACTATGTTTGATTCAGCATTGATAAACGCGTATCATCCGGCTAATTGGAAACAGAAATTGAAAAAAATAGCGCTTAAATACAAGATATTTTATTCTATTTCGCGAAAATTTACACAAAAATTTGCATAAATCGCAAAAAAGCAGTATCTTTGTAGCCGATTTAGAAATCTGAGTGCCTACGGGCTGTAGAGAAACGACCTAAAAAACACAAGATATGCAAGTTAAGAAATCAGAAAATGCCAGTTTAGAGAAGGACAAACTCGTCTATGTATTGATGGGTTTGGTTTTCGTACTCAGCCTCGTGTATGTAGCGCTGGAGTGGACTGAGCGCGAGGTCACTAAATACGAGGTGACCGACACCGAGTTCCTTTTTGAGGAAGAAGTAGAGATTCAGCAGACATCGCAGGAGACTCCTCCCCCTCCCCCACCCCCTGCCGTTCAAGAGGTGGAAGTGCTTAATGTCGTAGAGGATAACGTCGAGACCGAGTCCATCGAGGTTAACACTGAGGACGACAAGGAGACCGAGGTCGTTATAGCTGCGCCGGTAGAGGCTCCCGAAGAGGAAGAGGAAGAAGAAGTTGTCTTCGTCGTGGTTGAGAAGATGCCGGAGTTCCCGGGTGGACAGCAGGCATTGTTCAAATACCTCAGCGAGAACGTCAAATATCCGGTTATCGCGCAGGAGAACGGTATCCAGGGACGTGTGATCTGCCAGTTCGTGGTGAACCGTGACGGATCTATCGTGGACGTAGAGGTTGTTCGTTCCGGTGGTGATCCTTCGCTGGACAAAGAGGCGGTACGCGTCATCAAGTCCATGCCGAAATGGAAACCGGGCCAGCAGCGCGGTAAACCCGTTCGCGTGAAATATACGGTGCCGGTTAACTTCAAATTACAATAACAAAATCCTCGTAATTACGTAATTACGACATTACGTAATCCAATGGAGTTAGCTCATAGAGATATAACCTATTGCAAGAATGTCGGTGCCAAGCGTGCCGACATTCTTCGTAAAGAACTGAAGGTGAATACCGCGCTGGACATGGTGCGGCAGTATCCTTATAAGTATATCGACCGCAGCCGGTTCTACCGCATCGCGGAGATAGAGGACGAAGATACGTATGTACAGATCGTCGGCGAAGTAACCGAATGGCACACAATAGGTATCGGCAAGGCGCAGCGGCTGAGCGCTACCTTCAACGACGGAATGCACCAATGCGAACTGGTCTGGTTCAAGGGCGTGCAGTATGTCAAGTTGCAGCGGGGGGTCAAATACCTGCTCTTCGGCAAACCGTCCCGATTTAATCACACGTATAATTTCGTCCACCCGGAATTAACGCCTTGGAGCAAGGTCACGCCGGAGATGACGCAGGGTCTGGAGCCGTACTACAACACGACGGAGACCATGAAACGCCATGGTCTCAACTCCAAAGCCATGCGGAATATCATTGCCGAACTGCTTCCGGACCTGAAGACGGGAGTGCCGGACACGATAGGCGCAGATATCCTGCAGCGGTACCGTCTGATGGGACTGACGGATGCGCTGGTCAATGTGCATTTCCCGAAAGACACACCCACGATGCAGGCGGCACGGGCAAGGTTGAAGTTCGAAGAGCTGTTCTATATCCAGTTGCAGCTACTGAGGCAGATGAAACGCCGGGAACAGAATCCGGGCTTCGCCATGCCGATAGTAGGCAGCCGGTTCCATGCCTTGTATAAAGCACTGCCTTTTGACCTGACCGGAGCGCAGAAAAGGGTTATTCATGAGATACATGACGACCTCAAGTCCGGACGGCAGATGAACAGACTGCTGCAGGGCGATGTCGGTTCGGGTAAGACACTCGTGGCGCTCTTATGCTGCCTCCTCGCCGTCGATAACGGCTATCAGACTTGTATCATGGCGCCTACGGAGATACTGGCAAACCAGCACTACGAGACCCTCAAAGCCTTTTTGGCGCCGTTAGGCGATGCGGTACATATAGCACTCTTGACCGGCTCGACTACAGCCAAACAGCGCGTACCCATCCATAACGGACTGCTCAACGGAACGATAAATATATTAATAGGTACGCACGCGTTGATAGAAGATACCGTGCAATGGCAGAACCTGGGACTTGTCATTATCGACGAACAGCACCGCTTCGGCGTGGCGCAGCGGGCTAAACTGTGGAGCAAGAATGACATCCCGCCTCATGTACTCGTCATGTCCGCTACGCCTATCCCGCGGACCTTGGCGATGACCGTTTACGGCGACCTGCATGTGAGTATCATTGACGAACTACCGCCCGGACGCAAACCCGTACAGACCATCCATTATAATATCAACCGCCGCGCACAGGTGTATGCCTTCCTGCGCAAGCAGATTCAGGAAGGGCGGCAGGTCTATGTAGTCTATCCGCTCATCAAAGAGAATGAGAAACTGGATCTGCAGGACTTGCAGAACGGTTTTAACGAACTGTGCGAAGCTTTTCCGGAATATAAGATCTCCATGGTCCACGGCCAGATGAAAGCAGCGGACAAAGACCTGCAGATGCAGCGTTTCGCATCCGGCGAGACACAGATTCTGGTGGCTACTACGGTCATCGAAGTGGGTGTCAATGTACCCAACGCCACGGTGATGATGATCCAGAACGCCGAGCGGTTCGGACTCAGCCAGTTGCACCAGCTGCGCGGACGCGTAGGACGAGGTGCCGACCAGAGCTACTGTCTCTTGCTGACCGATATGGAGATCAGCGGAGACACACGCAAACGGATGGATATCATGGTGGCTACCAATGACGGATTCCGCATCGCGGAAGAGGACCTGCGGCTCCGCGGAGCAGGAGACATCGACGGCACACAGCAGTCCGGAATACCCTTTGATCTGCATATAGCCAATCTATCTACTGACGGCCAGCTGCTGACCTTGGCACGCCAGGCTGCGATGGATATATTGGATCAGGATCCGCTCCTTGAGGATGAGATGAACCGGATATACAAAAGGAGACTCGACTCCTTGCGGATCGAATCTCCTCAGAATTGGAGCGAGATAAGCTGATTACTTATCATCGTGAGCGTGCAATGACTGCACATAGCGGGCATGCGCCATCTTAACTCGTTTCAGCTCACTCGGTTTGTCGAATTGCTGACGGCGACGGAGTTCCTTAACGACACCCGTCTTATCGAATTTGCGTTTGAATTTCTTAATCGCGCGCTCGATGTTCTCACCTTCTTTAACAGGAACGATAATCATTGCTTACACCTCCTTTCTTAGTACCCAGGGCCGGGATCGAACCGGCACGGTTTCCCATTGGTGTTTGAGACCAACGCGTCTACCAATTCCGCCACCTGGGCGCGCTTGCATTGACACTCGCGTGACTGCGCGTTTCACGCTTGTATAACGCTACGTGTCATGCTACGCTTCTCGGTCTGCAAACGCTTCGCTGGTTTACATCCCGAGTTTTGTCTTTTAACTCATACGAGCGAAAAAGCGTGCAAAATTACAACAAATATTTGAATTGACCAAATTTTAGTACGTTTTTTTTGCGTAAATGGTTATTTTTTTGTACTTTTGCAGTCTAAATCGACATAGAATGAACGAATTCTTTTCCAGAAGCGAAGCGTTATTGGGTTCCGAAACGATGGAATCCCTTCGGACGAAACGCGTGATCCTCTTCGGCGTGGGAGGCGTAGGTTCCTGGTGTGCCGAGGCTCTCATCCGTACGGGTCTGACGCATCTGACGATAGTAGATGGCGACACGGTGCAGCCTTCCAACGTCAACCGCCAACTGCCGGCGACAAGAGAGACATTGGGCAGACCCAAAGTAGAGGTGCTCAAAGAGCGGCTGCTTACCATCAATCCCGAAGCGGAAATAGAGGCAATAAACACCATGTACAAAGAGACAATGTACAATGTACAAAAGGACGATGTACAATGCACGGAGGAGCCTTTTGATTTTCGGTTGGAGGAATACGACTATGTGATAGACGCGATAGATAGTGTAGCGGCGAAGGCAGGCCTTATAATACGCGCAACGCGCACGCGAGGGGTGAAGATCTTCTGCTCTATGGGTGCCGCCTTGCGTTTGGACCCGACCAAAGTGACAACCGGCGAACTGATGTCCATACAAGGCGACGCACTTGCTAAGGCGGTACGAACACGGATGAAGAAGATGGGCGTGAAACCCTACCGGAAAGTCCAATGCGTCTATTCGACGGAGCAGGCGCTACAATGCGAGACCCGCGGCAGCCTCATGCAAGTCACCGCCGTCTTCGGTTGCACGTTAGCAAGCATGGTCATAAGAGATATACTAAAAAAATAAAAAAAAGGAGTCGCATATAACGTCGGTGGAGTCAGATTGTTCTGATTGTACTGTTCTTAGGCTCTTCTCGGAACATGGTCCCGTGATGGTCCTGTTCTATTCAGTATATACGATCCCTAAAAATAAGGTACGCGCGGGTGCGCGTACCTTGATTTATAAAAGGCTAGAGAGACTAGGAGACCTAGGATACTAGGATACTAGAACCTTAGTATCTTAGTCGTCCTTAGAGTCCGAGGGATTTCTTGATCTCCGGTACACGGGCTTCCGCCTCAGCGGTGCAGCGCTCGTAGTCAGCACCGGTGAACGGCTTGCCGCTCTTGACCGGGATCTCGAAATAGAACTTGATCTTCGGCTCCGTACCCGACGGGCGGACAGACACCTTCAAACCGCCCTCCGTGAAGTACTGGAGTACGTTCGAAGTAGCATGCAGCGGCATTTCTATTTTCTCATTTTCCCATTTACCATTTACCAATTTCTTCTGTTCGAGGAGCTTGAAGTCTTTGATCTTCACTACTTTCTCGCCTGCAATCTCTTTCGGTGCGTTGGCGCGGTAGTCCTTCATCATCTGCTGGATCTCCTCCGCGCCGGTCTTGCCCGGACGAACGACATTGATAGTCGTCTCGCGCAGGAAGCCGTAGTCCTCGTATAACTTGAGGAGGTAGTCATAGAGGGTCATGCCGTTATCCTTGGCGTAGGCTGCGATCTCGCAGATAAGGCAGATAGCCGAAGGCGAACATTTATCGCGTACAGCGTCATAGGGCAGGAAACCGAAGGACTCTTCGCCGCCGCCGATATACTTACGCTTGCCTTCCCACATACGGATACGGTTGGCAATCCATTTAAAGCCTGTGTATTCATCGGTGAGGGTTACTCCCTGTGCGTCCGCAATCTTGCGGATGAGTTCGGAGGTAACGATGGTCTTGACGATATACATGTCGTCGCGCATCTTACCCAGACGCTTCATGTTGTTGATGATGTAGTAGTGATACATGATGTTGGTCTGGTTTCCGTTGATGATAACCCACTCGCCCTTGTCGTTACGGCAGACAATCGCAATACGGTCTGCGTCCGGGTCGGAAGCAATCACCAGGTCAGCACCGAGCTTGGTGCCTAACTTCATACCGAGGGTCATTGCCTCTGCGTTCTCCGGGTTCGGAGAAACGACAGTCGGGAAATTACCGTCGATAACCATCTGCTCGGGCACTACGTGGATGTTCTGGAATCCCCACGAGCGGAGACAGAGGGGCACGATCTGACGTCCGGCACCGTGCATCGGCGTATAGACGATATTCAGGTCCTTCTGACGGAGGATGGTGTCCTGGTCGATCATAACGGACTTAACCGCCATCATGTAGTCGTAGTCCATCTCGCCGCCGATGATCTCGATGAGGTCTTTGTCCGCCTCCCATTTGACATCTGCGAGGGTCACTTTGTTCACTTCGTCGATGATACCCTGGTCATGCGGCTGGAGCACCTGTGAGCCGTCCTCCCAGTATGCTTTGTAGCCGTTGTACTCTTTGGGGTTGTGGCTTGCAGTCACGTTCACACCGCCCTGACATTTGAGATGACGGATGGCGAAAGATACCTCCGGCGTCGGACGCAGGCTTTCGAACAGATATACCTTGATGCCGTTGGCGGAGAAGATATTGGCAACCGTTTCAGCGAACATACGTCCGTTATTACGGCAGTCATGACCTACTACGACAGCGACTCTGCCGTCCTGCACGTGCTCAAAACCACCCTCTTTCTGCACTTTCAGCATATAGTTGGCATAACCCTGGGTAGCCATCGCTACGATATACTTGTTCATACGGTTCGTACCCGGACCCATAATACCGCGCAGACCTCCGGTACCGAACTCCAGAGTGCGGTAGAAAGCATCGATGAGTGCGGTCTTGTCCTCCGCCTCCATCATCGCTTTCACTTGTGCGCGGGTCTCCGCATCGAAAGGTTCCTTGGTCCATACCTCGGCAACCTCCATTACTTTTTTCAATTCTTCGTTCATGGTAGTTTAAAATTTATGTTATTAATGAATAGTTTATCTAGTTGAACTAGTCTATCTAGTTATTTCTTTACCTTGTAGATAGCATCGAGGTTACGGTGGAAGCCGTCGAAGTCGAGGCCGTACCCGATCACAAACTCATCCGTTACCTCGTGTCCTACATAATCGGGTTTGGCATCCTCATACTCCAGTTTGTTGGATTTGAAGAGCATTGTAGCTACTCGTACTGAAGAAGCCCCGAGCCCGCGGAGATGCGCCTTGAGCTGGTGAATCGTCAGACCGGTATCCACTATATCTTCCACGATGATGACATCGCGGTTCTCCACGACCTGCTGGAGAGGGACGATGAACTCCAACTGGCCCGTAGAAGACATGCCCCAATAGGAGCTGACGCGTATGAAGGTCTGCTCGCAACGGAGGCCGTCCAGCGCACGGATGAGATCCGCGGCAAAGACAAATGCACCGTTGAGCACGATGACAAAGAGCGGCTCTTTGTCCTCATAGTCACGACGGATCTGTTGACCTACTTGCTTCACGTCGGCAGCAATCTGCCCGGCGGTAAGCCATTCTTCAAACGTGTGTCCTTGTTCAATAATGCTACGCATATCAATTTACAATTTACAATTCACAATTTTTAGCCCCGAGGGGCATGATTCTTTTACGATTTATTCCCCGTAGTTTTGGAAGAGGAAGTCGTTATACGGGTATCGTTTCACATGAATCGCCTTGATGCGGTCGTACATAAGCGCACGAAACGCGTCTATGTTCTCTTTGTTCCGCGCAGAGATAAAGATGCAGTCCTCGCCAAGCCGCGCCATCCAACTCTTCTCCAAATCAGCAAGCGAGTAGTTCTCCCGTGTCACGGGCGTCAGGTCATCCTCCTCTTTCGGCGTATAGGTGAAATTGTCTATCTTATTAAAGACAACAATCTGCGGCTTCTCCTCCTTGCATATCTCGTTTATCGTTTGTTCCACCACTTCGTACTGCTCCTCGAAATTCGGGTGCGATATATCCACTACATGGATCAGCAGATCCGCTTCGCGTACCTCGTCCAGCGTTGACTTGAACGACTCTACCAGATGGTGAGGCAGTTTGCGGATGAAGCCGACGGTGTCGGAGAGCAGGAACGGCAGGTTCTCAATCGTGACCTTCCGCACCGTTGTGTCCAGCGTAGCAAACAGTTTGTTCTCCGCAAACACATCGGATTTTGAGAGGAGGTTCATGATGGTAGATTTGCCTACGTTGGTATATCCCACGAGCGCGACGCGCACCATCTTGCCGCGGTGCTGCCGCTGCGTCGCCATCTGTTTGTCGATGGTCTTGAGTTGTTCGCGTAGAAGCGCTATACGCTGCCCGATGACACGTTTGTCGGCTTCTATCTGCGTTTCACCCATACCTCGGTTGGTGCCACCGCCACCGCGTTGCCGGTCCAAGTGGCTCCACATCCTCGTCAGGCGCGGAAGCATGTATTGCAAGTGCGCCATCTCCACCTGCGTCTTCGCATACGACGTCTGTGCGCGCTGCAGAAAAATCTCTAAAATAAGGATTGTACGGTCAATAACCCGCACGGGGGAAGAAACCCCACCCGACCTCCCCTCAGGGGAGGGGACTTTTTTGTTTAGTTCTTTCTCCAGGTTACGGATCTGGCGAGGGCTCAACTCGTCATCAAAGATCACGATATCTATAGGAGTACAGACCGTTTCACTGACAGAATACAGACCATCCTTCGGACTGACAGACTGATTTTGTTCGCGGGCTACGATGTACTGCCGGATCTCCTCCAGTTTGCCTTCTCCCACATAGGTAGATGTGTTGGGCTGGTCGAGACGTTGCGTAAAACGCTTGACGGGCACTATACCATGCGTATCAGCCAAAAAAGCGAGTTCGTCCAGATACTCCTTCGTCTTCTCCTCCGGCTGGCTCGGTGTTATCAATCCTACCAAAACCGCGTGCTCTATATAAGGTTTGATTTCTATCATAAACGGGGCTGTCAGCTATCTGCTATCAGCATTCAGATATTTTGGGCACAAAGGTAGTAAAAAAAAATGACATATGCAAAAAAAATCGCCCCATTGGACGATTTTTTAATTTTCAGCAGCCGGCTTTCAGCCTTCAGCTTACTTACGGAGACCGAGTTCTTTGATGATAGCACGGTAGCGCTCAATGTCTTTTGCCTTCAGATAATCCAGCATGCGGCGGCGTTTTCCAACCAATGCGGTCAATGCACGCTCTGTACCGAAATCCTTACGATTGTTTTTAAGGTGCTCGGTGAGGTGGTTGATACGGAAGGTAAAGAGTGCGATTTGGCTCTCAGCAGAACCGGTGTTTTTAGCGTCATTGCCGTATTTAGCGAACAACTCGGCTTTTTTCTCTGATGTTAAATACATAACATTTTTTCATTTGGTCATTTACCATTTGGCTATTTATTGAGCCATTTGGCAAATGCGGGTTAAACAATTACCGCTGAAGCAGAATCTGGCATTGCAACTTCGCGGCATTAACTTCGCCTTTTCGCAGAAAAAGCGTGCAAAGGTACTGCTTTTTTTTTATTTGACAAAATATTTTTGAAAAAAAGTATCAATAACTGCGTTTTTCTTAGCCTGAAGGCACGATTAACCGCGTTTTTCCGCTCCAATAGTAGTAAAATCCCCATGTCCGGGATAAACTTTTGTGTCGTTCGGCAGCTCAAAGAGCCGTTGAAGCGAAGAGATGAGCTGCCCCATGTCTCCGCCCGGAAGATCGGTTCTTCCATATCCCATACGAAAAAGCGTGTCGCCGGAAAGGAGCGTTTTCTCCTCCGGCCAGTACAGACAAACAGAACCGGGCGTATGTCCGGGGGTGTGGAGAATGGAGAATTGAGAATTGAGCATTTTGAATTGTGAATTGAGGGGTTCGACAGGGAAAGGTTCAGGAGTAGCACGGATGCCGAAGAGGTTGTATTGCATCTGCATCGCTTCCGCCATCGGGATGTCTTTCTCATGCATCAGAACGGGCGTATGCCATTGCTCTGCCGCCCATGCCGCACCCCAGAGGTGGTCAAGATGACCATGCGTAGCGATGATAAAAACCTCTTCGCAAGAGAGGGAATGAATATAGTTATACAACACCTGTTGTTCATATTGGTCAGAGCAGGCAGGGTCGATGAGAAACACCGTCCTGTCATTTCCCGCTTGGGCTTTTGACGTAACGACATACGTATTCGTTCCGAAAGAACCGAAGTTGAATGATTTTATCTCCAGCATTCTTGACAAATTTGAGGTTTTTCTTGTTCGGCAGCCATCCTGAACGCCCGTGCTTTTTCGTTCGAGAAAAGTTCCGCCAAGGGTTTGTCCATAATGTTCCCATAGGCATAGGAATGGCTTTTATCATAGCAACAGGGCAATACTTCGCCGGTTGTGGTGACCACGACTCCACTCCATACGCGGAAACATCCGCGATGCAGGTTCTTGCGGTGGTAGAGTCCGTCTTCCCCTTTGCGGTAGCGGCTGTAACGGGGGGCGGAAGGCATGAGCGGATGGCCTTCGGCATAATTGTACAACTGGGCTGTTTTGAATACCAGACGGTCCGCTCCGAGAGATTTATACTGCTGTTTGAATGCCTTCCATTCGTGCTCGTTTGTCTTTAGACGCAAGCATTGGATCTCGATGCGAATGGAGGATTCCAGATTTTTCTTGGCTTCGCGCAAATAACAGATGGCTTTTTTGCATTGTTCGAGGCTTCCCCCTATGCGGTACGCCTGATAACTCTCGTCCGTCAGTCCGTCCATGGAGATAATTATGCGGTCCAGCCCCGCTCCAACAAGATCCATCGCCAGTTCTTCTGTCATCGCTTGGGCATTGGTGGAAACGATCGTGTATAGTCCGTATTTATTCGCCTCATAGATCATTCTGTTGAGTTCTTTATGCAACAGCGGTTCGCCTTGGAAATAGAACTGTACCGTATGGGCATAAGGCTTGATTTCCTCCAATACCTTCACCCATACAGACCTTCTCATATAGGGGTCCTCTTTCTTTTGTCCGCCTTTGCTGCCGTATTTCATCCCCACGGGACATTCCGGGCAACGCAACTGGCAAACGGACGCCGGCTCAACGGATACGAAGGTCGGCATATGCGTAAAACGCACCAAGCCGAGACGGCTTAGTGCGTAATTACCGTAACACTTGATGGTGTTAATGCAGCGCGATTTTGTTAACACGACGCTCATGACGACCGCCTTCGAAATCCGTCTGGAAGAAAGTACGCACGATATCGAGAGCCTTCGGCGCAGAGATAAAATTAGCCGGCAAGCCGAGCACATTCGCGTTGTTGTGCGCACGCGCCAGTTCTGCCAATTTGGGATCCCAACAGAGTGCGGCACGGATTCCTTGGTGCTTGTTGGCTGTCATAGTAATACCGTTGCCGGTGGAGCAGATAACGATACCGAACTCGTATTCTCCCTTTTCTACCGCCTCAGCCAGCGGATGTGCGAAATCAGGATAGTCGCAACTCTCCGTCGAATAGCATCCAAAATCCTTTACTTTGGCGCCATTGTCCTCCAGAAACAGCTGTACTTGCTGCTTGAGTTCAAATCCCGCGTGGTCCGAAGCCATCGCAATAGTCATTTCAGAAAAGCTTTTCATATCTAATATCTTTTAAATCATACATTCTCAGAATATCAGCGCCAGATTACCAAACATCAGTTTGCAGGAGATTGCCAGGACGATGATTCCGAAGAACTTACGGATGATGTATAGCGCCGTTGTTCCCAGATATTTGGTAAGCCAGTTCGTACCGATAAGCACGAGGTAGAGCACCAGCATACAGAGCAAGAGAGAGATACACAGGCTGGCGATACTGTATTCCGCGGTAATAGCCAGAAGCGCCGTAAAAGCTCCCGGACCGGCATACATGGGAAAAGCCAGCGGAACGATAGAACTACCGTTCCCTATTTCGCCCTCCAGCTTGTCATTCTGGAAAATAGTTATATCTAGTACCATTTCGAGCGCCATGAGGAAGATGACAAAACCTCCGGCTACGGCGAAATATTCAATCTGCACGCCGAAGAGTTTGAGAATCCATTCTCCCAGGAAAAGGAAGGCCATCAATATCACCAGACTGGCAATACAAACATAGTCTGCATGAATCTTGATTCCCTTCTTCTCCATGGCTATGGTAATAGGGATATTGCCGAAGGGATCAATGATCGCGATAAGAAAAACAAACGAGGATAAAACCTGCCAGATATCAACCGTTCCGAAAAAATTACGTATCGCTTCCATAGTATTTTCGCATTTTAGGCCGCAAAGTTACTAAAAAATTTGCATATGTGCAAAAAAAATTGTACTTTTGCAGCGATTTTCAGAGAAACGGGAATTTTCGAACTCGAAATTAATAATTTAAATAGTTATGATTAATAGCCAAGACATTAAGAACGGTGTATGCATCCGTATGGACGGCCGTTTGTATTTCGTAATTGAGTTTTTGCACGTTAAGCCGGGTAAAGGTAACACCATTATGCGTGTGAAGTTTAAAGATGTAGTGGACGGCCGCGTGCTGGAGCGCCGCTTTAATATCGGCGAGAAGCTGGAAGACGTACGCGTAGAGCGTCGTCCTTATCAGTTCCTTTACAAAGAGGGCGAGGACTACATCTTCATGAACAACGAGACCTTTGAGCAAGTACCTATCGCTCATGACCTGATCACCGGTGTAGATTTCCTGAAAGAAGGTTTCACGGTAGATGTCGTATCGGATGCTACGACAGAGACTATTCTGTTCGCAGAGTTGCCGACCAAGGTTGAGTTGGCTGTCACGTACACCGAGCCGGGTCTGAAAGGCGATACCGCTACCAACACGCTCAAACCGGCTACTTTGGAGACCGGCGCAGAGATCCGCGTACCGCTCTTCATCAACGAAGGAGAGATCGTTCGCGTAGATACGCGTGACGGCAGCTATTGCGAGCGTGTTCGTTAATGAGCATAACCGTAAGAATAGAAAAAGAAATCCGACCTTCCGGCCGGATTTTTTTATTCTACTTCCGTTCCTTGAACGGTATATTTTCTATTCTCCCGGAGGATATACAGATTTCCGTCTTGCAGTATCTTCGCCGCTCGGGGCGCATCCTGGCTCACGCTCCCGATATCGGAAGGCAGGTCGCCATTGTATTGAATCGTGATGCTTTTCAGTTTGGGCTGCCCCCACTCCATAATATTCTGCGCGCGCAGCGTGTAGGTGCCTTGTGCTACGGACGTCAGATCCCATACATTTTCACCTGTCTCTGTTTGGTTTCCTGTCCCCCATGACTCCGGCAACGAATAGACCGCCGCTCCGCTGTTCGGCAACTCGAACTGCCACTGATGTCCGTTAGGATAATAGCCTTCCGCAGAAACAAGATATTCACCCGGATGCTGTAACTTGACATTCCATTCCGCCCAGCGGTCCGTATTGGCGGCATCCTCCGGACCGAAATCGAAATAGTCGCTGTTGTACCAGCTCATATTTTCGCTATACGTCGATACATTCGCTTTGTTGAGTGTCGCGGGAAGAAGGATTGCGTCATCCTGAGGGGGATCTACCGGGGTGGAACTGCCTGCTATTGTCACAGAGGCATTCAGTTTGTTCATGCCGCTTGAAGCCTCCCACACATTATTGTTCGCGAAACGGATGGCGTACGCCGGATTGGATGCGATGGAAGAATATGCGTCAGGCAGGTACAGATACAACTCGTATGTTCCCGAAGGCACGTCGGATGGGATCGTGACCTGTTCATTAACCGTCGTCACTACGCCGTTCGGCTTCCATCGGCGAGGGTCTGTCTGCAACTGAATCTTGTATTGTCTGCCAGCCGCTTTCAGAACAAGATAAGCGTGCCGCTCGTTGTACAGAGGCGCGTAGCCGGCATTCTTGATTTTGATGTTGATGTTCGCCTTGCCGCCTGCGCTTGCCTGATCCGGCAGAGTGGCACTCACCAGCTGGTAGCGGTAGCCCATCTTGCGGTTCAGTTCGTCGAACGTACCGTTTCCTCTCCAATAATCAGTCGTCTGGGTGGCATAGCCGCTTTGGATGAACGTCCAGTGAAGGCGGCTCATCTCCGCAGTTGTCTTATCGTAGGTAGCCCATTTCTTGGCTTTGTTGACATCGGTGATATCCGTCTCGCCGCCTATCGGCACATAGAGCGTCTCTTGCGCCAGCCAGGGCTTTTCCGTTGCGGTGTCCTGGTAGGTTCCCATGTTGTCGTAGTCGTACAGGAACGCATCATTATGTTGCCCCAGACGCGCTTTGGCTGTCCCCGTATAGGCTTCCGACTCGCTCAACGGCTGCGTACTGTTCACGTACGAAGTCTTGAACTTAGGCGTCCTAAGTTGAATGCAGCGGTCGGCAGGAACAGCGGCTAACAACGCATCCACCACTTGTCTGCGGTCGGAATTCATCGTGGAGACCTTGTTGCCGTAGTTACTCGTATAATACCACTCGCCCCATGCGCCTACGATACCTGCCTGGAAACAGAAGATGACATCTGCGTTTGCCTGCCAGTGCGATTTGTACTGGTTGATATGCTGCTGCACGATAGAGAACGGAGCGTCGCTGGCTGTCTCGTTTTGGGCATTGTCCACATAGGAGAAACGTATGATCGCTTTCATCCCTTTATTGCGCAGCACTGCCATATCCTCATCAAAGCCGTTCAGAACAGCCGTAGGAAGAGTAGCCGTTGACTTGAAGTTATCCAGATAATAGTGTACCAGAATCAACGTTCCTTTGTCATTGGAGGCATGTGCATCCAAGTAGCTCTCTTTCCCTTTGACCGCATTAGGTTTGCTTTGGGTCAGATGGCCCGTCAGCATGGTGATAAAGCCACGCTCGGGGTTCGGAAAGATCGTACTCTCGTCTGCCGTATAACTTACGTTCACAGCTCTCAATGCGACACTTATGCAGGCCGCAAAGAGAAGGAAAAGCATTCGTTTCATTTGACATTCAGTTTTTTGCGGATGTCTTTGGGTATGGCGTTCTTATGCACGAGAATGTCGTTGGTCTTGTATTGCATGAAAGCTTCGCTGACATACCATACTCCTTTGTAGTCTGAACGGATGGCACCCCATGAGTTTTTAACCATATAGTACCGTTTCCCGTTCTGGTCTTTGGCGGTACCGAAAATCTGCATGCCGTGGTCGTCAGTCGTCTCCCAGTTATCAAAGGCATCCTGTCGCATCTGCTGCGTGATCGTCTTCTCCGGAAGGGGCTTTTTGGTCAGCTCTTCTTTCTTTTTATCCGCAGACATGCCTACCCATTTCGCCATATCCGATCCGGTGATATCCGCTCCTTTGTCGTCGTCCGGGACGACTCCTATTCCTTTGCGGGTGAATCCGACCTCACTGACATCTGCCGCCCAAGCGAGCGTGTAGCCGTTCGCCAACGCATTGTCGATAATACGCATCATATCTTCGAGGGGCACATTATACATCTGGTCCATGCGCCAGTTATCCGGCACCTCAAGCGCAAAACGCTCGTAGAAAGGATGGTGGGTATAAGAAGTGATGGAGACATAGTCATCTGCCGATAATCCCAGACTCTCCACGAAGGATTTGGGAGTATATTTCTTGCCGTTCAGTTCAAACTCTTCAGGACAAGGCCCGAGATACGTGTCATAGATCGCCTGCAGTCCTTCTCTCCATACCGGGCTGAGACGTTTCAATCCGCTAAGCCCTTTGACATATCCTCCTGCTACGCGGTCGAGTTCGTTATGTACGGGGAGCGTGTCGCCTGCCGTCCATCCGTAACGGATACCCGGCATTGCCTCTTGCGGCACGAGGCCGTAATGGTCCATGCAATAGATAACGTCATAGGCAGACCCGCCGGGTGAGAAATGAGGTTCGTTATACATCCGCACACAATAGGTGGCACGGTCCATCATCGTCTTGGACACAACGTACATCTCGCTGAAATCGACCACCTGACCTTTCATACGCAGTACCTCCGACTCCAGGAATCCGAGGGTGGAGAAAGCCCAGCAGGTCGAACTGCGGTTCTGGTCTTTCACCGGCGTGATTGCCACGCTGTCAACGGTTGTGAAACGCCAGCCCTCCACGCTGTCTTTCTTTACTGCGGTACTATCACTTTGCGCCCACGCTGCCATCCCGGCAGTAAGAGCTATCATAAGTATGAACTTTCTCATCTCGTTCTGTTGTTTTTGTCAGTTGCATTTTGCGCTGCAAAGGTACACAAAAAAAATGACATACGCAAGTGCATATGAAGAAAAATCTTTTTTCTGCAAGTTTTTACGCTAAATTTTATTCACTAAAGATTTCATTTATAGCGAATTATAAAATAGCACTCGTTCTCAAACGCATGTCGTTCTTAGCCACAAGGGCACGATTATTTCCCAGAGCGGTTCATGTATTGGAATGAGAAGCGTAAAATGTGACCATGGCAATTGTCGTATCAGTGATGCGACAATTTCAAAGTCTTGATACTCAGTCGCAAACTGCATCATCCGACGCAAATTCTTCTCCTCAAAACTATTTCCATACTCTACTGCCAATTGTCGTGACACTGAAACGACAATTTGTTTTCCGTACTCCGCACGGCTGCCCTGCAGCACAAACGTATTGACAGCATTACCCACATTCCAATATAGTTGCGTCGTCTCGTCGCTTACCACAGACGCAACGCGCTTACGGGTGTTCTCTATGAGTTCCCGCAACTGCTGCATCAGCGGTTCCGCAATAACCGCAATCTGCGAGGAGTGGCTCTGTTTGTTTTTCTCTACATCTGCCATAGGCATCTTCATTTAGTATTTCACGCTGCAAAGGTACGAAGATTTTTTGAATCTCGCAAGAGAAAAGTGCATTTTTAATGCTCAAATCGAAAATGACCACGAGTTGCCTCTTACTTGCCTCTTGTTTGACTCTTATTCAAGTCTTATTCCACCTGCTGACCCTGGAGGGTGTAGGTCTTGTCGCCGCGAAGGATAAGAATTTGACCGTTACGGAGAATTTTGGAGGCTGTATTTGTAACAACCGGTTCTTGTCCTATTGTTGTCGTCTGCCCTCGCCCTCTAAATATAAACGATTGCGCCATCTTACACTCACCTATTAGCACATGCAATCCATAAAACCCTCTCTCAAAGGAAGAAATATCTATAAATTCACCGGATTGCGCATGTCCGGTATATACCACAGATGTAGTATCTTCCGTGTGAAACGTGATCCACACGCTATCGGCATGGGGAGGCTCAAGGGTCTCATTGTTCGACAAATCATATCTCACCTTGGTTCCTACCACAGAGACTGAAAATTTTATTTGTTTATATTCTTCACAGGCTGTGGTATCAGAAGCCATCCCGCGTGCGACTGCCAGCTGCGAAATAACAACAAAAATTATTATCTGGATAAAAAGAAAGATTCTCTTTTTCATCATTAGCGCTTAATAAACATTCTACTATATAAAGTATCTATACTCCAGCAGTCTATCCGGATTGCGCAAAGTTTTCATATTCCGTTGATCCAATGTCAATGCAATAATATGATCTTCACTCACTCCTTCGCCCAACAAATAAGAACGGAAAATATCGAATAACAGAAATGATTTTCCACAACGTCTGACGCCGGTGATTATTTTAACCATTCCGTTGCCTCTTCCTGTGAGAAGTTGTTGTAAGTACTGTGAACGTGAAAAACGCATATTTACAAGGATTTTTTGTGACTAATAACATTTTTCCGCTGCAAAGGTACGAAGATTTTTTGAATCTCGCAAGAGAAAAGTGCATTTTTAATGCTCAAATCGAAAATGGCCACGAGTTGCCTCTTACTTGCCTCTTGTTTGACTCTTATTCAAGTCTTATTCCACCTGTTTCCCTTGGAGGTTGTATGTCGCATTGCCGCTACGGATAAGCACCTGACCATCCTTGATCATCTTCTGCGGTTCGGAAGAAAATACGCTGTTTTGTTCTAATCCCTCTTCTCCGTCGCTCTGCGTCTCAAATGAACCTGTCTCTTCGTCAATGACTTCTGTTCCTTTCAGGCTCTGGCGGGTGTAGTAGTACTTGGTGTCTGGCGAGAGGCCGGAGATGGTGAACGAGTAATACTCCGCGAACCGTTTCTCCTCTTCGCCGTCCTCGTGGTACAGCGCAGGCATACGCTCCGGCATGTGGCTGCTGTTGATGTCGATATGCGTCAGATGACCGTTGGCATCAAACGTGAGCGACATAAACCGCTGCGTCCTGGCTTCGTCGGTATAGAGCGTTAATGTGTAACTTGTAGCGACAGCATTGCTTACCCATGCTATTTCTGCTGTATCCATACCTACTATCACGGGTGGTTCTATCGGTAAAATCGAGTGAAAACCTTTCCAGCCGTTAGCCAACCTATATGCCTCTATACTTTTGCGGGGAACAAACAGCGACACAAAATCGGACACCTGAAACTGTTCTATAGTTGTTTCCGGAGGAGAAACAGCCAAGCATTTAATACGTTGCAGTTTATTGTTACCTGTTCCAAAGTTGCTGCCTCCAATAAACTCCAGTCCTGAGCCAAATATTATTTCTTCTAATGCTGTTCCTAAAACGATATGCCCTTCTTCCACACGTTTGAGAGCATTCGGGTAACGGAAAGACCGGATTCTCTGTGCATAAAAAAGAGCTCTATCCCCTATATCATTCAATTTATCAGAAATATTCAGAGTGTCTAATTCAGAAAACATAAAACATGCCATCTCTAATCGCCAGACGCTTTCCGGTACCGTATATGTACCTCTTCTTCCGGGAGGGAATGCCAGCAAAGTATCTGCAGTCTTGTTATAGAGCACACCATCTATACTTGATAAATTAGGGTTAGCATCATCTACTATTATTGTATGTACAGATTGAGGTGTGTAATATAAATCCGCTTCCTCATCGTATTGCTCTTTCGTACCGGTTAAGAATAGTATCGGATATAGATATTGTTCATTATTTACGTTTCCAAAATTTTTCGGAAGTATTACAACACTTGGAACAGCATATGTAAATGATATTATATTGATTAGAGACGTTCCTGGATCTACAATGAACCTGCTTCCTTCATACCAAATAGTATCAGGTAAGCGTAATGTATCGATTTCGTAGTATAAAGAATCCGAACTATCAGGATGTACTGCGTATCTGGCGACAGAGTCATTTACTCGTTGAAAATAGAAATCTATGCCATCCGCATTTGATGCCCAGAAATTATCTCCATATGCGTCTATAAAAAAAATGCATATGAAGAAGGTCATACTAAATATTCTTCGTTCCATACTATTGCTTTATAAAGATAGTTGAATAAGGTATTCCTTTGCATGTTACAGATAGCAAGTATGTCCCTTGAGGTATATCCGATACATCAATAGAATTTCCAATAGGAGAATTATGGAGGGTTTTGAGAATTTTCCCATTAGTACTTATTACAAATATATCTACTAAACTATCTTCGACATCAGACAACGATAAAGTTAATTCCGTATATGCAGGGTTCGGAGATACTGACAATTTATGATCTACTGTCATTTGTCTTTTTGCGGGTGAAGATGCCCTGCGAATAACTTGGTATTGTCCATTATTCAGAGGAGAGCCATAAACGTACCTCAAGCGACATCCGTTGGGTAAACTCATTATAATCTCAAGTGAGAAAATAGTATTATTTGTCAAATCACCTAAAGATAGGAATTCATCTTTACGCGAATGTGCTTGATTAATCACCACATAATTTAATGCGCTTGAGATAGCACCTTCTATTATCTCTCCATTTTCGTACAGGTTAGCGGATTCTATTATCGGGCTTTGCTCAGACACTGAAGCTACTATATATCCCGCTCCTGGGATTGGAACTATCGTAACAATATAATCCGGAATGACTACTTTACGTGATTCAGCATCAGAAGTGGGACATTGTTCATTACTTTCATTAACACCTCTAACATAAATTGTATGTTCACCTGCGACACCATTCGTAGCCATTTCTACATGTGTTACAAAACCACCTGTTGTATCCGTTATAATCCTCCAACCATCAGGAGCGTTCCACCGATATTGTTGATCTGGTAAGGGGTTAGCAATCATAAATTCTAAATTATCTTGAATTCCATATGATACACAAGCACTATCTATCCATACTATCGAATCTGGTTTTTGTGGTTTATATACCACAGCGTAGGATGTGTATTCACTATCACAACCGCCAGTACCCTTGGCGCGCACTTGAACGGATGTCATTCCAGAATTAGGCGTGAAACGCAAAGTGTCTGTACCGCCGCTCACTCCTTTTAATGAATCGGGTACATCCCATTCAAACGTAACACCTTCCGGAAGATTCAATCCTGTTGTATCTACATATACAGCACCTTCTGAATTATATACCAAACAGCTATCTTGCTTAATACGAACAGACGGAATAGTATCAGGCTTAATATATACAATAAATGAATCCGGGAGTGCAGGGTCATTCGGATTGAGTGGTTTTACTAATAACGTATCTACCAATCGGGCAGCATTATTAGGATAGATGGTTATCGTCTTTCCATTTGATACTAATCCATTTCTAAAATTCCAACCATTAGGGAGATTCCAATCAAAACTTGTTTCTATAGGGATAGAAGAGCCTTTGACAGTAAACATGTAAGATGGAGTGTCAACTAAGTTTACTGCATAACATGCATTTTCTATATTTGAGGAATCTGCAATATAGACATCGCTTCCCCATGTTCGCATAACAATCATTGTATCGGCAGAGGTGTTACATTGTATCCGGCGGTATTCTGCAGTTACAAAAACCTCACAAGTAGCCTTTTCTCCGCCTTCTTCAATGCGGACTATCGCGCTGTCTCCTTTCCCGAATGGCTCTATGGTAAATGATGATGCGGGTTTACAACTCCATGTATAAACTAACGCTGTATCCGGTTGCATAACTCCAACCTTAAAAGATTCCTTCCCCACAGGAAAATACATAGTATCTATCAATTCTGGTTTGGGAGTTGAATTTCCGAGATTAAGTGACAATGGATAAGCTGTGTTACAAGCACCAATGGCTACAGTAATAACTGGCAAATTGTCGGGATCAACATGCTTTACTTTAAATGTCACAGAACTAGTATCGCCGGATACATAAAGGATGGTATCTACGAATACCGGACGAGGTGTTTGCAGTACATTCCAGATATAGGAGTCTATGCCTATATTTGCACCAAGGTTCTTTGTTAGAATCGGGGATACGGAATAAACTACTTCTTGGCTGTCAACAATACATTCTGGACCTTTGATCGCTAATTTGAAAGTATCAGGATGAAAGGATTTGTTTATAATGAATCCCTGCGAATAGCCACTGCAATCACCATAATCATATCCGATAGTTAGTCCTCCGCGTGCAGGACCTGTTGAGTAAATGTGTACGAAATCAACGCCTGCCGTCTCTTCTTCTATTATGGCGAGATCTCCACTTGCTGACCAGCCATTAATTTGGGATGGATTAAAGAGGTTACGATCTATTTCCACTATTAAGGTATCATGATACCCCATGCAGGGAATCGTATATCCGATATTAGGCGTAATTGTTGCACCTTGGAATTTAAATACAGCGTCATCTGCAAATACATGCATCATTCCGATTAATAACGCTATAGAAAGAAAAAAGTACTTTTTCATACTATTTTTGTTTTATATGTGAAACATTATTCTACTCTAAATTGTCCTACAAGATCACCACCTGCGGTTGCGATGCGGAGGACATACACGCCTGCGTTAGCAATCGGACGGGAGAGAGAGTTGGTGAACTGTTCGTTAACCACAACGCTGCCGGTTGCGGCATTAACAACTACTGCCTGCGCGAAGGGGATAGCCTCTTCTTGTTTGAGAATAGTCAACGAGTTGCCATTGATCGTTGCACGGAAGTCTCTAGGGCGAGTAGGGTTTTCTCCTACAGGTTCACAATCATCCAAAGGATTGTCGCCTGGAAGAACTCCCATAACAATTACTTCCGTTAATTGAATCTCGGTTTCTTCAGCAAGAAGAACGGCTGGCATTGCAAAAAATGCAATAAAGATAAAAGTAATAAATTTGTCTCTCATAAGAATAAGAGTTTAAGTGTTAACAATAGGTACAAAATAAGCGCACCACCAAACCTCTTTGGGTTGGCGGTGCAAAATTACTGCTTTTTTTAAAACTTCACAAAAAATAGTGTACACAATTAATCTATTGAATTATCTCACATTTGCATGAATACCAGCAATTTATAGAAAATTATAGTGTACACAAATTCTTTATGAATGTTATTCTGAATATATGTTAGCAGTCAGTTTTATTAAAAATACATGTAATTCTGTACTATTTGTTCCTAATTTGTGAGCTACGCGGTTCTTGAAGGTACGTATCCCTTTTCCATAGTATAACAAGTTAGCTAATTCAGTCCCGCTCGGGTCGCACATCATTACTAAAATACATAATCTGATTTCTCTTTCGGAAAGATGGTATATACTTTGTAGTTTGGTTACCAACATCCCAAAATTGTCATTTATCAACTTACTCATAGCGTCAAAATCTTTCCAATATATGTTATTGGGAAAGTCTTCTGCCTGAGACAAAATTGTGCAGTATTTCTCTATTTGAATTGCTAAGGAATTATTATATTCTTCATGTTCCTGTATAATTTGCTCATGGCGTTGGATTTCTGCATCACTCTTATTGAGCAAATCGTTCACCTGTTGGGAAAGTAATTCGCGTTTATTATATTTTCTATATGCATATATTCCTGTGCTTGTTCCTATAATTAGTAGTGTTGCAAGAATGGCATATAACCACCGAAAATCCGGTTTGCGATTCAAGTCTTGCTCTAATAATTGAACGGCTTGAGCCAATTTACTTTGAGAATAAGCCCATGCCCTTTGTGCATCTGCACGTGCGGAAGTAAGAATAAGTACACTATCTTTGTTTATCGTGTCTTTGCTATGGGATAATATGTAGTACGCGGCAATTGCGCAAGCATCTGTCGGAGAGTGTTGCACCACCCTATTGGCATAGTACAAAGCAGAATCCGGCCAATTGAGATTATGAAATGCACGTGCTTTCATCGTAAGTTCTATAACATCATTATATCCGATAGATTGTAATGAATCTATTGTCGTGATAACAGAATCATGACATTTAAGCGATTGATATAAAAGTGCTTTCGTTTCTAATGTCTTGACTTTGACTCCTTGATTAGTACAATGTAGCGTAATTGAATCTATCAAAGTTTCTGTTTCCTTTTTCTTTCCTTGCTCAGCCAATTCGAAGGCCATATCATTTAGTAGATAATAATATGACAAAGTATCTTTATCACGAAGAAACATCTTGGCGGATTTCTCATACATCTCATACGACAGAGGAAACTCGCCTGCCAAATGGCAGATAGAGCCCATATTGCTATATATTCTTCCTAAGATATGGTAGTCTTTTGTACGGGAATGGGTGGCATCGATGAACACCTGCATAGCCTCTACGGGGTTGTCTTTCGCGCGCAGCAGCTTGCCGTAGTGATAGGCAACCTCACCCCGTCCCTCTCCACAAGAGAGGGGGAAATGTCTGAATGCCTCATACGCATGCGCGAGGGTGGCGCTGTCGCCTCCATCCACGCCGTATATCTTACCCTCATGCCACAGGCTGTCCGCCTGCGCCACTACTTCCTGCGCCTCACGGAGCGAGCGAGGAGTGCAAGCACATAAGGCAATACAAATGACAACCATCGCCTTCATACTCACTAGCGCTATAATCTGTTTTTTAAGAAACATGGTGCAAAGGTACAAAAATATAATAAGATATGCAAAAAAAAAGACGAGAATCATCAATATTATACAAAAAAAGAAGGCCCGGGAGGGTCTTCTTTTTGCTGAACGGCAGCGGATCAAGGTGCTACCCGGTTGATATCGCGCGGGAACATCGAACATTCCTTCACATTGGCGATACCCAGGAAGCAAGCCGTGATACGTTCCAGACCAATGGCAAAGCCGCCATGAGGAGGCATACCGTTCTTGAAGGTATCCAGATAGAAATGGAACGCATCGGGGTTCATGCCGCGCCGAATCATTTTCTCGCGATATTCCTGTTCCTTATGAATACGCTGTCCGCCGGATGTGATCTCCAAACCACGCATCAGAAGGTCAAAACTCAACGTGAGACTCGGGTCCTCCGGATCATCCATCGCATAGAAAGCGCGGTGCTCGGACGGGAAATGGGTGACGAACACGAAGTCCGAACCATATTTCTCGAATGCATATTTGCATATAGCCCGTTCTTCCTCCGGCGCGAGGTCGTCCTCGCCGCGGTGGTCTTGCTCACAGAGGTTGTTCTCAAAGAGAATCTCATGCACTTCGCTCAGTTTCCATGCCGGAACCTGCTCCGGGAGCACCGGATTAACCGCGTTGAGCAACTGTAACTCATGCGCGCAATCGCGCTCCACAACAGCGATGATATGACGAAGCAAAGCCGCTTCCAGCGTCATGACATCTTCCTGTCCTTTGATGAAGCCCATCTCCACATCCAGCGAGATATACTCGTTCAGGTGGCGTGAGGTAGCATGTTTCTCCGCACGGTAAGCCGGAGCGATCTCAAAGACACGTTCATAGACGCCGACACCGATCTGTTTGTAGAACTGGGGCGATTGAGCCAGATACACCTGCTTGCCGAAATAATCCATCTTGAACACGTTCGCGCCGCCTTCTGCTCCTTCGGATACAATCTTCGGGGTGAAGATCTGGGTAAAGCCGTTGGCAGCGAGGAACTCGCCGAAAGCGCGAGCAATCGTGCTCTGGACCTTCAGAATCGCCATATCGCGGGGGTTGCGAAGAGTAACCTGGCGGTTATCAAACTTATAGCGCAGGAGGGTCTCTTCGTCGCCGAACTTAAGGGCATTCATATCCACCACCTCAGCGGTAGTAGGACGGGAAAGAACCCGCACTTCTGTAACTGCTATCTCAATCGTGTTGTAGAACGCTGCAGGATCTTTGATCTTCGCTTCATTGAGCGTTCCTGTGATCGTGACAGCCATCTCGCGGCACAGATCGTTCATGGCGATTTCCGATCCGGCTTCGTCGTAGAATTTGGAAGTATCGTTGGAAACGACTGCTTGTAAGAGTCCGCGGGATTTGCGAAGAACGATAAATCCTCCCCACTTCGTGACACGGACATTATGGATCATACCGGAAACAGAAACAGTCTCGCCGACCTTGACGGCGGCGAGATCTGTACCTTCCGGGTTATGGTTTTTGACATCCAAAAACATAAGCTAATTTACGATTTAACGATTTACGATGTACGATTTATTTACGATTTTATTGAATTGTCCTTGGTCTCCTTCGTCCATCCTTCGTACCTCGTACATCCAAACTTCGTACTTATTCTGCCTTTGCTTCGGGAGCTTCGGGAGCCTCAGCCTGTGCCTCAGCTACTTCCTCTTTAACGGCTTTTTTGCCGGCACGGCGGGTAGCTTTCTTGGTGGCCTTCTTGGTCTCCTTGAGCATATTCTCGTTGTAATCTACGAGCTCGATGATACACATCTCAGCAGCGTCGCCGAGACGGAATCCGGTACGGAGGATACGGGTATAACCACCCGGACGGTTAGCGATCTTCTCACCTACATTCTGGAAGAGTTCGGTAACGACCTCTTTCTGTTTGAGGAGGGAGAAAGCCAAACGGCGGTTATTCATATTATCCTCTTTAGCACGCGTGAGGATCGGCTCTACGTAGATACGGAGCGTTTTAGCCTTAGCAAGCGTCGTGCTGATACGCTTGTGCATAATCAGCGAGCATGCCATATTGGAAAGCATCGCAGCACGATGGTTGGCTTTGCGGCTAAGGTGATTGAATTTTTTATTATGTCTCATACTAATTTTGTTTAATGTTGAGTGTTAAATGAATTAATCATTCACGTGGTAACGTGAGATATCCATACCAAAAGCGAGTCCGTTACGCTCAAGCAGTTCGTCCAGTTCAGTAAGAGATTTCTTACCGAAGTTACGGAACTTAAGCAGGTCTGCGCGATGGTAGCGAACGAGATCTCCAAGAGTCTCTACTTCGGCTGCCTTCAGACAGTTCAGGGCGCGGACGGAGAGGTCCATATCCTGAAGTTTCTGGTTCAGCAGCTGACGCATACGCAGGATCTCCTCATCGAGAGCAGAGTTTGCCTTCGATGTCTCCTCCTCGAGTACGATACGCTCGTCCGAGAAGAGCATGAAATGATAGATGAGGATCTTAGCAGCTTCGGTAAGCGCTTGCTGCGGAGCGATAGAGCCGTCGGTAGTGATCTCGAGAGTCAGTTTCTCGTAGTCGGTACGTTGACCTACACGGAACTGATCCACAGAAATCATGACGTTTCGAATAGGAGTGTAGATAGAGTCGATAGCGAGCGTTCCGATCGGGTCATTAGCCTTGCGGTTCTCGTCACCGGGCACGTATCCGCGTCCTTTGTTAATAGTGATCTCAATCTCGAAATCAGCAGAGTCGTCCATTTCTGCGAGTTGCAACTCGGGATTGAGGACTTCGAAGGATTGGAGAACGGTATTAAACTGGCCTGCCGTAAAGGATTTAGCCTTATTGACATGGAGTTTAACAGTCTCAGTCTCCTCCTCTACTCCCTCCTTATGCAGGAAGCGGACTTGCTTGAGGTTGAGGATAAGGTTAGTAACGTCAGTGATGACTCCGGGGATGGTAGCAAATTCATGATCAATACCACTGATCTTGACAGAGCAGATTGCATATCCCTCGAGGCTGCCGAGCAGCACACGACGGATGGCATTGCCTATCGTAATTCCGTACCCCGGCTCGAGTGGACGGAACTCAAAAATTCCCTTGTTCTCACTCGACTCCAACATGATAACCTTATCAGGTTTGATGAAATTTAATATTGCCATGAATTTAAAAATTATTTAGAGTACAACTCAACGATTAATTGCTCCTTGATATTCTCCGGAATCTCAGCCCGTGCAGGAATATTGAGGAGTTTGCCGGCTTTCTCAGCCTCGTTCCACTCGAGCCAACCATATTTTGCATGATTAAAGCCCTGGAGAGAGGAAGCAATCACCTCAAGAGATTTGGATTTCTCACGTACAGCAATTACCTGTCCCGGTTTAACGGAATAGGAAGGAATATTTACCACCTGTCCGTCCACCGTGATATGACGGTGCGAAACGAGCTGGCGTGCTGCTGCACGGGTAGGAGCGATACCGAGACGGTAAACGATGTTATCCAGACGACATTCGAGAAGCTGGATAAGGATCTCACCGGTAATACCTTTAGTACGAGCTGCTTTTGCGAAAAGAAGACGGAACTGACGCTCCAGTACACCATAGGTGTATTTTGCTTTCTGCTTCTCTGCAAGCTGGGTACCATATTCAGAGTTTTTCTTACGACGGTTAACACCGTGTTGTCCGGGTGCGTACGGACGTTTTGCAAGCACCTTGTCCTCGCCAAAGATAGGCTCACCGAAACGGCGCGCAATGCGAGATTTTGGGCCAATATATCTTGCCATAATTTTCTAAACGTTAAAGGGTTAAACAATTATACACGACGACGTTTCGGAGGACGACAGCCGTTATGCGGCATTGGGGTAACGTCAATAATCTCCGTTACATCAATACCCGCAGCGACGCAGGCACGGATAGCCGATTCGCGTCCTTGTCCCGGACCCTTAACGTATGCTTTTACTTTACGCAAGCCGAGGTCGAAAGCGACCTTGCAGCAGTCTGCTGCTGCCATTTGAGCTGCATAAGGAGTATTCTTTTTGCTGCCACGGAAGCCTTGTTTACCTGCTGAAGACCAGCTGATAACCTGGCCGTCACCGTTAGCAACCGTAACGATTACATTATTGAAAGAAGACATCACGTGAAGTTGGCCAACACCATCAATCTTCACAACGCGCTTCTTAGCTGCAATAGTTTTCTTTGCCATATTGTTTGATGAATTTTGATTTAGTCGAAAGTCAATAGTCGGAAGTCGGAAGACTAGGCTACAAACTTAAGACAAGTTATTAATACCAACGGTTGATTACTTGGTTGCTTTCTTCTTGTTTGCAACAGTTTTCTTACGTCCTTTACGGGTACGAGCGTTATTCTTTGTGCTCTGACCGCGAACAGGGAGTCCGATACGATGACGTACACCACGGTAACAACCGATATCCATCAAACGCTTGATGTTCAATTGTGTTTCCGAACGGAGATCACCTTCCACTTTATATTTAGCACCGATGATCTCACGGATTTTAGCTGCTTGGTCATCCGTCCAATTCTCTACTTTGAGGGTAGGGTCAACACCCGCCTCAGCGAGAATTTTCTTTGCGCTTGAACGACCTATTCCGTAGATATAAGTCAGACTGACTTCGCCGCATTTGTTTTGCGGGATATCTACACCGACAATTCTTATAGCCATAATTAAATACTAAGGATAATTTTGTTAAATAAATAATAAAAGAAGATATTGATTCTAATTAAAAATTACGCTTATCCTTGACGCATTTTCATTTTAGGATCCTTCTTGTTAATAACATACAAGTGCCCTTTGCGACGTACAATCTTGCAGTCTGCATTGCGCTTCTTGATTGATGCTCTTACTTTCATAGTAAAAACTTTGTTTTTGATTTAATAATTACTTGTAGCGGAAGGAGATGCGACCTTTGGTGAGGTCATACGGACTCATCTCTACTTTAACTCGATCACCAGCCAGAATCTTAATGTAATGCATTCTCATCTTACCGGAGATATGGGCGATAATGAGCGGACCGTTCTCCAATTGGACACGGAACATTGCGTTGGACAATGCCTCTACTACCGTTCCATCCACTTCGATGCTGTCTTGTTTTGCCATACTTCTTATTGTTTAGATGAATTTGTCTCCCAATACGGATTGGATGTAATCAAACGTGGACAAGATATCCGCCTTGCCGTTTCGTACGCACACGGATAACTCGTAATGTGCTGCAGGTTTGCGGTCGATGGTACGGGCTGTCCATCCGTCATCCTCAATAAGGATATTGCGGCGTCCGAGCGTAATCATCGGCTCTATAGCGAGCGTCATGCCGGATTTAAGGACGATGCCGTTACCGCGACGGCCATAATTGCAGACCTCGGGTTCCTCATGCATCTCACGACCGATACCATGTCCTACAAACTCGCGTACAACGCCGTAGCCTGCGCGCTCACAGTGCTGCTGGATAGCGAAACTGACATCTCCGAGTCTGCGACCCGTTACTGCCTGTTCGATTCCGAGATAAAGAGCTTCCTTCGTTGTCCGGAGGAGCTTCATGATCTCCGGACTAACCTCTCCCACCGGGAAAGTATAAGCACTATCGGAATGCCATCCATTGAGTTCTATCGAGGAATCCACAGAGATGATATCTCCTTCTTTCAAGTAAACTTTGTCAGACGGGATACCATGTACCACCTGTTCATTGACCGAAGTACAAAGAGTTGCAGGATATCCCTCGTATCCGAGACACGCGGGTCTTCCCCCGTTATCCATGATGAACTCATAAGCTATCTTATCCAGTTGGGCGGTAGTAACACCCGGCTTGATAGCCTTCGCCACTTCGGCGTAGGTCTTACCAAGCAGGATGTTGCTTGCCCGCATGAGCTCTATTTCTTCGTCCGTCTTGAGAAAAATCATCTAACCGAAACGAATTAGTAGGCCATAGCACCGGAGCGTCCTTTGATGCGCATACCGGACTCAAAGAATCCGTCGTAGTGACGCATGAGGAGATGGCTCTCAATCTGCTGCAATGTATCCAAAATAACACCTACCATGATGAGCAACGATGTACCTCCGAAGAATTGCGCAAATCCCATGGTTACACCGAACAGCCGCGCGAATGCAGGCAGAACGGCGATGATAGCCAGAAGAATAGAACCCGGGAGGGTGATGCGACTCATGATAGTGTCAATATACTCAGCCGTCTTCTTACCAGGCTTCACACCGGGAATAAACCCGTTGTTCAGTTTCAGATTTTCTGCCATCTGAACCGGATTGATGATAATCGCGGTGTAGAAATAGGTGAAGGCGATAATGAGCAGTGCAAATACCAGATTGTACCAGAAGCTGTTGTTATCCATGAAAGCCCGGGTGAAGGCACTGGGTTCGCCTGAACCAAAGCCTACAAAAGCAATCGGAATAAACATAATAGCTTGTGCAAAGATAATCGGCATTACGTTAGCGGCGTTAACCTTCAACGGGATGTACTGGCGCACACCTCCGTATTGCTTGTTACCTTGGATACGCTTTGCATATTGCACCGGAATACGGCGTGTTCCCTGTACCAGCATGATTGCGAAAGCAAACACGAATAACAGGATAACAACCTCGAGAATGAATACCATCAATCCACCGCCACCGTTTTCGTTAAGACGAGAGGAGAACTCTTGTACGAAAGCTCCCGGGAGACGCGCGATGATACCGATCAAGATGATGAAGGATATACCGTTTCCAACACCGCGGTCGGTAATACGCTCACCCAGCCACATAACGAACATAGAGCCCGCTGTAAGGAGGATCGTGGATGAGATAGTAAACCAGTTGAATCCTATAGCGAGAGGCTGTCCGGCCTGTGCCATCTGTACAGAAAGGTTCACGAGATAACTCGGTCCCTGGAAGAGCAGAATAGCAACAGTGAGATAGCGGGTGATCTGATTCATCTTCTGGCGTCCGGATTCACCTTCTTTCTGCATCTTCTGGAAATACGGCACCGCAATAGAGAGGAGCTGGATAACGATAGATGCAGAGATATACGGCATGATACCGAGCGCGAAAATAGACGCATTGGAGAATGCTCCACCGGAGAACATATCCAAGAGCGCCATCAGACCTCCAGCTGTCTGGCTATGCAGCGCAGAAAGGGCTGTAGGATCAATACCCGGAAGAACGACAAAAGAACCGAAACGATAGATTAACACGAACAGAGCCGTTGTCAACAAACGGTTACGGAGGTCTTCGATCTTCCAGATATTTTTACATGTTTCGATAAACTTCATAATAAACTACGTTTATTCTGAGTTAATAATTAGAGTTTAACGACGGCGCCGCCAGCTGCTGTGATAGCAGCCTCTGCGGACTTACTGAAGGCATGTGCTTCGACAGTCAGTTTAGCAGTCAGTGTGCCGTTACCCAGGATCTTAACGAGCTGGTTTTTAGCAATGAAACCTGCCTCGTGGAGTTCTACAACGCCGATCTTCTCCAGTCTCTTAGCCTCAGCGAGAGCCTGAAGAGTAGCGAGGTTGATAGCTTTGTATTCCACGCGGTTGATATTCTTGAAGCCAAATTTCGGCAGACGACGCTGCATAGGCATCTGACCACCCTCGAAACCAATCTTCTTGCTGTAACCGGAGCGCGATTTAGCACCCTTGTGACCACGGGTAGAGGTTCCACCCAGGCCCGAACCTGCACCACGGCCGACACGCTTGGCGGTCTTAACGGAACCGGCTGCAGGGGTAAGATTATTCAATTCCATGATGATAATTCGTTTTTAGGATTAGTCAATAACTTTAACAAGGTGCTTAACCTTCTCAACCATTCCCAGAATAGCGGGTGTGGCTTCGTGCTCAACGACTGCGTTCATCTTGCGCAGACCGAGAGCTGCCATGGTTTCCTTCTGCACCTTCGGGCACTTAATAATACTGCGTACTTGCTGAATTTTAATTTTTGCCATAATTCGTAGGATTTAGAGGGGTTAACCATTAAAAACAGTAGAGAGGCTTACGCCACGGTTAGCGGCTACGGTACGGGCGTCACGCAACTCGGCGAGCGCCTGAATAGTAGCTTTCACGAGGTTGTGCGGGTTCGACGAACCTTTAGATTTAGCCAATACGTCGCGTACGCCGGCGCTCTCCAGAACGGCACGCATAGCACCACCGGCTTTTACTCCGGTACCGTGCGTAGCAGGCTGGATGTAAACCTGCGAACCGCCGAATTTAGCAAACTGCTCGTGAGGAATTGTTCCCTTCAGAACAGGTACTTGAATCAGGTTCTTTTTTGCAGCCTCGGTAGCTTTCTGCATTGCAGCAGCAACCTCGCCTGCTTTACCCAGACCATAACCGACGATACCATCTTCATTTCCAACAACTACGATAGCTGCGAAAGTGAAAGTACGTCCACCCTTTGTAACTTTCGTTACTCGGTTGACTGCGACCAGACGCTCCTTGAGCTCAAGGTCTTGTGTTGATTTTACTCTTTGCATGATCGTAATTTATTAGAATTTGAGACCTGCCTCGCGTGCAGCGTCTGCCAATGATTTAACACGGCCGTGATAGAGGTATCCATTACGGTCAAATACTACTTCTGTGACTCCGGCTTTGATAGCAGCTGCGGCAATGAGTTTGCCTACCTCAGCGGCTTTCTCGGTCTTAGTCATTTTGTCTTTGATAGCGAGCGACGATGCGCTGGCAAGGGTCTTACCCTGGAGGTCGTCAATGACCTGAGCGTAAATCTGGCTGTTAGAACGGAACACGGTCAGACGCGGACGCTCTGCAGTTCCCGACACCTTGGTGCGGATGGAAGCCTTAATCTTAAGGCGACGTGCAATTTTCTTAATCATAATCTTGTTTCCTTTCTATTATTTACCAGCCGACTTACCAGCTTTACGACGAACGATTTCACCTTGGAACTTAATACCTTTGCCCTTATACGGTTCCGGTTTGCGGAAGGAGCGGATCTTAGCACAAATCTGGCCAAGCAGCTGCTTGTCGCAAGACTCAAGGATTACGAGCGGGTTCTGGTTACGCTCCGACTTGGTTTCCACCTTTACCTCTTTCGGGAGTCCGAGATAGATCGGGTGAGTATAACCGAGCGAGAAGTTCAGCACATTGGGTTGAGCCAGCTCTACACGGTAACCAACGCCGACAAGTTCAAGAGTTTTCTTATATCCCTCCGAGCAACCTACTACCATGTTATGGATAAGGGCGCGGTAGAGTCCGTGTTTAGCGCGAGCCTCTTTCTCGTCGTTAGGACGGGTAACATGGCATACAGCGCCTTCTACGTTTACTGAAATCAGGGGATCTACAGCCTGGCTGAGTTCGCCCTTAGGACCTTTAACGGTCACTACATTCTCGGGGCTAACGGTAACCGTTACGCCTGCGGGAATAGCGATAGGAAGTTTTCCAATTCTTGACATAGCTGTTCCTCCTTATTAATAAACATAGCACAATACTTCACCACCCAGTTGCTGTCCGACAGCCTCTTTGTTGGTCATCACGCCTTTCGAGGTCGAAAGGATAGCGATTCCGAGACCGTTGAGCACGCGCGGCATGTCGCGATAGCCGACATACTTACGCAAACCCGGAGTGGATACACGTTTCAAACACTTGATCGCGTTAACTTTGTTAACCGGATCATACTTGAGGGCAATCTTGATAGTGCCCTGAGGACCATCCTCTACGAACTTGTAGGAAAGGATATAACCTTTCTCAAACAAGATACGGGTGATCTCCTTCTTCAGATTCGAAGCCGGAACTTCCACTACACGGTGGCCGGCCTTGATAGCATTCCTCAATCGAGTGAGGTAATCTGCAATAGGATCTGTCATTGTTTTTTGTTGTTAAATTAATCCCGCCTGTCGGGACAATATTTAATAATGTTAATTTTACCAGCTCGCTTTCTTAACTCCCGGGATGAGTCCTTTGGAAGCCATCTCGCGGAACTGAATACGGCTGAGACCGAATGCGCGCATGTATCCTTTCGGACGGCCGGTCACTTTGCAACGGTTGTGCAGACGAACCGGAGATGCGTTTTTCGGGAGGGCCTGAAGGCCTACATAGTCACCATCCTTGAGGAGTTGGGCACGTTTAGCTGCGTATTTAGCAACCAACTTTGCGCGTTTTACCTCGCGGGCTTTCATTGATTCTTTTGCCATAGTCTGAATTACTTTTTAAACGGTAAACCAAACTCACGCAGGAGTGCGAAGCCCTCCTCATCGGTTTTCGCCGTAGTAACGAACGTGATGTTCATACCCAGCAGTTTGGTGATGTTATCAATGTTAATTTCAGGGAAGATAATTTGCTCGGTGATACCCAAGGTGTAGTTACCACGTCCATCCAGCTTGTTGTTGATACCTTTGAAGTCGCGGATACGGGGGAGAGCTACACGAACGAGACGCTCGAGGAACTCATACATCTGTTGGCCGCGGAGGGTAACACATACGCCGATAGGCATTTGCTTACGAACCTTGAAGTTTGCGATATCTTTCTTCGAAACAGTTGCTACGGCTTTCTGACCAGCGATAGCGGTCATCTCCTGGAGAGCGACCTCGATGATCTTCTTGTCGGCAACAGCCTCGCCCAGACCCTGGTTGAGGACGATCTTCTGGAGTTTCGGGCACTGCATTACAGTAGTGTAGTTGAACTCCTTCATCAGGATGGGCACGATGCGCTCCTGATAGTCTTGTTTCAAACTTGCTGTATTCATAATCAGATCTCCTTACCGGTTTTTTTAGATACACGAACGAGCTTACCATCCTTACGAACGCGTCCGATACGAACGGGCTGTCCGTTCTCAACAACCTGGAGGTTCGAGATATGGATAGGAGCTTCCTGTTTAACAATTCCGCCTTGCGGATTTTTAGCATTGGGTTTGGTACTCTTGGATACCATATTGACACCCTCTACGATAGCGCGCTGCTTGTCAACGAGCACTTCCAG
>JAFUUZ010000084.1 GCA_017471285.1 Paludibacteraceae bacterium | reverse complement strand
TTTTTTGTTGTACTTTTGCGGCGGATTATGGCTTCGAAGATATACAAAATACTGAAAGAACCGCTGTTTAGGCATTTTATATTTGTGCTGGTAGCAATTGTGGCAGTAGCCTTATTGCCATCCAAGCCTATATTTTCCTTCCAGAGCGACAAGGGTATTATATACGAACGCAGTTTCAGCATGGACCGGCACCAATTTGTAGTGACCCAGACGGATTTGGCCACCGGCGCAGAACATGTAACCGCCACCATGTCGGTCAACGGATTGTATTACTGCTATCTGGGCATGTTATTCGGCAGTATTGTATGCTTGTTCGGTTTCTTCAGCCGGAAAGGAATTAAGATCTGCCATTTCGTCATAGCGGTAGCCGGGGTCTATTACGGTCTGGCTATTTTTTACGCTTTGCGCATGACGGACCTGCATTATGCTACGCTCTTTCCCACAATAACAATTATCCTGCCGGCTATCGTCATACAAATGATGTTACTCGCAAGAAGGAATATCCTGCGAGCAACACGGAACGAAAACGAAGAAGGGGATTGAGTTAGAGTGAGCACAAACGATTTTTTCTGCTAAAATCTTGCACAAGTCGGAAAAAAGCAGTATCTTTGCAGTCGATTTTAGATTATGGGACTACTTTTACTATATCTTTTTATCGCTTTAGGCGTCAGTTTTCTGTGTTCGTTGCTTGAGTCGACGCTGATGTCCACCTCGCTCAGTTATATCAATCTCCGCGTGGAAGAGGGTTACGCTCCGGCGAAGTTGATGCAGCAATACAAGGAGAACACGGGCAAGCCTCTTGCGGCGATCCTGTCGCTTAACACGATTGCAAATACCATCGGTGCTGCGGGCGTGGGCGTACAAGCCACTGCGCTGTTCGGCAGCAAATGGTTTGGCGTGGTTTCCGCTATCACCACTATTCTGATTCTTGTCTTCTCGGAGATCATTCCCAAGGTGCTTGGCACGCGTTACTGGCGTGAGCTGATGGGTTTTGCCGCGCGGACCATACAGTTTCTCTCTTTCGTGCTCTATCCGTTGGTTCTGCTGGTGGAGCTGATCGCAAAACTCTTCGGCGAGAACGACGACCCGTCCGTCAGCCGCGAGGAAGTGCTGGCGATGGTGAACGTAGGAGAAGAAGAAGGAGTGGTGGACGAGGATGAGAACAAGATCTTCTCCAACCTCATGCGCCTGGATTCTATCCATGCCTACGACGTGATGACGCCTCGTGTGGTAGCCAAGACGGCACCGGAGAGCATGACGCTCCGGGCTTATTACGACAACGACGAATACGACCATTTCTCGCGTATCCCGTTGTATAAACCGGAGGCACCGGAGTATATCACCGGCTATATCATGCGCAACGATGCGCTGGAGGACCTGACAGAGGACCATTTCCGCAAGACGCTCGGCAGTATCAAACGCCCGTTACCGGCTTTTGACCAGGATCTGACGCTCGGCACTATCTTCGACAGCATGCTGAAACAGAAGAGCCAGATAGCACAGATCATCGACGAATACGGTATGTTCGTCGGTATCCTGACGCTGGAGGACATCATCGAGACGATCTTCGGGCTGGAGATCATAGACGAGAACGACACGGTGATCGACATGCAGCAATACGCCCGCGAGAGATGGGAGATGCGGCAGAAGAAATACAAGAAAGTAGAAAGTCCAAAGACCGCGGAAGAACCGCTCAAAGAAGAAAGCCAAAAGTCGAAAGAAGAAAGCAGTGAGGAAACAGAGCACGAACATACGGATAGAGAACAAACGGGCACGGTTTGAGTACATCATCTTAGACCGCTATACCGCCGGTATTCAGCTTTTCGGTACGGAGATCAAATCCATCCGGGAGGGGAAAGCCTCTCTGGTTGATTCGTGGTGCGCCATCGAGCACGGCGAGATATTCGTCAAACAGATGCATATCGCCGAATACCGCTTCGGGTCGTTCGCTAACCACGAAGCCAAACGGGACCGCAAACTGCTGCTGCAACGGCGTGAGATCCGTAAGTTAGAGAAAGCCACGAAGGACACCGGCAAAACAATCATTCCGCTCCTGCTTTTTATCAACGAGAAAGGTCTGGCGAAGATGGAGATAGCGCTCTGTCAAGGCAAGCACACCTACGACAAACGCCAAAGCCTCCGCGAAGCCGACGACAAACGCGAGATGGCGCAGATGCGCAAGATGGCGCGTTTGTAGTTTGTGATTTGTAATTTGTAATTTGTAATATAATATGAGTAAAGCATTATTGATGATTTTAGACGGCTGGGGCATCGGCAATAAGAGCAAAGCCGATGTGATCAGCTGCACCCCCACCCCGCACTGGGATGCGTTGTTAGCACAATACCCTCATTCACAGCTCCAGGCAAGCGGAGAGAACGTCGGTTTGCCGGACGGACAGATGGGTAACTCGGAGGTCGGACACCTGAATATCGGTGCCGGACGTGTCGTTTATCAGGATCTGGTGAAGATCAACCGTTCTATCCGGGACAACTCGATCATGCAGAACCCCGAGATTATTGCAGCCTACCAAGCGGCTCAAGCGCAGGGGAAGAAACTGCATATCATGGGTCTCTGTTCCACCGGCGGCGTACACTCGTCTCTGGACCACCTCTTCAAACTTGTGGAGATAGCCAAGGAGTACGGCGTAGCCGATAAGACTTTCGTCCACTGCTTCATGGACGGACGTGACACCGACCCGCGCAGCGGTAAGGGATTTGTGGCGGACCTTCAGAAGGTATGCGACGCCAACGGAGCACACATCGCTTCTATCATCGGCCGTTTCTACGCCATGGACCGCGACAAACGGTGGGAGCGCATCAAGGTGGCTTATGACCAACTGGTGAACGGTGTTGGACGGCAGGAGACGGACATGGTAGCGGCAGTACAAGGATGCTACGACCGCCACACCGAGGAGCACAAGGACACCGACGAGTTCATGGAGCCGTTAGTGAACAGTACATGCGACGGATGTATTGCGGAAGGCGATGTAGTCATCTTCTTCAACTACCGCAACGACCGCGCCAAAGAGATCACGATCGCACTGACGCAGCAAGACATGCCGGAGCAGGGAATGAAAACCGTTCCCGGCCTGCACTACTGCTGCATGACCCCGTATGACAGTTCGTTCCAAGGGCTGCATATCCTTTTCCCGAAAGAGAATGTAGAGAACACCCTCGGTGAGGTTGTCAGCCGACTCGGACTCAAGCAGTTACGCATCGCCGAGACAGAGAAATTCGCGCATGTGACCTTCTTCTTCAACGGCGGTAGGGAAGCGGAATATCCGGGAGAGGAGCGTATCCTGATCCCCAGTCCGAAAGTGCCGACCTACGACTTGAAGCCGGAGATGAGCGCGCCGGAAGTGACGGAAGCGCTGGTAGCCGCTATCAAAACGCAGAAATTCGACTATATCACCCTTAATTTCGCGAACGGCGATATGATCGGTCATACGGGCGTATATGAAGCTATCGAGAAAGCGGTGAAGTGCATCGACGAGTGCTCGCACAAAGTGATTGAAGCGGCGCTGGAGAACGGATATGAGATCATTGTGATTGCCGACCACGGCAACTGCGACAATGCCATCAACCCGGACGGTACGCCCAACACGGCGCACTCGCTCAATCCCGTACCTTTCGTTTATATCAGCAAGGATCACAAGAACGCCCGTGTAGAGGACGGTATTCTGGCGGATGTAGCTCCGTCACTCTGTCATATCATGGGTATTCCCCAACCGAAAGAAATGACCGGCCACTGTCTTATCAAAGACTAGTGTTATACGCGTTTCTGGTAGTGGTAGTCATCGAACTTACTACCCCCTTTCGAACTGTCGAGGCGTTCATGGCCTCGCAGTTTGTTTTTTATGCGGTACCAGAAATCGCCCGTGAACGGCTCGCGCCAGTTGATATGTCTCCAATAGAGGATGAGAAGCCATCCGAACAACATCCCTCCCAAGTGTGCGAAATGGGCTACGTTATCCGCCGAAAGACCGGCTACGGAGCCTAAT
>JAFUUZ010000083.1 GCA_017471285.1 Paludibacteraceae bacterium | reverse complement strand
CAATACGACCTCGTCTCACAAAACACGGAAAGCACCGTAGTATCACACTACGAGCGCCCAATGGTGGCGGCAGAAAAGGGCTACCAGACGGAAGCCGACCTCGAACGCGACCTTATCGAACGTCTCACTCGACAAGGCTACGAATACCTGCAGATACACCAAGAATCTGACTTAATAGACAACCTCCGCTGCCAAATCGAAAAACTGAACGACATCCGCTTCTCGAACAACGAGTGGCAACGCCTCTTCAAAAATGAAATAGCGAACGAGGGAAAGGGCATCGAGGACAAAGCGTTCACCATCCAACAGGACTGCGTGAAGACTCTGACGCTCGACGATGGTACAATACGCAACATCAAACTGCTGGATAAAAAGGATATCCATGCTAACTCCACTCAGGTAATAAATCAGTACCAGGTGGACAACGGAGAGCGGAAAACTCGCTTCGACGTTACTATCCTTGTCAACGGATTGCCCCTCGTACACATAGAACTGAAGAGTAGGGGAAAATTGCTGAAGGAGGCTTTTAACCAGATAAACCGCTACGGACGCGATTCTTTCTGGGCGGGCTCGGCACTTTATGAATATGTACAGATATTCGTCATAAGCAATGGCACGGAAACAAAATACTACTCGAACACTACACGAAAGAGTCATATAAAGGAACAGAACGGAAAGGCAGCTGGCAGGAAGACGCGCACATGCAATTCATTCGAATTTACAAGCTATTGGTCGGATGCTCAGAACAAAATCCTCAGCGACCTTGAGGACTTCACGGCGACGTTCTTCAGCCGCCACTCGCTCCTGAACATCCTTACACGCTACTGCGTGCTGACGGAACAGAAAATACTTATGGCTATGCGCCCGTATCAGATAGCGGCTACAGAGCGCCTCCTGAATCGCATCGAGGTGGCACATAACGCACATAAATACGGCACTGTCGACGCCAGCGGCTACGTTTGGCACACTACTGGCTCGGGTAAAACGTTGACGTCTTTCAAGGCTGCTCAGCTGGCTACTAAATTACCTTACATCGATAAGGTGCTGTTCGTGGTTGACCGTAAGGACCTGGACTACCAGACGATGAAGGAATACGACCGCTTCCAAAAGGGAGCAGCGAACGGAAATACGTCAACAAAGGAACTGGAGCGCCAAATCGCTAACGCGAAGAGCAAAATCATTATCACTACCATCCAAAAGCTATCTACGTATGTGAAGAAGAATCCGCATAGTGATTTCTACCAGAAGGAGGTGGTGATGATTTTCGACGAATGTCACCGCTCACAGTTCGGCGATATGCACAAACTCATCGTAAAGCGCTTCAAAAAGTACTACCTCTTTGGCTTTACCGGCACTCCAATCTTCGCTGAGAACGTATCGCCAGGGCGGGGTATCTTCAAGACAACGGAGGACGTGTTCGGCACGCGCCTGCATACATACACCATAGTGGATGCTATCCGCGACCATAACGTCCTGCCGTTCCGCGTGGAATACATCAAGACGATGAAGGAGAAGGAGAATATAGAAAACAGCGCGGTATGGGACATCGAGCGGGAAAAGGCTCTGCAGGACCCGCGACGGATCCATAACGTCGCACAATATATTTTGGAGCACTTCGACCAACAGACAATGCGTGGAAAACCGTACTCCTTCGATAAACTGGTGAATGTTGCCGAGGTGGTTGCGGACAAGAAAAAGAGTGTGGAGGAGAAGCGCGTGAAAATAAATCTCAACGGCTTCAACAGCATCTTCGCCGTTCAAAATATCGAGTGCGCTAAGTTGTACTACCTCGAACTGAAACGGCTCATCGATATGCTGCCGGAAAATAAGAAACTGAAGATCGCCACAATCTTTAGTTATGCACCGAATGAAGAGGACCCGGAAGAGGGTGAGATAGATGAGAATAGCGATAGCACTGAGGGACTTAGCCTGGCTAACCGTGACTTCCTCGAGTCGGCAATCAAAGACTATAATAAGATGTTCGGCACAAGCTACGACACGTCGGCGGATAAGTTCCCGAACTACTACAAGGATGTGTCGCTGCAAATGAAAAACCGCGAAATCGACATCCTTATCGTAGTTAACATGTTCCTAACTGGTTTTGATGCAACGACTCTCAACACCTTGTGGGTGGACAAAAACCTGAAGTATCACGGTCTGCTGCAGGCATATAGCCGCACAAACCGTATACTTAATAGCATTAAGCAATTCGGTAATATCGTCTGTTTCAGAAATCTTGAGGAACCGACGAACAAGTGTATCTCGCTCTTTGGCGACGCGGATGCAAAATCGGTTACCATCCTGCGCCCCTTCGAGGATTACTTCGACGGCTATATCGACGAGAAGGGCAAGGCTCATAAGGGATATAGCGAGTTGATAGAAGACCTTAAAGCATCGCTCGCTCCCGGAGAACATCCGTTGGGCGAAGCAGCGGAAAAGGCATTCATCAATCTCTTTGGTGCTATTCTGAAACTCCGCAATCTCCTTTCATGTTTCGATAAATTCTATGAGGTAGACACGCTCACGGAGCGCGACCGCCAGGACTACACGTCCATATATCTAACTCTTGCGGATAAATACCGCAACAGAGAGAAACATAACAAAGAGAATATCTGCGATGATGTCATCTTCGAGATGGAATACATCAAGCAGGTGGAGGTAAACATCGATTACATCCTCTTCCTTGTAAAACAGTACCACGAAAGTCATAATACTGACCTCGAGATACGTGTCCGCATCGGCAAAGCCATCGACTCTAGCCCTGACCTCCGTGATAAGAAAGAACTTATCGAGAAGTTCATCGACGCCCTCACTCCTAACAGTGAGGTCGACGCGGAGTGGAAAGAGTATGTCAATCGACAGAAACGGGAGCAGTTCGAACAGATTATCTCTGACGAACACCTCCGACGCGACAATGCCCTCCAATTCATTACTAACGCCTTCCTCCGCGGATATGTTCCCGACGGTGGAATAGAACTGGATAGTATCATGCCGCCCATCAATCCCTTCGACCCCGCCGCTAACCGACAGGGCAAGATCGAGACCGTCCTCGATAAAATCAAATCCTTCTTCAACAAATTCTTCGAAATCTCTAACTCACAATTCTAATATGTCCGACACTTTCATTGCTGAGGAGCAAGACTTAAAATTGGGTTATGATGCAGACCCCTTTAATGAATTCCTATAAGAAAAGCTGTTTTGTGCTTCTATGATTATAGTATTTTGTTTGAAATATTAGTTACTTATCATAGGGAATTTTAAGTAGCTTACATGCGTTTACTGCATCTCTTTCTCTATAAAGATAAGTATTATTCCCATATTAACCAAACTTTTTTACACTTTCCTTACGAAATCTAAAAATAGTTCGCAAAATTTGCGAATATTGAAAATAATCATTATCTTTGCAGCCAAAGTTGCAGAAATATGGAAATAAAGTTTGAAAAGGACTATCTGCGCGACCTGTTCTACAACGGCGTAGCCAAAGATAAGAAACACCGATACCAGCCAGATATAGTGAGGCGGTATGTGCGCGTAGTGAACGTCCTTGACTCTGTTGACAAAGTAGAGGATCTGTACCGTTATCACGCCTTGCATTATGAGGCATTAGGCGGCAATAAGAAGAGAACGGAGTCGGTTCGCGTGAACGACCAGTATCGGATAGAGTTCAAGTCGAGCGAACAAGAGGGTATCACCATTTGCAACATAACGGAATTATCGAAT
>JAFUUZ010000082.1 GCA_017471285.1 Paludibacteraceae bacterium | reverse complement strand
GTGGCTCACACGGCAAACACCAAATGTAGATAAATCCGGTTTGGCTTGTGACTTTGCCACTAACTCACCGGCAAAGACTCTTGATTGTGCTTCGTCTATATCCACCGTATAGAAATACGTAAACCATCCCTCTTCGCTATTAAAATCAGTAACGGCATAGAGGGTATTATTAACGGAAATGAAAGCCCAGTTCAGATTTTGACCCGAAGGCAGAACCGGATTATTCTCGCGCACCTCTATGGAAGTGATATTCAGGTTATTGACGAACAAGATACCCGGCGAAGAACCGTTGGTGCCTTCATAGAAAATATCCAAGCCTATTATCCCGCGGTCGTCCGGCGTGATAGAGGTGGAAAAGAGTGTTTCGTTATGCATTCTTGTTACCGCTAATTGGTCGCCTTGGTCCTTTAGACGGTAGAGCCCCGGGGCTGCTAAATGTGATTGTTGCCAACAGTTGGAATAAATCTCTCCTTTGATACACTCCACTACGGAATTGAGGTCGCTTTGCTGATAGAAGGGCACACCTTGGTTCGTATAAAGCGGCCGACCGTCTCTGCCGTCCCAATAGAAGAGTGCTCCATCGCGTTTGCGGACGAGGAAATTGCCGTAGAAATTATCCACTATCTCTTTAATCTTGGAGTAGTACGGTTCTTTGAGATCTTCCAAATCAGGGAAATCGTAGTAGCAATTATAGAGCCACAGCCATTCATCACCGATGGTGAAGATATTCTCCATTACGAGGCGCATTTTGGCTTTGACCATATCGACCACTTCACCATTTCCTCTTGCTTCGATGGTATAAGTGATTTCCACGAGTGTGCCATCCTCGGAAACGGAATAAACGGGCTGACGGGTTTCGTAGGTTATTTCTCCGTCTCCTTCTGCGGCAGGTGCACGCCGTGGAGCTTTCTGCTCGTCGGAACCATCAGATGCAAGTGCCAAAGCTTTCACTCCGTCCAAATGCATTCGCTTGAACTCAATATTATGGACTTTGCCACCTCCTCCGCCTTCGCAGGAGGTCATGCCTATTGCAGCCACTATGACCGCAAGGGCGTATAAGAAACTGCGTTTCATATTTGTAATTGGTTATTGGTGATTTAGTTGAGGCGTACCATGACTGAGATAACTTGTCCGGCGTCGGATTCACCTTCGTGAAGAACGGTTACCTTACCGCGATTCTCCCCCTGTGCATAGAGGATGAAGTACAGATACGTACCATCCAAGAGTTGTGCTCCGCCGGTGAAACATTGCGTATTCGGGTCATACTCGCTGAAACCGCCCATAAACGCAATCTGGGAGATATATTCAGCAATCGATTCATCAAACTGAATCTCTACTTGCTCTGCCGCGTCCTTCGCCAAGTCGCATACATAGAAGAAACTCTGGCCTTCGCCCATGACATACGCAACACCGTCATAGTACTTGGTTTCATCCACAGGATAGTTCGCCGGTAACTCTTTCATTGTGAGAGACGCAGTTATCGGGTCAAAGGTATAGACATACGAATGAGCTGTCCAGTCAGCTTCATAT
>JAFUUZ010000009.1 GCA_017471285.1 Paludibacteraceae bacterium | reverse complement strand
TTGAAAATTGAAAATTGAAAATTGAAAGGACTACAAGCCCTAACAACATAACACTATGTCTCCTTTCACTTTTCACCTTTCACCTTTCACCTTAGTGTATCCATCCCGGGTACTCGAAATCACATCCTTGCCATTCCGGGCTGATCTGTACGTACGTCGTCTTCTGTTTCTTCAGGATCCAGTTATGGATAAATTCGCCGCTCAGTTTCTGTTCCAGCATCGATTTGATTGTCTGGAAATCATCCGTCAGGTTGGCGCGGTGGACGTCTGTCTTTTTCTTCACGCGGACGATAGCGCATACCTCACGGTTCTTTGTCTGGTCCATCATCACGAACGGCTGCGACACCTCGCCTTCGTTCAGGCTGTATATCTGTTTAGCTATCTCCGGAGCCAGATCCTGGTATTCGAACTTGCTGCCGCCGGTATTCGGGTTGATCATCAGACCTGCATTCATCGCCGTGTTCTTGTCTTGGGAATAGCGGATCACCGCTTGCTCGAACTGTATGCTGTCCGATGCTATCAACTGCCGGATGGAATCCAGCCGCTCTATAGCGTTCACCTTGTCCGTCGCGCTGATACGCGGGCGGAGCAGGATATGACGGCAGTTGATGCGTTCGCCTTTCTTCTCTATCAGCTGGATGATATGATATCCGTATTCGGTCTGAACGATACGGCTCACGCGCTTCGGGTCGTTCAGGTTGAACGCCACATCCGCAAACTCCGTCACCAACTGGCCGCGGCCTACAAAACCCAACTCGCCGCCACGCTTCGCGCTCTCCGTGTCCTCCGAATAGAGACGGGCCAACATCCCGAAATCCGCTGTCCCGTTTTGCACGCGTTCCGTAAACTCGCGCAGACGCTGTTTGATACGCTCCGTCTCTTCTACCGGAACAGGAGGTTCGAAACTGAGAATCTGCACCTCCACCTGTGCCGGCATCATCGGCAGAGAATCCAGCGGCAGGGAGTTATAATACCGGCGGATATCTGCCGGAGTGGGTTTGATATCGGAGGTCAGCTTCTGCTGCATCTGCTGGATGATCATCTGGTTGCGGACTGTCGTCATCATCTCCTCGCGGATCTCCGTGGTCGGTTTGCGGAAATACTCCTCCATCTTCTCTTTCGAACCGATCTGGTTGATGTAATAGTTCAGACGCATGTCCACCTGGTGGCTCACACTCGATTCGTTCGCTTCCACAGAGTCGATAATGGCCTGGTGCAGGAATAATTTCTGTACCGCCAGTTGCTCCGGGATGACGCAATAGGGGTCGCCGGAGATGGTCTGACCCTCGTATTGCGCACGCAGACGCTCTTCCTCCACCTCGCTGCGCAAGATAGCCTCGTCGCCTACAACCCAAATCACCTCGTCTATCACGCCCTGCGCTTGCACACCCAAACTCATGGCTAACAATAATGCTGTTACTGTCTTCTTTATCATAATCAGTCTTTCTTCTTTAAGCGGCCTTGCCGCGGTCTTTTGTCTTTTAGCGAAGCGGTCTTTTTATTCAATAAAATTTCACTTTCTGTTTCTGTATTGCTTCGTTATAAAGCCGCTCGCGTTCTTTGTTGAGGAACTCCACCTCGCGCGCATTCAGAATGATCTTCACTATCTCCGGCCGTGCGTAATCCATCGGCATCTTTTCGCCGAGCAGGTGTTTCTCCGTCACTTGCAGCAGATAGGTCTTCACGCTGTCGCTCACCTCTACCTGGTTCTTGCTCTTCATCGCCGCTTCCAGGTCGCTGCGCGCTATCGGGATCTGGTTCAGCAGCGCCGTTGTCGTCATCCAGCGGTCGGAGAACAACTCATATCCGCTGGCGCTCTTATACGCGTATTTCTCTATCTCGTCCAGCATCCCTTTCGCCATCCATCCGCGCAGTTTGGCTATATCGTGGGCTTCGTTCGGCACTACCACCAGCATTCCTTTCACGATGCTTTCATCCAGTATAAAACGGTCCGACAACTGCTCATATACTTGTGCCACTACCGAATCCGGCACTCCTTTAGGCATCCGGCGCTCCACCAGATATTCCTCATAACTATGCACATATAACGTGCGCCTGTATTCCTCCACGAGCGCCTCTATCTCCTTTGTCCTGTTGCCTTTCATCTTTATACTTCCCTGCGCAGCCTCATACATCAGCGCATCTTTCGCCCACTGGCCCACGTATTGCTGTACGGTCCGCAAACTGTCCTCCGGACTCATTCCTACCGTCAGCGAATCCAGAACCGAACGGTACAGATACATACCGTTCACCTCTACCGCCGCACCGCTCTGAGCCTTCTTCTCATACGCCGCACAACCGCTCAGCAACACCGATGAAACACCTAACAAAAACCCTGCCAAGGATACCAAAAGAATCTTATTCTTTTTCATAACACAAGCACATTATTCCAATTTCGGGCGCAAAGATACATAAAAAAAATGACATACGCAAGTATGAATCCGACAAAAATGCTTTTTATGTGGAAAAATTATTTGTGTGAATCTAATTTAAGGTTCGAATTGTCCTGAACATTGGCATAAGCGATTAACACATCAACACTATCCAAAGCGGTCATCTTAACTTTTACGACTCATTTACGACTCGTTTAGCGGTCATTATCGAACCATTATCGGATCACTATCGAACCGTTTTCGAGAGATGGTGGGGTATCTCGGGAGAAATTTAGCCGACGTGGGGCCGACGTCGTCCTTCTTCTCGGTCGGCTTAGGCTCCCCGCCTGCCTTCCCTTTTCGGACTGCCAAGTCAAGGCAGTCCTCCAGGTCCCGTGATGGTCGCGTTGGCGACCCGATGCTATTCATTAAAGATGGTGTATAGCCGGTGTCCGTCAACGGTCTCATACTGCGCCGGGAGTGCTATCTCCGGAGCTTTGACTCCTTCGCCAATCTTTAGTTCCGGAGCCACCTCTACATGGATCTCGTCCCATATGCCGCTTGCCAGAATCGAGCGGAGCAAGGTAGGACCGCCTTCTACCAGTATAGAATGAATACCTCTGTCTGCCAGGTCCTCCAGGATGAAATTCCAGTCCGTCCGCTCGCGATATACAATAACCGGATCGATTCCCGGATAATCGCTCCCGGTAGAAGCAAATATCTTCGATTTCATCGGTATTTTTCCGCTTCTGTCCACGGTCACGCGAATCGGGTTTCTTCCCTCCCAATGGGTGGTCAGCAGACGCGGATTGTCCATAAGAACCGTATTGGTGCCAACCATGATAGCCATGTTCTCCGCCCGCATCTTATGCACCAGTCTCTTTGTCTCCGCCGTCGAGATAGCCAGCGCCCCTTGCAAGTGCTCTTCCTTCGTACATCGTACATCGCTCCTTCGTACATCCACAAAACCGTCCGCCGTCTGCGCCCATTTCAGTATCACGTACGGCCTTTTCTTCTCGTGAAGGCACAGAAAACGCTTGTTCAGTTCGCGGCATTCTTTCTCCATCACGCCCACTACCACTTCTATCCCTGCCTCGCGCAGCATGGCTACGCCTTTTCCGGCTACAAGCGGATTGGGATCCAGCATACCTACTACCACTTTGCCTACTCCTTTTTCGATAATCAGTTTGGCACAGGGAGGCGTTTTGCCGTAATGGCTGCACGGCTCCAGAGAGACAAACAGCGTACAATCCTTGAGGCTGAGTTCTGAAGGCTGACGGCTGAATTCCAAATTCGCAAAACAATTGACCTCCGCATGCGGTCCTCCGTACTGCTCATGCCATCCCTCCGCAATAATCACCCCCTCCCTTGAAGGGAAGGACGGGGAGGGGTTTTGTACCAGCACGGCACCAACCATCGGATTTGGCGCCACATAATACTCGCCGCGACGGGCAATTTCAATACAACGGGCAATATAATTTGCGTATTCCATTTATTTTTTGTAATTTTGCAGCCGATTTGAAGAACCTCATAGCACATATTACCGCGCAACTGCAAGCCGCATATCCCGCTGACGAAGCGGAAGCGATAGCTTGGTGGATTGCCGAAGAACTGAGCGGGAAATCGCGCACGGAACTCCAATTCGGGTACAAAAGTACTACAAATTTTCCACATTTGCAAATAGGAGAGCCTTTTTTAGCGCAAATTATTTCCCGTTTGCTGCATTTTGAGCCTGTCCAGTATATTTTCGGACACACGGTATGGAACGGTTTGGACCTCAAAGTCACTCCTGCAACCCTCATTCCCCGTCCCGAAACCGCCGAACTGGTGGACCGGATAAATGAGAAAATGGGAAAATGTGAAAATGAGAAAATGCGAAAATTACTGGATATTGGTACCGGAAGCGGCTGTATTGCTATCGCGCTGAAGAAGAGACATCCGGAATGGGACGTAACCGGAATTGACATATCGCCGGAAGCTATCGAGGTTGCGAAAGAAAATGCACTCCGGAACAACGCAGAAGTGAACTTCCGGGTAGCGGATATTTTCTCCGATGAATTAATCGAGCATCACCAATACGACATCGTCGTTTCCAACCCTCCGTATATCTGCGAGAAGGAGAAAAAAGACATGCGCCCGAACGTCCTGAACCACGAGCCGCATTCCGCACTCTTTGTGCCGGACGACGATCCGCTGAAGTTCTACCGCCGCATAGCCGCACTCTTCTCCCATACCCCATCCCCCGTAACCCATAACCCGTCACCCGTCACCCATAACCCGTCCCTCCTCTTCTTCGAGATCAACGAAGCGCATGCTTCGGAGATAGTTGCCATGCTGGACGGAATGGGCTATACGGATATACAAATAACAAACGACATCTATGGCAAAGACCGAATTATCGAAGGCCGAATGGTTAAGTAAAGCAGAGGCTTATTGCGCACGTGCGGAACATTGTGCAGCTGACGTCAGACGCAAGTTGTACGAATGGGGTGCAGACCCGGATTTCTCCGATTTCATCGAGCAAAAACTCTATGAGAACAACTTCCTGAACGACACCCGGTTTTGCAACGCATATGTGCATGACAAGGTGGAATATCAGGCTTGGGGGAGAATGAAAATCCGGGCAGGGCTGCATGCGCTGCAACTGCCTGATTCCGCTATCTCCCAAGCGCTGGAAAACATCGATGAAACCGCGTATTTCCGCAACTTGCGCGCCCTCGTCAGCCAACGTAAGTCCGATCCCGAAGAAAAACTGCTCCGTTTCCTCCTCCAGCGCGGTTTTACGTATGAAGAGATAAAAAACTGCAAATAAATTTGCTCATCTCAAAAAAAAGCAGTACCTTTGTACCCGCTTTTAATTCCGTACAACGAAATGAACATTATCCACACACCTATTGAGGGTCTATTAGTTATTGAGCCGCAGGTTTTCAAGGATGCGCGCGGTTATTTTGTAGAGACATACAACGAACAACGCTACCGCGAAGCCGGCATTGAATCCGCTTTTGTTCAGGACAACCAATCCTGTTCCTCTTATGGTGTTGTGCGCGGTCTGCATTTCCAGAGACCGCCTTATTCGCAGGCGAAACTGGTGTGCTGTACTGTTGGACGTGTTCTGGATGTGGCGGTGGATCTGAGAAAAGACAGCCCTACTTTCGGCAAATGGTTCAGCGTCGAACTGAGCGAGGAGAACAAACGGCAGTTTTATATCCCCAGAGGCTTTGCGCATGGTTTCTCCGTATTGAGCAACCAGGCTATCTTCACCTACAAATGCGACAATCTCTATCACCCCGAAGCAGACGGAGGCATACTGCTCTCCGACCCCGATCTGGCAATTGACTGGCAAGTGCCGGAAGAACTGCGTATCATCAGCGAGAAAGACACCAGACATCCTCTCCTGAGAGATCTGGACAATCCGTTCTAATCTTCAAATCTCCGAATCTTCAAATCTCCAAACAAGATGAATATCTTAGTCACAGGCAGCAACGGTCAGTTGGGAAACGAAGTGCGCGTATTGAGCGCTGCGCACCCGAAGCACAACTATTTCTTTACGGACGTCGTGGAATCAGACGGTGTCCGGGTGCTGGACATCACCGACAAGGCGGCTGTCAGCGCTTTTGTCAATGCGAATGCCATCGATCTGATCGTCAACTGCGCCGCATACACCAATGTGGATAAAGCGGAGGAAGACGAAGTGACCGCCATGAAGATCAATGCGGAAGCGCTTTTCGTTTTGGGCAGTCAGGGAATACGCGTCATTCATATCTCCACCGACTATGTCTTTTCCGGCGACGAACATATCCCTTGCCGCGAATCGGACCCTGTTGCACCCCGTACTATCTACGGCATCACGAAATACGAAGGAGAAAAACGCCTCTTGGCTTCCTGTCCGGAAGCAGTCATTCTCCGTACGGCATGGCTCTATTCGTCTTTCGGCAATAATTTTGTCAAGACCATGATGCGTCTCGGTAAGGAGCGCAAAGAACTGGGAGTGGTCTTTGACCAGATAGGCACTCCTACCTATGCTGCCGATCTCGCACAGGCTGTATTTACCGTTATAGAGGCGCCGGTATGGCATCCCGGGATTTATCATTTCACCAACGAAGGTGTCTGCTCATGGTATGATTTCACGATTGCCATCCTCGCTCTTGCCGGTATCTCGGAATGTCGGGTGAAACCGATTTTATCGGAAGAATACCAATACAAAACCCCAAGACCACACTACAGCGTACTGGACAAATCGAAATTCAAGAAGACCTTCGGCGTGGAGATTCCCTATTGGCTGGACGGACTGAGACGTTGCATGAACGCATTAAACGGATAATGGTACATGGTAAATGACCCATACGGCGAAGCAGATCGTTCGACCGGAGGGAGATTAGAAATGGTAAATGAGATGAGAGATACCTTGGATTTTCTGGCGGAATTAGCCTGCAACAACAATAAGGAATGGTTCGATGCCAACCGCAACTGGTACCAGGCATGCCGGGAACGGTTTATCGCTTTCTGCACGGAATACCTTGCCCGTCTGACGAAGATGGATCCGGCGTTGGCACCGCTCCAGCCCAAAGACTGCATCTGGCGTATCAACCGCGATATACGTTTCTCTGCGAACAAGCATCCGTACAAAGAATGGTTCGGATGTTTCCCCGCTGCCGGAGTTCCCGGTCAGCCAAAGACATGGGGAAAGAAGTCCATGCGCGGCGGCTACTACGTCCATATCCAACCCGGGCAGTGTATGTTCGCCGGCGGAATCTGGGATCCTTCCAAAGAACTGCTTCAGGCGCTTCGTACGGAGATAGAAGCCAACTACGAAGAGGTAGAAGCTATCATGGGGTCCCGGAAATGGAAAAAGTATTTCAGTCAGGATTTTGACAGCTATTGGGGTACGGGATTGAAGAAAGTGCCGGCAGGTTTTGACCCCGAATTCAAGCATGCCGAATGGCTCAAACACAAGATGTACACGTTTTCCATGCCGCTGTCCGATGAAATGGTATGTTCGCCCGATTTCATCGACCAAATAACAGATATCGCAGCAGCGGCAAAACCGATGAACGACTTCCTTAATTACACCTTCGAGGAATACGGAGAGTTTCCGAGTAGGTGCTAATGTAATAGTTTTCAATGTACAAAAGACTTGCTAGTTCAATGGATAGAACGGGGCTCTCCTAAAGCTCAAATCCGGGTTCGATTCCCGGGCGGGTCACACGCCTAACTAACAAACACCATGAAACGCAAATTATCCTTTGCTATGGCGCTGCTTGTCTCCGCAGGTATGTATGCCCAATCGGACACAATGCGGATCATGCGCCCTGCAGCCTTGCCGGAGAGGACGGAAGTGAACGAACAGACGTTCGCGACAGAAGACACGCCGGAACTGCAAAAAACGCCGGACAGTCTGGTCCGCGTAGAAGTGACCACCATCCATTATTTCACAGACACACTGACTTCCATCATCTCCACGCCGGACAGCGTCGCCAAACAGCGCGAAGAGATCATTCGGACGGACTCGGCAGACCGTAGAGGTCATTACTTGCAGGCTTATGTAGGTCTCAGTTACGGTTCATTGGGTTACGGTTTTACAGACGACAAGAGCCACGTCAACGGTTTTGTCAGCCCGCTTGTTCAAATTCAGTACGCCTATTTCTTCCATCAGAATTTCGGTGTGGGAGTCGGTGCATGGTTCACCAACAACACCTCCGTGGCTCACTTGGGCGGCACCTATACATGGGAGGACCAGATTGACACGGACACCGAGCAGCACTACAACCATAATTCCCAAGTGACAGCGTGGGACGAACGCCAGACGACGCTCAATATAGGCATCCCTGTCTCGCTCCAGTTCCAATACCGCAAGGAGGGCAAGAAAGCCGGTGTCTTCGCCGCTGTGGGCATTGCGCCTTCTTTCGCTGTAATGAACCAGTACCGTGTCACGAAAGGCCAGGTAACCCACTCCGGCTACTACCCAGCATGGGACCTGACACTTGACAACATCCATGAGTTCGGTCCTAAGGACTACACTCAAGAGGAGTCTGCTAAAGGCAAGATATCCGTCAATCCGCAAGCCACTATCTTTGCCGACCTCGGCGCCATCATCGCGCTCACGCGGCAGATAGACCTCTTCGTCGGCGGCTACTTCCAATGCGGAGCAAACGATGTCAACACCTCCGAGAAACACCCGCTTGGATGGAAAGACAACACGTTCACATTTATGGAGGACTACACCGGTGCCTACGCGCTCAATACCACCAAGGCTTCGCACCCCTACGAAGTAGGTCTCAAAGTAGGTATCCACTGGCGGCATATCAAGCCGGACAAACATGAGACAGTGGATTATTTCGATTATTTCACACGCAGGGACACTACGGTCAGTCTGCTGGCTCGCCGCGATACGAATAATACGGAACGCATAGACACGCTCACCCGCGCACATATCGCCAAAGCAGCCGAAGAAGTGGAGAAATTCAACAAGATCTACTTTGAGTACGACAGTTACAAACTCTCCGAGGCCTCGCAAAAATACCTCTCTTCCATCGTTGGAGTGCTGAATAAAGTGCCTGATGCCAAAATCGCCATTGACGGGCACGCTTCGGAGGAAGGGCAACGGCTTCATAATGAGCGGCTGGCATACAACCGTGCTAAAGCTGTGGCGAAATTCCTGATCGGCCAAGGAATAGATAAAAAACGCGTGATCGTAATAGGCCATGGTTCATTGATTCCGAACGAAGAGAACGTCAACCATGAACTGCCGCTTGACCGCCGCGCGGAGGTGAAAGTAGTACAGAAACAAAGTGAGATTCAATAAGGAGGAGCAACGATGAAAACACGATATATTGTTTTAGGCATTCTGCTGAGTGCGGCTTTGAGCCTCAGCGCACGTATATACACTACGGGTGAGGATATTTATGTGAATGTCAAGCAAAGCGATGCGGTGGG
>JAFUUZ010000001.1 GCA_017471285.1 Paludibacteraceae bacterium | reverse complement strand
CTTCAATTGGATAAGTCGGGCATCCGGGTAGCGCAATATCTGACCGAACTGCCATCCAAAGAGGTTCTTCTGCGCCAATTACAAAAATCCTTAGCCGCCGCCAAAGAATTATCCACCGACCGATGAGCGGGACAAGACCGACACAAGACCGAGACACAAAATCACAAAGACAAAATGAAGTCGTGAGTGACGCTTACGCAAAGAAAATAACAAGAAAGAAATAACAAAGATATAATGGCAATCAAAAAATCACAGTTATATAGCCTCCTTTGGGCGAGTTGCGATGTGTTGCGCGGCAGTATGGATGCCAGCCAATACAAGGACTACGTGCTCGTCATTCTCTTTATCAAGTATATATCCGACAAGGCGAAAGACCCATCATCAATGATCAATCTGCCGGAGGGTTGCAGTTTTGCCGACATGGTGAAACTGAAGAACAAACCCGGTATAGGCGATGCAATGAATACCATCATCCGCAAGCTGGCGGATGCAAATGATTTGCAAGGTATCATCACCAATGCGGATTTTGATGACGACCAGAAACTCGGTAAGGATAAAGATAAGATTGAGACGCTCAGTCGCTTGATTGCTGTCTTTGAGAACAAGAACCTTGATTTCTCCAATAACCGTGCAGCGGATGATGATCTGATCGGGGATGCGTATGAATATCTGATGCGCAATTTTGCATCCCAATCGGGTAAGAGCAAAGGGCAATTCTACACGCCAGCCGAAGTGAGCCGTGTGATGGCTAAGGTGGTGGGAATTGCGGAAGACACACGCGATCAGATAACCATTTACGACCCTACCTGCGGCTCTGGTTCGTTGTTACTCCGCGCTCGTGCAGAAGCGAGAGGCGATGTGTCGCTGGAAGGACAGGAGTTCGACAATGCCACTATCGGTATGGCTAAGATGTCCATGATTATTCATGGTATTCCAGATGCCGAACTGATACAAGGCGACACGCTCAATAATCCACAGCATAAGATCAATGATACCCAACTGATGCAGTTTGATTATGTGGTAGCCAATCCTCCGTTCTCTAAAAAAGGATGGATGACTTCCACCAATGAGAACGATCCGTACGGCAGATGGGGAAACATGACCGGATTGGCACCTGTTCCGCCGGATGGCTGTGGCGATTATGCGTTCTTGCTACATATCGTCCGTTCGCTCAAATCGAATGGCAAAGCGGCATGTATCTTGCCGCATGGCGTCTTGTTCCGCGGAAATGCAGAAGCGGATATCCGTCGGTTCTTGATAGAGCGGCATATCATATCCGGCATCATCGGTCTGCCGAGTAATATCTTCTTCGGAACAGGTATTCCTGCCTGCTTAATCATCATCAATAAGGAAGCCGCTGCATCCTCCAAGGGTATCTATATGATCGATGCCAAAGATGGGTTTATGAAAGATGGACCGAAGAATCGTCTGCGGGAGCAAGATATCCGTCGTATCGTGGACACTTGGCGTGCGCACGAGGATGTACCGCATTACGCGCGCTTGGTAAGTTATGATGAGATAGAGAAAAACGATTTCAATCTAAATATCCCGCGTTATATCGAGCCGGAAGATAAGGAGATTGTACAGAATATATACGCCCATCTGCATGGCGGTTTGCCCAAATACGATGTAGAGGAAGTGTTGAACCATCTATGGGAAGCGTGTCCAACGCTCAAAGACAAACTCTTCCAACCCCTCAACGCGGACTACTACCGATTGGCGATAGATGAAACGGAAGTAACGCCGGTTATCGAGGCGGATGAGTCTTTTATCCACCAGCATGAGCGCTATATGGCGGGCATTAAGGCTTTTGCAGAGACGCATCGGGACGAGATGCTAACGCTCAATCCGGGGTGCGAACCCAAACAACTGATTGGACTATGGGGAGCAGAATTACTGGAAGCACTCAAAGAGACTGACAGTCTGGTTGATCCGTATAATGCGTATCAGTTGCTGATGGAATACTGGGCAGAGGCGATGCAAGATGATTGCTATATCATCTCCCGCGATGGATGGCATGTAGAGCTGCATCCTGTCTTGGTTCAGAAAGTGAACAAGAAAGCCAAGACGGTCACTTTCGAGCCGAAGAAAAACCCAACGTACGCTGATATGGAGAGTGAGTTGGTTCCTGTTCCGGTAGTGGTAGCCAAGTATTTCTCTGCGGACGAACAAGCCCTGCAAGAGGCACAAGCGCGTCTCGAAGAGATCAACGGCAAAATAGAAGAACTGGAAGCAGAGGAAGATTACGAGAACACGCCCGAATACAAAGAGGCGAAGAAACAGGAGAAAGCCGCGAAAGCCGATATCAAAATCGCGCTCAAACGCCTGACAGATGAGGTGGTAGCCAAATATGCTGCCTTAACCGAGGATGAGATCCGGCATCTGGTAGTAGATGATAAATGGCTCGCTACGCTGCAATCACGCATGGAAGGCGAGATGACGCGTGTATCACAAGAGATGACGACCACCGTACTTGATCTGCAACATCGCTACGCACGCACTCTGCCGGAGATAGAGCAAACAGTCTCTGATGCAGAGAAAGCAGTAAAAGAATACCTCAAACAAATGGGGATGGAATAAATGGCGAAAGCTAAATTGACACCGGAAGGATGGCGATGTGAGAAGAAGCAAGATCATCTCCTGCGCGCCAAATGGATGGATTACCGAGATCCGGCGGTTCATCTGCTGACGATGACCACAACCGACCGCCAGCCCATACTCGGGACACTGGTAGTGCCACAAGACGCCATCGAGCAAGCGTATATAAAACGCACACCATTGGGTGAGAAAATAGCCGCAGAGATAGAGCGCATCCCTTCTTATAAAGATGCCTCGTCTATCGAGCTATACCGCTTTATCATCATGCCCGACCATGTGCATATCATGCTACAGGTACACGACAGGCTCCCCAAGCATCTGGGGCAGTATGTCCGCTGGTTCAAGCGGCAATGCTCTGCCATACTCGCAGAGGAAGCCAAGCTCGCGGGAGTAGCCGCGAGAGTGGAACCGAAAGCCCCATCCCCCGTTGGTCCAACTCTCGGCGCTACACCGCCGAGCAACATCCGCCCGCTCTTTGCGCCGGAGTACCACGACCGCGTATTGACCAACAAAGGCCAGCTCCAGCACATGAAGCGCTACATTCTTGATAACCCTCGCCGCTTGGCGCTCAAACGCGCCAATCCGGAGCTCTTCCGAATACGGCAGAACATCCGCCTCGGGCGGACGCTTTGCGTAGCGATGGGTAATATCTTCCTCGCGGAATATCCGCAGCGCGCGGTACTCCAGTGCTCGCGACGGATGACACAAGAGGAGATAGACGCCAAACGCGAGGAGTGTCTCTATCAGGCAGCCAACGGCGTGGTCTATATCAGCGGGGCTGTCTCCGAAGGGGAGAAACAGATCAGCCGCGCATTACGGGAAGCGGGCTATCCGCTCATCATCCTGCTGACAGAAGGATTCCCCGAACCGGATAGCCCTAACTATAAGTATTTCAAACCGCAGGGCGTCTATTTCGAGGCATGTGCCGCAGGCAAGTTGCTGTTGGTTCAGCCGGACAAAGAGATTCTTGAGCAACCCGAAATAGTAACGAAAGTGAGTACCAAGGTGGGTAATATCCCCCATGACAGCCAACGCTACCGTTTTGTAGCAATGAACGCCATAGCAGAAGATTTAGCAAAACTATGATCGAAACGAATTTCAAACATACCGAAATAGGACCTATCCCTCATGATTGGGAGGTGAAGACAATTAAGGAATTTGCTGATATTACTACAGGTTCTCAGAATACACAAGACCATGTAGATGATGGTAAATATCCTTTCTTCGTGCGTTCTCCGAAAGTAGAAAGAATTAACAAATATATTTTCGATACAGAAGGAGTCGTAACAGCAGGAGATGGCGTTGGTACAGGAAAGATTTATCATTATATAAACGGTAAATTTGGATTGCATCAAAGATGCTATTTAATGTACAATTTCGCAGATGTTTCGGCAAAATATTTCTATTGGATATTTAGTCGCAATTTTTACGATAGAGTACAGAGTATGACCGCTAAATCATCTGTTGATTCAGTACGAATGGAGATGATTGCAGATATGTCGATTCCTCTTCCTCCAACCCTTGCGGAGCAGGAGCGGATAGCGGGAGCGTTGTCCAGTATCGATACATTGATTGGCGCACTAAACGAACAAATCGAAAAGAAACGACATATCAAACAAGGTACAATTCAGAACCTATTTAAGGAAAGTAGAAAATGGTGGCGCAGACCATTAGGAGAGATCCTTTGTCCAATACAAAAAGGGACTTTGAAGACAACGAAGCTTAAACCTGTAGGTTATCCCGTTATAAACTCGGGTAAAACCCTCTATGGTTATTATGATAACTACAATAATGTTGGAGAAGCAATAACAGTTGCAGCTCGGGGAGAATATGCGGGATGGATATCTTATTTCAATGAAAAGTTTTGGGCGGGAGGATTATGCTATCCATACGCTTCTAAGGACAAAAAGTCATTAAACACTAAGTTCCTTTATTATGCACTTAAACTAGTAGAAGGCGATATAATGGAAAATTTGGTAGCAAGAGGAAGTATCCCTGCACTTAATAAATCCGATTTAGAACAATTCATTGTTCTCATTCCCCCTACGATTGAAGAGCAAGTGACTATCGCCAATATTCTTTCTTCGATGGATACGGAAATAGCAGCTTTGGAGCAGAAGCGTGATAAGTATATCGCTATCAAAAGCGGCATGATGCAAGACCTATTAACCGGAAAAATACGATTGGTATGAGTACGAACTTTTTTGCCAAACGGCCTGTTGATCCCGAACGGGATGTACAACTCAAGGTGTTACAACATCTGGAGCAGTACTGCCATTTTACCTATATCGGATTCTTCAAGAATCAAGACAACGAACCTATCCGCAGGGAGACTCTGGCGCAATACCTGAAGGAACAACAGCATTGTTCTGACCGTCAAGCCAAAGAAGCCATCAACAAACTGTTGGATGCGGCACATTGTGTGCGTGAGCAGGACCTGTATGCCGCTAATAAGGAGGTGTACAACACGCTCCGTTATGGTGTGTCCGTCTCTACTCCGCAGAATACGCATACCACCAAATGGCTCATTGATTGGGTGCATCCTCAGAATAACATCTACGAAGTTGCCGAGGAAGTCTCGGTACCCTGCTCTCATCCCGACATTAACCACTTGCGTCCGGATGTAGTGCTGTATGTGAATGGTATAGCGATGGTGGTTTTGGAACTGAAGAAATCCACCGTCTCTGCCAAAGATGCTATCCGTCAGCATATCCGCAATCAGGAGTATATCCCCTCTTTCTTTGCGGTACCGCAGTTGCTGTTAGCCGGTAATCCGAGCGAGGGCTTATATTACGCCACCACCAAGACACCGGAGAAATACTGGCTCCATTGGAAAGAGCCGACAGGACAAGCATACCCCGATGCATCATCTTCTGCTCCTTCTACCAATCTATGGGACGAGTTCCCGCCTTTCTCTACTCAGTTTAGTCAAGGTGAGATACCGAACGAGCTCTACCGCTCACTCATGCAGCTGCTGACGCCACCTCGGTTGTTGGAGTTCATCCATGACCTGACCGTCTTTGACGGAGGCGTGAAAAAAGTAGGTCGTCCAAATCAGTATTTCGCCCTAAAAGCCGTACAGCAACGTGTCAAACGCAGACAAGGCGGAATTATCTGGCACTCGCAAGGTAGCGGTAAATCGCTCTCGATGGTTTGGATGGCGCAATGGATCAAAGAGACCCAGGAGAATGCACGCGTGGTCATCATCACCGACCGCGACGAGTTGGACAAGCAGATCACGAACGGCTTTATTGATGCCGGCGAACATCCCTATCGTGCTACTTCCGGTAGTAACCTCTTGGATGCCTTGGATCATAATGAGCATCATCTGATTTGTACGCTAATTCATAAGTTCGGTTCACCGGCCAATAAAGATATTGCGCCGAATGAGATTCTGCTTCGTGGCGAACGGAATGTAGAGCAATACATGGAAGCCTTGGCGCGTAATCTACCCAAAGGGTTCAAAGCAAAAGGGAATATCTTTGTCTTTATTGATGAATGCCATCGTACGCAAGGCGGTTTGCTCAATAAAGCCATGAAGACGATCATGGGCGAAGATGTGATGATGATTGGTTTTACCGGTACACCGTTGCTGAAATCGCAGAAAGGAGTTCTCAATTCCTATGAGAACTTCGGTCCGTATATCCACACCTATAAGTTTGATGAAGCGGTAGAGGATGGAGTTATTCTCGACCTACGGTATGAAGCGCGAAACATTGAGCAGGACTTGTCGGATAGTACGGCTTTGGACAAACTCTTTGAGACACAAACGCAAGGGCTGACACCCAAAGCCAAAGAAGAACTGCAAAGCCGGTGGGCAACGATGCAGAATATATATTCCAGCCGTGACCGCAAGACGCAGATAGTGAAATCTATCAACTATGATTTCTTGACTGTTCCTTGTCTGCGCGGACACTGGGGAAACGCTATCTTGGTAGCATCGTCCATCTATGATGCGTTCAGTTATTGGGAGTTATTCATGCAGAATATCCGCTACCACGGGCACGTGGCTGTTGTGTCCAGTCTGGATGCAGAGATGCCGGGATTGGATGAAGCCTATTCGGGAGAATCGGAGTCCGAGCAGGAATACAAGCAACGCATGCTCAAGCAGATGTGCAGCGAGACACCGGTTAAGGAGTTTGAGGAATCAGCAAAGACCCAGTTCGTCAAAGAGCCGGGTAAGATGTGGCTCTTGATTGTAGTGGACAAACTACTGACCGGATTTGATGCACCTACGGCAACCTATCTCTATATTGACAAGAAGATGGAGGACCATAATCTGTTCCAAGCCATCTGCCGCGTCAATCGTATAGCAGAACAAAAAGAATACGGTTACATCGTTGATTTCAAGCAGTTGTTTGAAAGTATAGAAGGGGCAATATCCGATTACACCAACGGCGCTTTCTCCGGCTATGAGGCAGAAGATGTAAAGGGTCTGATGCAATCGCGAATAGTACAAGGGCGCAAAGATTTGGAAGCGGCACAAGAGCGTTGCCGCCTGTTGGCAGAGCCTGTCGCCCAACCGCGGAAAGAAGATAATTTCTTTGACTATTTCGGTTTTGACCAAGCTCATACGCCTGCCGATGAGCAGGAGGCGGAGATAATCCGTAATGCGCAGAAACGCGATGAGTTCTACGATGCCTGCAACCATTTGGTGCGTGCTTTCCGCGCTATCTCCATGCAGATGAACGAGGCTGGATATACTTCCGCCCAAGCCGCTGATATATTACGCGAGGTGAAGAACTTTGATGATATCCGTTTGTCCTTGATGCACCGTTGCGGAGACTATCTGGATTTGAAACGCTATGATGCAGAGATGCGTGCGCTGTTGGATGGCTATATTGAAGCGCATGATGCAGTAAAAATGGACGAACTGAGCGATTTCTCCTTCTTGGAATTAGTGACCGAAGATGCACTGTCTTCTGATGAGGAAGAGAAAGTAGGAGATATGTTAGGTGGCGAAAACGGAGTAGCGGAAACGATTGCTGCTAATGTGCGCCGAGTCATTAACCGCAAGAAAGAATCCAACCCGGAAGAATACCGCCGTTTCTCGGAGCGACTTAACCGTCTCTTGGAAGAACGCCGTCAAGCCGCCATTGATTACCGCGAATTCTTGGCAGAGATCAGGCGTATCATAGAGGATTTGCGCAAGCAGAAACAACCTGATGACCGTTTGGATACAGAGGGCAAACGGAGCCTGTATGACAACTGCGGACATGATATAGAGTTTGCACTTGCACTATACAGCGTAATTAAGCAAAATGCGAAATATAACTTCCGCAATAACGGCATGCGCAAGCGTATGCTGCTAAGCGCTATAACGCAAGCCATTATTGATCATCAGAAAGCAGGCAAAGTAGATCCCGAACAGATTTTGAGTATCGTAGTCGCTAACGAGGAATTCTAATGATTATCCGTCTGCAAGACATAGAGATCGAGGTAGAGCGCAAACCTATCCGCAACATGCACCTGTCGGTATATCCGCCCAATGCGCATGTGCATTTAAGTATGCCGTTCTTTCTGTCCGACGAAGATGCACGGTCGTTCCTGCTCAAGAAATGGGCATGGATATGCCACAACCGCGAACAGGTACTCAATCAACCGCGGCAAACGCAACGCGAATATATCTCCGGCGAAAGCCATTATCTCTTTGGTTCGCGCTATATGCTGCTGCTTGAATCGGTTACGGCTGGAGCTAATTCTGTAGTCATTCACGGCAATAAGATAATTATGCATTGCCGCCCAAATGCAACGAGGGATAATCGCCGTGCGCAATTACAAGAATGGTATCGCGCCCACTTGCGCACGATACTGACAGAGTTGGTGGGTAAATGGTGTGAGCAGTTAGGAGAAGCGCCTGTAGAATGGACTATTAAATACATGAAGCGCGAATGGGGAAGTTGTATAGCACGAAAAAGGCATCTGGTCTTTAATCTGGATTTGGCGCGTGTTCCGATGGAGTGTATAGAGTATATCGTGGTACACGAACTGACCCACCTTGCCGTGCAAAATCACGGTCCTGCTTTCCAAGCACTCATGACACAGCGCCTGCCTAATTGGAAACTCCTCCGCAAACAGTTAAATGATTTCATCGCTCTACCGGTAGAAGATATAATTGAAAATGAGCAGAATCCTCTATAAATATCTGGATATTAACGGAGCAAAATGTATGATTGGAATGGAAGGCGTTCTTAAACGTCCTAACATCCAATTTACTAATGCCTCGCAATTAAATGACCCGTTTGACTGTCATCCTAAATTGATAGACTACTCCAATGTGCCGGATATTATAGCCAAAGACCCTATACGTAAAGAATGGGAACAAAAAATTGAAGAGAATGATGCCCTCAATCGGCGTAATGATACATGGTTATGTAGTTTGTCAAAAGTCAATGATTCATTATTGATGTGGAGTCATTATTGCTATAATCATAGAGGTATTTGTGTAGGCTTGGATTTGGATAAAGTAATGGCATGTGTTCCTCCTATGTTCGGAACTATGTATCTAAAACCTTTAGTTTTTGATGTACAATATTTGGATATCATCGAACGACCAAATGCCTACCGCTCTAATGAAGATATATACAAGTATCAACTTGCGACAAAGGCAAAGGATTGGGCGTATGAACAAGAAGTGCGTTTGGTTATGCCAAAGCCATCAGCTATGTATGCTGCATTTACACCAAGTCAAGTAGAAGAAGCAAAGAAAGACAAACATAAAATATGGGATTGGAAAGAAATACATCATTATTTACCTTTGAAGGGTGATTGTTACGATTGCATCTATTTTGGAGTAAAGATTGACCCGAATGAAAAAGAGAAAATCATCAACTATGTGCGGAAGAAACTCAATCCGGACACCAAACTCTATCAAATGCAAGTGGACGAAAACGCCTTCCGCCTCAAAGCAGAACTAATCACGGATTAACCATCCCGTCCGCACAAAACACAAAAAAAGAAAAAAGTTGCTTTTTAGGTGATAGATTTTAGGTTTTTTTTGACTTATATATGAAGGGGTATATATAAACACGAATCGATTAACACAAAACACAACGGATAACAGATTATCAAATATATGTCCAAACAACTACAAATACGCAACTCCACAGCAGAGTTCTTGATCTTCCAAGCCGAAGACAAGGCGCAAGGCGTGCAGGTGTTCTACCAAGATGAGACCATCTGGGCTTCGCAAAAAGCGATAGCAGCTTTGTTAGATGTAGATAGATCAGTAATAACCAAGCACCTGAAGAATATCTTCGAGACGGGAGAATTGCTGCAAGAATCAGTATGTGCAAAATTTGCACATACTGCCGAGGATGGCAAAACATACTCGACATTATTCTATAAATTAGATGCCATCATCTCTGTCGGGTATCGCGT
>JAFUUZ010000081.1 GCA_017471285.1 Paludibacteraceae bacterium | reverse complement strand
TCATTCGGTGGTGTCTGCCTGAATATCCGTGTCCGGGTATGATCAGCTGCGCCGTACCGGTCTTGCCGGCGATGGACACCAGTCTCGACTGCGCCTTGCGGCTCCATGCCTTGGCTGCCGCGGTGCCCAGATGGTCGTCCCAGACGACGTCATGCAGCGCGCCTTTGATATCTTCGATGGTCTTCTTGCTGCAGATGGACGATTTGACAACCTCCGGCTTGAAAAGTTTTTCCACCTCGCCGTTCTGCTGGATCGCGGTCACTAACATCGGGCGCATCATACGGCCTCCGTTGGCGATGGCGTTGTAGAACATCAGAATCTGCATCGGGCTCATCTCCACCGAGTAGCCGTAACTCATCTTGCTGAGGGTCACGGTGTCTCTCGGTACATCGATCCGCACCTTGTCTGCACCCGGAATCTCGCAATAGACGCTGTCTGTCAGTCCCATTTTTTCTATCCGGCGGACGAATTTCTTCGCCGATCCTTCATAGCTCCGTGTAATTAGCTTGGCCAGCGCAATATTGCTGGAGACAGCCAATGCCGACTGTACTGTCAGCAGCGTGTCCATCGGGTGCGCGTCGGTATGCTTGACGGTGAAATACTGCCACGGATGCCGGCTGACGCTCACGGTGTCGCCGATCTTGATTTTTCCGTCGTCCAGTGCCGCTACCAGAGCTATTGTCTTGAATGTCGAACCCGGTTCAACGCGTTGGACGGCATGGTTCTGTGCCTCGTAGTACTGTCCTTCCTGATCGCGGTCGAGGTTGGCGATGGCGCGGATGTAGCCGGTCTGGGTCTCCATCAGAATGCAGCATCCCCATTTGGCGTTTCGTTCAGCCGTCTTTGCCAGAAGCGCGTTCTCAACTATATCCTGAAGGTTCGCGTCAATCGTAGTGACTACGTCCATGCCGTCTTTAGCCTCTTCTATCGTCACGGACTCGTTGCGTCCGCCGATACGCTGGATGCTGCTCATACCGTCTATGCCGCTCAGCTCTTTGTCGAAGCGTTTCTCCAGACCCGAGTTGCCGCCTCCGCCTTCGCCGTAGATGCTGCCGATCGTACGGCTTGCCAGAATACCGTAAGGCTTGATGCGCCGGTGCTGGTCCTCAAAGAAAACGCCGCTCCGGTATTTGCCTTTCTTGATCAGACTGTTCTGTTCCAGTTCGCGCCGCTGCAGGTAGTTGATCCGGTGGTCGCACACACGGAGACGTTTCTCGCCTTTTCTGTATGCGCGGGTGATGCGGGATTTGTATTCCTCCGGACTCTTGTCGCCGATGATGACGGACAGGTCTTTGGCAAGCGTGTCGATATGGGAGTGAAACAGTTGCCCGTTTTTCTCGTGCAGCGCGGGCACGCGTGTATCCATATACATATAGTACTGCGGCATACTGCTGGCTAACAGATGCCCGTTGCAATCCAGAATGTTTCCTCGCGTAGCGGTAATGGGCTTGAGTGTCGGCACTTGTTTCTCGGCTACTTTGAGCCACTCGTCGCGTTCTACTGTCTGGACATACACGATTTTGCCTAATACGGCGATGAAACCTAAGGCAATCACTGCAAAAATGATTGCAAATCGCCAAACGGTATTTCTTTGTTCGTCAGACATGGTTTATTCAATTTTCACAGGTGGTTTGGTGTTTTCTTGCAGCGTACTGCCGTGTTCGCGCAGAGCCTCAATAATCTGCGACTGACGCGTGCTGTTGGTCAGTTGTGCGCTGATGGTCATATATCGGAACTTGGCGTCCAGCATCTCTTTCTTGGTGTCCGTCAGACGGTGTTGCTGTTTGCCGGCTTGGTAGCCCAGCAGGATGTACAGAAAGATGAGACCGAGAATCAATCCGAGTAAAGGATAGTATTCCTTGGCCCGTTCGCTGCGCAGCTTGTCTCCGTTCAGCCAACTCTGTATGTCATGTGCATCTGCCATTTTATCTTTTCTCTTTGCTCAATTTACGAGTTGCTATTTGTTTTCATTCGAAGCCCTCCGCCTCTGGCGGAAGATCAGTTTATATTCTCTCGGAGGCGTGTTTTGGCGAAGGGGTACGCCAAAACTCGTCGAGCAGGGGGTGAGTTACTCCGAAGAGTATAAACGCTATCCGAATGGCTTTAGGGCTTCGCCTTACGTTCTGCCACTCGTAGTTTCGCACTACGGCTGCGCGGGTTCCGTTCTACTTCATCGTCGCTGGCGGTACGCCCTTTCTCGATAACATCAAACGGAGTGATCGCGTTTCCGTAAAAGTCTTTCTCTATATTGCCTTCCAAGTTCCCGCTCCGGAGGAAGTTCTTCACCAGCCGGTCTTCTAATGAATGGTACGTCAGTATCGCAATCCGGCCACCGGGTTTCAGCAGATCTCTTGCCGCCACTAACATCTCCCTCAGCGCCCCCATCTCATCGTTCACCTCTATCCGCAGCGCCTGAAACAGCCGTGCCAAGTCTTTCTTGTACTGCGCCGGTATCTCTAATTCCCTTGTATCCGCCATGCTTGGCGGATTTCCGTCCTTTTTGTCCTGCTCTCGGCGGTATTCCGCCGAGTCTCTCTCTTTGTCTTGCTCTCGGCGGTATTCCGCCGAGTCTCTCTCTTTGTCCTGCTCTTGGCGGTATTCCGTCGAGTCTCTCTCTTTGTCCTGTTCGGCGGCATTTTTGCCGCCGTTTATAGTTTCGTCCGTTGTGCCGGATGTTATCCGGCTTCCCTCCCCTTCATGGGGAGGGTTGGGGCGGGGATGAACTTTCAACTCTTCGACTTCTTTCAACTTTAAACTTTCAACTTTCAACTTAAAAGCCGCCTCTATCAACTCCTCCGTTCTTAAAATCGGCTTCTGAAGCCGGGCTTTGCATATATTCCTTGCGATGCCCCTCCCGTTCTTCATCTCGCCGTAAAGCCAGAAGATGCGAGCTAAATCTTCCTCGCTGTAAGTATTGATAATATCCGCCGCCGTCCGTTTCGCCGTCTGGTTCATACGCATGTCCAACGGCGCGCTGAAACGGAAACTGAATCCTCGCTCCGGACAGTCGAAATGGTGAAAACTAACCCCTAAATCAGCCAGCAACCCGTCTATCTCTTTTACCCCGTAATAGTCCATCCAGTTCTTCAGATACCGGAAATTGCTGTGTACAAACGTCCAATTCGGATTATTGACAAATCCCTCATCACCATCTTCCGATTGTGAATTGTGAATTGTCAATTGTGAATTGTTGAATGCCTCTATATCCTGATCAAACGAGTACAGGTGTCCGCTTTCCTTTGTACATTGTACATCGTCCCTTTGTACATTCGCGTCCATCCTTCCAAGGATGGCGCGGCTGTGTCCTCCTCCTCCGAAAGTGACATCCACATACACCCCGCCGGGCTTGAC
>JAFUUZ010000080.1 GCA_017471285.1 Paludibacteraceae bacterium | reverse complement strand
CTCAAGATCATAGAGCGTAACCGTGCCGTCAGCGCCGGTGGTGTACTCGCCTAAAAGGACAGTATCGCGGTAAACCTTGAACGTAGTATCCGCTAAAGTCTGCCCGGACTGCGCGTCGTATTTTACTATTTTCAGCCCCGGCTTTTTGAGGTTTTCAAATACTAAGCTCTGAGAACTGCCCGCTTCAAGCCATACTGTCTGCACGTTGGAAGTGTCGAGAATGTACGGATGGGGAACGGACTTCTCTCGCACCTCGTAGCTGTCTACGGGAATACCCGTAAGCGTTACGCTGCCTTTTGAATCTGTTGTGACCTCAGTGGTATAGCCGTAGTGGATGCCGCTGACTGTAAAAACCGTTCCCGCAATAGGAGTATCTGTCTTTTTATCTCGCTTGGAGATTGTGAGATTCGGGAGCCTTTTATCCGTTGCGGTAACCTCAACCGTGCCACCGCTCGTTACGCGCTGGCTATCAACGTGAACGATCACTGGCTCACATTTCGCGTAACCTGCCGGGGCATAAACCTCAACGAAGGAGTAAAGCCCCTCAGTTATATCCGTGACTGTGATCCTTCCGGCGGTGTCCGTCGCCTGAGTGCCGACCATCTTGCCATCGCAGAGAATATTGAACACAGCGCCGGAAAGTGGAGCACCCGCGTCGCTTGTCTTTGTAAGACGAAGCTTTACCTTAGATTCGTTAGTAAAAACGAGATGCACGTCGGTATTGCCTGCGGAAATTGAGAAGGTTTTAACCTCGCTATTGAGAATATATCCCTCGGGGGCGGTCTTCTCATAAGCCTTATATGAGCCGTAGGGCATCGCCGACCAGTCAACGTCCTCAAGCGCGCCGCCCGCCCCTGTCTGATATTCTCCATAGAAGCTGTTGTCCACACCTTCTATTGCGATAGTCGCGCCGGCAAGCCCCTTAGAAGGAATGTCCGCATCAACCTTGCGAATCGAGCCGTTTGCGGAAACTGTCGGCGTATCTGCAAAAGTGACGGTTACAGTGCTCTGACCGTTTGAGGGCAGAGATACATATTGCGGTCCGGCATTGTCTATTGTGTATCCCGCGGGAGGATCGACCTCTGTAATGGCGTACGTTCCGGTTTTAAGCTCACCCAGCGTATAGGTGCCGTCAGCACCGGTGGTTACGTTCCAGCTCTGTGTTGAGCCGACTCGTTCTATATAAAACTTTGCCCCAGCTAAACCCTTGTTTATATTTGTGGAATCTACTTTCTTTACTGTAAGATTACAGTTTTCTTCTTCGAAGGTCGGTCTATTGTCTACACTGCCGACAATAACGCCCTGGACTGTTCTTGCGGGATGTGATTCACTTCCTGATCCGGTGAACGCATAAAGATAAGCCTCAGCTTCTCCCCATGTTGAAGTTCCCTGATTGAAGATGTCCTGCGTGAACTCAAGATAGGAGCAGGATCTTCCCGGGATCATATCGTCAACAGAGGTTGCGCCGGCACTCTTCATGCCATTGTAAACGTCTTTCAGCTCTTCAGCCGCCGCAAGCACAGGATCGCTGAACGCTCCGGTGCGGTAACGCCAGATAACCGCCTGCACCCAAGCATTCATAAGGTAGGT
>JAFUUZ010000008.1 GCA_017471285.1 Paludibacteraceae bacterium | reverse complement strand
CTCATAATTGGCTGTAGCTGCTACGTGGGAACGCGCGGTATCGATTATCTTCCGCAAGTCACCGAGAAGTTCCGCAGAAACTATTTCGGTTGGATTGATTTTCTCTATATCTGCCATATATCTTTACTTTTTCTATTTGCGATTTTGCGCCCCGCACGCAATTTTGCGTGCAAAGGTACTGCGCTTGCTTTACGGCTCAGTACGATTCCCGATACATCGGTCATATGAACTTTCGCCGTAAGCTATGCTTTCCCCACCGGATGCACTCCGTTAGCGTCCGTTGGGGACCCTGTAGTACTTTGCGGGTGCAAAGATACTACTTTTTTTTTATATATGCAAGAATTGCATAAAAAAATAAAGAAAAACGCGCGTGCGCTTGCGTATGTCAAAAAAAAGTGCTATCTTTGCAGCCGATTTTGAAAATTGAAAATTGAAAATTTAAAGATATGACAACTGCAGGAAAAGTAATTACATGGAGTTCGGTGATCGCAGTCATTGCGCTCGCGGGATTTATCTTTTTTAAGTTCTGCTTCGTCTATAGCGAGGGCGTGAACGAGGGAGATATCAATTATTTCCAGAAAGAAGGATTCGTGTTCAAGACCTACGAAGGCAAGATGATTCAGACAGGACTCAAGAACACCAAAGTGCAAGGCTCGATCCAGTCGAACGAGTTCAAGTTCTCCGTGGTGGACGAGAAAGTAGCCCAAAAGCTGAACGAAGGCGCCAACACCGGCGTCAAGCTGCACTGGAAACGCTATCTGGGCACGCTGCCTTGGCGCGGCAACAGTCAGTTTATCGTAGATAGCGTGTATGTTGCTCCGCATAGATAGACCGCTACCAGGTTGACCTCAGAGTACTGACCACCAGTCTGACCACCAGTCTGACAGAGTACAGAATGCTGCGCTGACAGATGCCAAGTGGGCGACTCGAGTAAGAGAAGCGGTTCATAATCGAGAACTAAAATCGTTAAACTGTTATGATGACAGAAGAGAAATATAATTTCGTCAAGATGTACGAGCGTTCCTTCCGTGAGAACTGGGACGCGGAAGCCTTGACGGATTACGGAACAGATGTGACGCTGACCTATGGCCAGTTGGCAATCAATATCGAGAAACTGCATATCCTCTTCAAGGAATGCGGTATCAAGAAAAACGACAAGATCGCCGTGATGGGCAAGAACAACAGCAACTGGATAGCTGTGTATCTGGCTACCGTGACCTACGGCGCCATCATCGTGCCGATATTGCAGGATTTCCGCGCCAACGATGCTATCCATATCATCAACCATTCGGAGAGCAAGCTCCTCTTTATCAGCGATATCAACTGGGAAGGCATCGACCTGGACCAGATCCCCAAGGTGCTGGCTGCCATCAGTCTGAACGACTGGCATCCTATCTCTCTGGCGCTGGATCCCAAGAAAATCAACTACGAAGCTATCGCCCGTAAGTTCAAGGAGAAACATCCGGACGGCTATTGGGCGAAAGACGTGCATTTCGACGAGCGCCCGAACAGTGAGACAGGCAGCATCAACTACACCTCCGGTACTACCGGTTTCAGCAAAGGCGTCATCATGCCTCTGAACGGTCTTGCGGGCAATGTGCGTTACGGTCTGGAGAGCGGTATCGTTTTCAAGGGGGCGCGTTTTGTAACCTTCCTGCCGCTGGCGCACGCTTACGGCTGCGCATTCGATTTCCTCTCGTGTCTTGCTGCCGGCGGACACTCCTGGCTCATTGGCAGGACGCCCAGCCCGAAGATACTGCTCAAGGCGTTTGAGGAAGTCAAGCCGACCGTCATCCTGTCCGTTCCGCTGATATTGGAGAAGATATACAAGAAGATGATCGTGCCCCAGATCCAGAAACCGCCCGTAAGCTGGGTGCTCAAAGTGCCGTTCCTGGACGAAGTGGTATGCTCCAAGATACGCGAACAGCTGGTTCAGGCTTTCGGCGGCGAGTTCAGCCAGATGATCATCGGCGGCGCGCCCCTCAACCCCGAGGTGGAAGCCTTCCTGCACCGGATCAAGTTCCCCGTATCGGTGGGATACGGCATGACCGAATGTGCGCCGCTCATCTGCTACACCCCGATCAACGAGGGACCGCGGATGTACTCCTGCGGCAAACCGCTTGCAGGAATCATGGAGGTGAAGATCCTCGACCCCAACAGCGAGGGAATAGGCGAGGTGGTAGTCCGCGGCGAGAACACCATGGCGGGATACTACAAGAACCCCCAGGCAACCAAAGAGGCCTTCACCAAGGACGGATGGCTCCGTACCGGCGACCTGGGTACGCTGGACAGCGACGGATTCCTCTATATCAAAGGACGCTGCAAGACCATGCTGCTCGGACCTTCCGGACAGAACATATACCCGGAGGAGATAGAGGCGAAGATCAACAACATGCCTTACGTGCTCGAGTCGCTCGTTCTGCAACAGGAAGACAACCGTCTGGTGGCGCTCGTCTGCCCGGACTACAACGAGGTGGACGCCAGCGGACTGACACGCGAACAACTGGACGAAGCCATGGAGGAGGCACGCAAGCAGGTCAATTCCGAACTTGCGGCATACGAGCAGATAGCTATCGTGAAACTCTATCCGCATGAGTTCGAGAAGACCCCGAAGAAATCCATCAAACGGTTCCTTTACACGGTGAACAATTGAGAGAGTTGATAGTTGATAGTTGAGAGTTGATAGTTGATAGTTTGGGATGAACCTGTGTATTGATCAAGGAAACAGCCGCACCAAAGTGGCGCTGATGACGGACGAAGGAAAGATGGTGAAGCATCTGATCTACAAGTCGTTCTCCTCCGCAGACGTGGAGCGGCTCTTTGACCTATACGACATAACCGATTCGATCATCTCGTCCGTAGTGAACATAGAGCCCGCCGTGGTCAACGTTCTCCACCGCCGCTCACAGCATTTTGTGCTCTTTGACCACCATACTCCGGTACCCATCACCAACCGCTATGACACTCCCGAGACACTCGGACAGGACCGTCTGGCGGCGGCAGTGGGGGCGAAAAGCATCTGTCCGGAGGAGAACCTGCTGATCATCGACGCCGGATCCGCCATCACGTATGATTTTGTGTCGGCGGAGGGAGAGTACCTCGGCGGCAACATTGCCCCGGGCCTGAAGATGAGGTTTACCATGCTTCACCGCATGACGAAGAAACTGCCACTTGTGGAGGCGGACGAGAACGAACTGATCCCTCTTTTCGGGACGAACACACGCGACGCTATCGCCGCGGGAGTTATCCGCGGAACGGCATACGAGGTGAAAGGATACATGCGGACATTAGGAGAGAAAGTGCCGCATTTCCGCACATTCCTGACCGGAGGTCATGCTCCCTATATCCTTAATAACGTGCGCAGCTCGCGCAGCGAGAAAAGAGAGATAAAATACGAGAAACACTTGGTTCTCATCGGCCTGAATGAGATACTGAGGTTTAATAAATTGAAAGTTCTTATCTCGGCTAAGCCTCGAACGATCGGCTGAAGCCGTATGGAAAATTGAAAGTAGAAAATTGAAAACTGAAAAATGAAAATTGAAAGGGCTTTATATAAAGTAGTAGTGTTGTGGATGGTGCTCTTTGCACCTTTCACCTTTCACCTTTCACCTTTGTCGGCACAGAATATGACCAGTTCGCCGTACTCACGCTATGCATACGGCGATATGAATGAGAATGTACCGGTGGCGTTCCGGTCGATGGGTGGAGTAGGTCTGGGAATGCGTAACAACCGGGCGATCAACCCCTCGCAGCCAGCCTCTTATACATCCTGCGACAGCCTCACATTCATGTTCGACGTGGCAGCCAGCGCCTCCTGGAGCAGATACAGAGACGCAAGGGGAATGAAAAACAAAGCGAACGGAAACCTGGAGTACGTCACGATGCAGTTCCCCCTCTTCAAGAAATGGATAGCCATGTCGGTAGGTCTCTTGCCCTACAGTTCCGTCGGTTATGACATCTCGCTGAGCGACTCCATACCGGGTTATCACTTCGTGAAGAACTACACGGGCGAAGGCAACATCAGCCAGGTCTATGGCGGACTCAGTTTCAATATCATGAACTGGCTTGCTCTGGGAGCCAATGTCTATTATATGTGGGGCGATCTGAGCCACATGCGTGCGCTCACCTTCACCGAGACAGCCAACCCCACCATGCAATACGAGATGCTCTCTGTCTCCAACGTGCGTGTCCGTGCCGGCGCGCAGTTCTTCCATACTTGGAACAAACACACGATTAACCTCGGAGCCGTCTTTGAGCCGCGGATGAAACTCAACAGCGATTTGTATATATACGAGTCGCAGACCAACGACACAATCTATGTCGTCCAGAACGGATGGCAACTGCCGATGGTATGGGGCGTAGGAGCGAGTTATAACTGGGATTCAAGACTGACCGTTGCCTTTGATTTTGAACGCCAGTGCATGGGTGAGGCGCTCTATAACGGTCTGCCGGGCAACCATCCGATCAACGGTCTGCAGAACCGCAACCGGTATGCCTTGGGTTTCGAATACAGGCATGACGCTATGGGACGCAAGTACGCCGAGCGAATGTTATGGAGAGCCGGCGTGAGCGTGCAGGACGAGTACCTCGCTTCTATCGGAGCCAAGAAGATCACCGCTGCTATCGGTATCGGTTTCCCCCTCTGGACGATCGGTACGGTCATCAACCTCGGAGTGGAATATAACCACCGCGGTTCCGCCGCCGGACTGGAAGACAACTCCTTCCGTTTTACGATCGGCGCATCTATCGCAGAGAACTGGTTCTTCAAACGTAAACTATAGTTTGGCACGATATTTGAACACTGATTACTGAACACTGAATACTAACAACACTTAAAAATATACAATTATGAAACTGAGAACTTTACTTGTAGTAGCCATGGCAGCAGCAGTACCGGCTCTGGCATGCGCCAAGAAACCGAAGAAAGCAGAAGCAGCCGCTCCCGTACAGGAGGCTGTTGTGCCGGAAGAGGATCCCGTGATCACGGAGGAATGTGTGATGAACGTATCGCTTTTCCATGAGTCTGTAAAGAACAAGATGTATGCCGATGCGTACGGACCATGGTGGGAGGTTTATACCACTTGCCCGAATGCCAACAAATCCATCTATTCCGACGGAGCCAAGATCGTAGAGGCGCTCTATCAGGCAACCAACGATCCCGCAGAGAAAGACCGTCTGGCTAAGTTAGCCGTGGAGATGCAGGACAAACGTATCCGCTATTTCGGCAACGACGTCAAATACCCGAAGGCATATATCTTAGGCGAGAAGGGGCTGGCTTATGTCGATTTCTATGGAGAGACCAAGCTGGCAGAGGCTCGCGAGTGCCTGCGCCAGTCGGTAGAAGGCATGGGGAACAAGAGCAAAGTAATGGTACTGGTCAAACTGGTTGACGTATCCTATGCGCTCTACAAACAGGATCAGAACGGCAAGGCCGAGCAGTTCATCTCGGACTACGAGTTAGCCAGCAACGCGCTGGGTGATCAGGCAGCCGATGCATCCAACAAGAATGCAGAGATAGCCGGCAAACAGAAAGATTATGTAGATAACATCTTCGCTATCTCCGGAGCTGCCGACTGCTCCAAACTGGATGAGATCTACGGCGCAGTGGTCAAAGAGAACCTGACGAATCTCGACATGCTCCAGAAGATCGCCAAACTGTACAAACGCGTACGTTGCACCGAGAGCGAAGTTTATTTCGCCGCTTGCGAGGCAGCCCACAAGCTGCAACCCACCCAGGAGTCCGCAGCCGGATGTGCATCCATGGCGGCTAAGAAAGGTGACTATGAAGCAGCTATTGACTACTACGACCAAGCTATCAAGCTGGCGATGGTAGAGGACGCGCTGGAGGACGTAGCGGATTATCAATACAACGCAGCCTTCTATTGCTACAACAACCTTAAGAAATACGCGGAGGCGCGCAAGTACGCACAGGCTTCTATCGCTACCCTCAGCGGACTCGGCATGAACAAAGGTCAGGGACGTTGCTATATCATCATCGGTATGTGCTACGCAGCTACCCGTCTCTACGGCAACGACGCCAAGGGTGCTATCCTGAACAAGACCGTTTACTGGGCTGCTGTAGATAAGTTCTACAAGGCAAAACAAGTAGACCCGTCGGTAGAAGCACAGGCTTCGGAGTTCATCTCTACCTATAGCCGTTATTTCCCGACCAAGGAGGAGCGCTTCGACCTGCCGAACGAGTTCAACGGCTCTACCTACTTCGTAGGAGGATGGATCGGTGAGACAACCAATATCCGATAGTATTCTTATAGCGAGTGCCTCTGTGGTGCTCGCTATGTTTCTTTATGCCTGCTCGACCGGATCGGTAGAGCAAAGCAGGCATTCGGAACAGAGAGAGAAGACAGCGGTGCTGATCACGGACAGTGTCAGCACCCTTATCTCTGATTCCGGTATCACACGCTATCGTATCGAAGCGCCCCAATGGCTGGTCTATGACAAGACCGATCCGCCCTACCAGGAGTTCCCGAAGGGGATCTACCTGGAGCAGTTCGACGAGGACCTGACCGTCAAAGCGCAACTGAAGGCGAACTATGCCTACTACGACGAGAAGGCGCAGCAATGGACTCTGCGGGGAGACGTACATGCCTTGAACAGAAAGGGAGAGACATTCGACACGCCCGAAATGAAATGGAACCAGGAGAGCCACCGCGTCTATTCCGACACATCTATCCATATCGTACGGGAAAAAAGTATTATAGAAGGAATAGGATTCGATTCTAACGAAGAAATGACCAAATATACCATCCTGAACCCGACGGGCGTCTTCCCCATCAACGAGGAATAAATGGTACATGGTAAATGGTAAATGACTAAACGGTAAATAGTTTTATGTTATTGGAAAACAAAGTAGCCTTGATCACCGGCGCAGCCCGAGGCATAGGCAAACAAATAGCACTGGCTTTTGCACGCGAGGGGTGCAATATCGCATTCACCGACCTTGAGATCAATGATCAGGCACAGGAGACAGTAGCCGAACTGGAAGCGTGCGGTGTGAAGGTAAAAGCCTACGCGTCCAACGCAGCGGATTTTGACGCCGCACACCAGGTAGTAGAGCAAGTGATCGCTGATTTCGGACGAATCGATATCTTGGTCAACAATGCCGGCATAACGCGCGACACGCTCCTCATGCGTATGACGGAACAGCAGTGGGACCAGGTGATCAATGTGAACCTCAAGTCGGCGTTTAACTTCACCCACGCGGTAACGCCCGCGATGATGAAACAGCGCGGCGGGTCAATCATATCGCTCAGTTCGGTGGTAGGAATCAACGGCAATGCCGGTCAGGCTAACTACGCTGCCTCCAAAGCCGGTATTATTGCTCTGACCAAGTCTGTAGCGAAGGAGTTAGGCGCACGCGGTATTCGTGCGAATGCCATCGCTCCGGGATTCATCCTGACAGACATGACGAAGGCGCTGCCGGAAGAGACACTCAAACAGTTCGTCTCGATGATTCCGATGCGGCGCGGAGGAGAACCCGAAGAAGTAGCAAAGGTCGCCCTCTTCTTAGCGAGCGACCTTTCCTCCTATGTCTCCGGACAAGTGATCCAAGTCAACGGAGCGATGGTGTAAGATTTATTTCTCGAAAATCTTGAACTGCCACGGCGCGAGGGTGAACTCTTGCGCCGTTTCTATTTTCTGTTTCTTGCCGCAGAGGCATTTATAGGATCCTTCATATCCCGCCAGATCCAGCGTCACGTGCTGCTCCTCGCCGCTCATGTTCATCACCGCAATGACGGTGTTGGTATGCCAGCGGCCTTCTTTCTGACGAACGCAAGCGAAGATCTTCTCATTGTCGGTGGCAATACGTACAATAGGAGCGCCCACCTCCGGGCTGAAGAGCGATTTGTTGCGCTCGCGCAGACCGTTCAGCAGGTGATACAGATCCGCCTCTGCATATGCTTCGTCTTTGTCGATCAGGTCTTTCTCGAAGAACTCCAGACGATGGTGATTGCCGCTTAACTGACCGGTGTAGATCATCGGCATACCCGGAATGACATAGCAGAACGCCTGGAACAAAGGCACAGCATCGCCCATGCGCTCCTGCTCGGTGCCGTTCCAACTGTTCTCGTCATGATTGGAGATAAAGTTCATGCGAATAGCCTCGGGACGGATGGTGCTGTCCGCTTTCGCGAAGTTATCCCAGATGTCTTCCACGCCCTTCTTGCCTTGCGCTACGTCGTTCATCACATGGTGCAGGCTCCATCCGTAGTACATGTCAAAGGCGCTCTCGGTCAGCTCTTGCGCTTTGTCCTCATCCTCCGCAAGGGTGAACATGTCCGGATGGCTCTGACGCAGGTCCGCCATTGCCCAGTTCCAGAAATCGGTAGGCACTTCTCCCGCCACGTCGCAACGGAAACCGTCAATACCGATGCTGTCCATCCACCAGTGCATGGCTTTGAGCATCTCGGCGCGCATGTCCTGATTCTCATAATTGAGTTTGGAGATGTCCGTCCAGTCGTATTGCACCATCAGGTTGCCCAGGCTGTCGCGGTAGTGCCAGCCTTCGTTCTTGGTCCACTCGCTGTCCGGTGCGGTGTGGTTAGCAACCCAGTCGAGGATGACCTTGAAGCCCATCTTGTGCGCTTGGGCTAAGAAGTGCTCGAAGTCCGCCCGTGTGCCGAACTCGGGATTGATCTGGCAATAGTCGATGATAGAGTAGTAACTACCCAGCGTACCCTTGCGGGTTATTTTGCCTATCGGTTGGCAAGGCATGACCCAGATGATGTCGATGCCGTTCTCCTTCAGCGTCGGCAGCAACGCCTCTGCAGCGGCAAAAGTGCCTTCTTCGGTCGCCTGACGGGTGTTTAACTCATAGATTGTAGCGTCGTAAGCCCATTTCGGGTGGCGCAACTCCGGCTGCTCTGCACAACTGACCAGCGCAATAGCAGCAATTAGCAATAAGAATGTCTTTTTCATTAGTCTTTAATTATTTGGTATGTTAAGTCTTTGCGGTTGATGATCACGGTCACTTTCTCGCCCAGATAGATACGCTGGTATATGATCTCGTCCGGCCGGTCTATCAGAGGAATGAAATCGCCGTACAGCAGCGGCATGGAGTTGCGTCGCATATGGATCAGCTCCGCTACTTCGTTCCGCATGTTACGCTCGTCCAGACTCAGGGTCTCGAACCGCATCATATGTCTGTTGTCCGGGTCGTTGCCTCCTACTTCGCCGTATTCGTCACCCTGATAGATACAGGGCACACCCGGCAAGGTCATGTTGAGTACCTCCAATAGCACGGCGCGTTTGTAGGCTTTCTCGGCGTCACCGATACCGATCTCTTGGGTCCATCCTTCCTCTTTGCCGTACGCATAGATATCAATAGCACCTCCTGCGATAGAGGCAAAACGGATCTGGTCGTGATTGCCGCTGATGTTTCCCATCGTGTGGTGGGCACCGTAGGTATGCAGAGAAGTCAGCTCGTTCTGCATCACCTGGTCCATGCCCTTGTAACCGCACAGCGCCTCGCGGGCGGTGAAATAGACATTGAAATCGAATTGCGCATTCAGCATGCCGGTCTTGACATAACTGCCTATCAGTTGCGGGCTGCCGTACGTCTCACCGATCATCCATATCTCTCTGCCCGGCCAGCGGGTGGCGATCTTCTGGCCTAACATCCGCCAGTAACCCTCCGGGATATGTTTGCACGCGTCGTGACGGGAACCGTCCAGGTCATAGTTGGCAAGCCAGTACAACGCGCTGTCGGTCATCTGCTCACACACTTCCTCGCGCTCCAGATCCAGCGTAGGGATATGCTTGTCGAACCAAGTCGTCAACCGCGCTTCGTCCCACAGTTCGAAGTTACGTCTGCCGTCCGGCAGAATAGAGTCTGTATGCCAGTCCGGGTGCTCCTGCAGTGTCGGCGAATTGATATGCATATGGTTTGCTACGTAGTCCAGTATTACGTTTATCTCGTGCGCGTGCGCGCTATCTAATAAGGTGCGCAACTCTTCCGGAGTACCGAACCGGTCGTCCAGTTTCGTTGCGTAGATAGGCCAGTAGCCGTGATAACCGCTGAACTTGGTGTAGGTCTTGGTGCTGTCGTATTTATTGCCGTTCGGGAACGGATACAGACCCCAAGCGTCCCATGGGTTTTGCGTGATAGGACTGATCCACAGCGTGTTGACTCCTAATCTGTCGAAGTACCCGTCGCTGATCTTGGCTGTTATTCCGGCTAAGTCGCCGCCCTGGTAGTCCACGATGTCCAATACCTCCGGGCTGTTCATCTTCCAGTTGTTGCTTTGGTTCCCGTCGTAGAAACGGTCGATTAGGATGGAGTAGAGCACCTGCGCCTGCTGGTCATGACGGTTCAGCTGACCGGTGTTCGTTATGATCTTGCCGTCCTCCATCGGCAGCAACATGTCGTTGTAGAGGTAGGTCTCGTCCTCCGCATAGATACGCAGAAAACTACGCCCGGGTATCTCGCCGCACATCGTCTCCAATCCCTTGATATCCAGTGTCCATGTCCCGTCTCCCTGAGCTTGCCATAAGTCAATATCAACAATCATGTTCTGCCAGAAGGCTATGAAACTCGGGTTGGCTACACTGTCGTAAAACCCTACGCGCAGTTTGTCGTCTTCGTAGCCCAGCGATATCAAGGCCTGACGTACCGGCTTGTTCGGCAAGACAGGTATCTCAAAACTGCCGTTTTTGTCGTAGAAGGTGATGGAGTGGATCGAATGGTCGCGGTTCACAAGATCCATCTCGCGGACCACCGGAAGCGTGCCGCTGATATTCAGACATTCTATCGCGTCATCTGATATCCAGTGCATGTTTTTCCAAAGCCCCGTATCGCCGTACAGCGCAGGGACATAATCGGTCAAAAACACATGCATTGTGTCGCCTGTCATACGAACGGGCATGATTGGAGCGGACTCGGCTATGTTTTTAGCAATACAATGATCTCGTTGGCATCCTGCCAAACAGAGGGCTGTCAGTAGGAATAGAATGCTTTTTCTCATAGTTTCGAATATTTAGCGGGGCAAAGGTACTAAAAAAAAACGATATATGCAAATAAAATTTGCGTATTTCAAAAAAAAGCAGTAATTTTGTACCCGGTTTAAATGGTAAATGACCAAATTGTAAATGACTAAATGGTAAATGACCAAATGGTAAATGGTAAAATGGTAAATGACCCAATAGTAAATGGCTTTATGTTAAAGGATACTATTCAATCTTTATTGACTCAAGTGCAGTCTATGTCCGCAACTAATGCGGAGGAACTGGAAGCGCTGCGCATCAAATATCTTTCCAAGAAAGGCGAGATCACGGCGCTCTTCAATGAGTTCCGTCTCGTTCCGGCTGACCAGAAACGCGAACTGGGACAGCTTCTCAACCAGCTCCGTCAGGAGGCAGAAGCGCGTATCAACGAGCTCCGCGATCAAATCAGCGTTAAATCACAAGCTACCAACGACAAACCGGATCTGACCCGTACGCCGGATCCTATTGCGCTCGGTACAAGACATCCGCTTTCGCTGGTGCGTGAGGAGATAGAGGATATTTTCTCCCGTATCGGTTTCACGATTGCGCAGGGACCCGAGGTGGAGGACGACAAACATGTCTATGGAATGCTCAATTTCGCGCCGGAACACCCTGCTCGCGATATGCAGGATACGTTCTTTGTAGAAAAAGAGATGGGTGTTCAGAAGCCGACCGATATCCTCCTTCGTTCGCATACTTCGTCTGTCCAGACACGTGTCATGACATCCCAGAAACCGCCTATTCGCGTGCTCTGCCCGGGTCGTGTCTATCGTAATGAAGCTATCTCCGCCCGTGCCCACTGTTTCTTCCACCAGGTGGAGGGACTGTATGTGGACAAGAATGTCTCGTTTGCGGACCTGCGCGAAGCGCTGCTTTATTTCTCCAAAGAGATGTTCGGTGCGGACACCAAGATTCGTCTTCGTCCGTCTTATTTCCCGTTCACGGAGCCTTCTGCAGAAATGGATATCTCGTGTAATATCTGCGGCGGCAAAGGCTGCTCGTTCTGTAAAGGAACAGGATGGGTAGAGATCCTCGGTTGCGGCATGGTGGATCCGAATGTGCTGGAGGCTTGTGGCATTGATAGCAAAGTCTATTCCGGCTATGCGTTCGGTATGGGCGTGGAGCGTATCACGAACCTCAAGTATCGAGTCAAAGACCTCCGTCTCTTCTCCGAGAACGACGTCCGCTTCCTCCGCCAGTTCGAGAGCTGCTGATAGCAAAAATCATTTTTGGTGCAAAAAAATTTGCATATTTCAAAAAAAAGCAGTACCTTTGCACCCGATTTTGCGCCTATGAGCGAGCAGAGCCATTATATCATCGAACTTTCGCGCCTTCCTGTAGGCTCGCATTCGTTTGATATTCAATTGGATAACGAATTCTTCGCTTCCTTGGAGAAGACCGAAATCCTGAGTGGCAACATCTCTGCTAAAGCGACGCTTAATCTCCGGGAGGAGGACTACCAGCTCAACATTGCGGTTCACGGGACTGTTTTTGTTGTGTGTGACAGGTGCCTCGACCCAATGCCCCTTGACATAGACGACGAGCAAGAGATTTTCTCGGAGGACGAGGAGGACGAAGAAACCGTACATCGTAAATCGTCCAATCGTACTTTGGATTTATCCTGGCTCGCCTATGAGATAGTTAGTATCAATATTCCGCTCGTTCACAGTCACCAACCGGGTGAGTGCAACACGCAAATGGAACTTCTCCTCCATGATCACCTTTGTGGCGAGCCGGATCCCGAAAACGATACTGACGCAGATATAGAATAAAACATTGTACAATAATTTAACTCCTCTTACGGCATAGAGGGTCCCCGAAAATTTTAATTTTTGGGGAGAGCGGTGGAGAAGCCAATTGACTTTTGGCTTCGAAAAGGGAAGGCGGTCGGGGAGACCATGCCGACCGAGAAGGAGGTTGCCCTCCAGAGAACCTTTGCACACCGATTGCCGAACGCGAAATGGCACATCCTAAAAGAAGACAATCGCACACCAGACAAGCGAAACGTCGTACCCATGACGTAGTGAAAGCTCCTACGCTGGCTACATGCCCGAACTGTGGCGCTCTTCACATCTACCACACCGTTTGCCCGTCTTGCGGCTACTATCGTGGTAAACTGGCTATCGAGCAAGCTGAAGCTTGATCAATCGGAAAGGTGAAAAATGAAAGGTGAAAGGAATAGTTTTTTCCTTTTGCCTTTTTACCTTACTTATATATAACGCGTACGTGAGTACGCACGTGACCCGAGAGGGCCACTCTGGAAATTCAAAATTAAAAATTAAAAATTCAAAATTCTACATTGATGTACAACAATTCCAACAATGAAGGTGAGCGTCGTCCGAGACCGCGTTTTCACCGTGAAGGGACAGAGCGGCCGGCTCGTCCTCGTTTTACCAGAGACGGAGAAGCCCGTCCGCATTTTACCCGTGACGGAGAGGCCCGTCCGCATTTTACACGTGACGGAGAATCCCGTCCGCAACGTCCTTACGGCGAGCGCGCAGAGCGTCCTAACCGCCCGTTCGGAGGTAAACCTAAACGTAACCCCGGAGTCTATTCCGGTCATAAACAGCAAGTCTATCGTGAGCAACATGAGGATCCGACAAAACCGATCCGTCTCAATAAATACCTCGCTAATGCAGGTATCTGTTCCCGTCGCGAGGCAGATGATTTTATCCAAGCAGGCGTGATTACCGTCAATGGCGAGACCGTGGACAATCTGGGTGCTAAAGTGCTGCCGACGGATGATGTCCGTTTCCATGACCAGCCTGTCCGCCGCGAGCGCAAGGTATATATCCTTCTCAACAAACCGAAGAATACTGTCACCACCACCGATGATCCGCAAGAGCGTCACACGGTGATCGATATTGTCCGCAATGCATGTGCAGAACGTATCTATCCGGTCGGCCGTCTGGACAGAAACACTACCGGTGTCCTTCTGCTCACTAATGACGGAGACCTGGCAGCCAAACTGACTCACCCGAAGTTCCATAAGAAGAAGATCTATGCCGTTACGCTGGATCATGAACTGGACGAAGTGGATGAAGCTATTATCCGTGCCGGTGTAGTACTGGATGACGAGCGCATTATTCCTGATGCTTTGGAGTTCCCGAAAGCCGACCGCAAGCATATCGGTCTGGAGATCCACTCCGGTCAGAACCGCGTTGTGCGCCGCATATTCGAGAAAGTAGGGTATAAGGTAGTGAACCTCGACCGCGTTTCTTTTGCCGGTCTGACCAAGAAGAATGTAGGCCGCGGCAAATGGCGTTTCCTGACTCCTAAGGAGGTCGCTTTCCTCCAGATGGGACAGTTTTAATTTAACAGAAAGCGCTAAACAGGACGAAGTCCGCTGAACAGCAAAGCGATAAACAGCAAAGTGAAACGCAGCGTTCATTACATATTATTTTTTGTCACTCTTGCTCTGGCGATAGCCTCCGGCATTTTGATGTTCCATGTCAACGTCAATGCGGACATGACCAAATATCTGCCGGACGACTCCCAGATGAAGAGCGGTTTGGAGATTGTTACATCCGAGTTCGGATCGTCTGCCCAGATGTCAGGATCCGATGTACATGTGATGTTTGAGGGTCTGCGGCCGAATGAGATTTCCGGTATCCGGACTCTGTTGGACGGCTATCCGGATGTGCAGGGTGTATCGTTCCGGTATTCGTCGGATAGCACCCATGCAGTCTTCGATCTGGATGTGCCGAAATCGGTTGACCAGAAAGCACTGGGCAAGCAGATCAGTGCGCGTTTCGGCGGCAACTGTGTCGTAGAGACCAGCCAGGACGGCGCCACACCGCCTATTTCCGTGATTATCATCGCTGCGGTGATGATTATGCTGGTGCTCTTTGTCATGGCGCAGTCCTGGTTCGAACCCGTCGTGATCCTTATTACTGCCGGACTGGCTATTGTACTCAATATGGGTACCAATGCCTTCCTGCCTTCCGTTTCGATCACCACCAATTTTATCGGTTCAATCCTGCAGGCGGTGCTCTCGCTTGATTATTGCATCGTCCTTCTCAACCGCTACCGTCAGGAACAGGATGAACATACAGACCGGCGGACAGCCGTTCTGGCGGCGAACAGGGCGATCAAGAAAGCAGCGCCGTCTATCCTCTCCTCGGCTTTGACGACGGTAGTAGGACTATTGATGCTCTGTTTCATGCGTCTTAAGATAGGTGCAGATATGGGTATCGTGCTGGCTAAGGGTGTTGTCTGCTCGCTGATCTGCACCTTCACCGCCATGCCGGCTCTTATGCTCCTCTTCCGCCGTACGATCAATGCAACGGCGAAGAAAGCCTATGTGCCGCCGACGGACGGCTTGGCGCGGTTCGTCGCACGCCATAAACTGCCTATGGCAATAGGAGCGGTCATGCTGTTCTTCGGGTCATGGTATTTTTCCCAGCAGACAACCATCTTCTTCTCCGCAGAGTCGGAATCGAAGATAGAGAAGATATTTCCTTCTCCTAATCCTTTTGTTCTGGTTTACGACACCCGGGACGAGGACTCTATCTATCCGCTGGTTGACAGCCTGATGGCACAGCCCGGCATCCAGTCTGTTATCTCGTATCCTACGCTGATGAGCCAGCCTCTTACTCCGGCCGAGATGGCAACGCACGTGCGTTCGCTGCTCACCGACTTCAAGGATTTCATGCCGGAAGGAACAACTGTGCCGTCGGAGGCTCTGGATATGCTCAATCCGGAGATAATGCAGCTGCTTTATTATATGCGGTCCAAGGATTCGGTGGAGAACAAGATGGCTTTCCCCGATCTGGCGAAGTTCCTGCATACGAACGTGGCAACCAATCCGCTCTTCTCGTCCTATCTGGATGAGGATATGAAAAAGCAGGTAGAGATGCTTCAATCGATGCTAAACGTGGAGCCGGAGAAAAAAGAACCGCTCCATAGCGAAGCCCCGAACAAACCGGAGGCTGCCAAACAGGATGCAGCTAAACAGGCCGCTGTCAGACAGGACTCAAGTCCGCTTAACAATGAACCCATTGTACAGCCCGTAGAGACGATAGCGCCTATTACCCATGACCCGTCTCCCATCACCGAAATAGACACGGTGGAAATACCTTCCGTGCAGATTGATAAGATTTATCTGGTGCCTTTTATCGAGCGTCTCAATGCCACCCAGACCTCTGCTATCTCGGTAGAGATGCGCAAACTGACGGACACGATGGCTATACGGCTGCCTATGTCCGTATCGGAGATGTCGGTCTTCATCGGCTCCACGCCTATCCAGACCCGTCTCGTTTACGGCTATGCTCCCGGAAAGGCGAAGAAACTGTCTCCGCTTCAGTATGTCCATCTGCTGGTGGATGATCTGTTCAAGCGTCCGGGATTGGCAGGTATGATCTCGGAAGAACAGCGTACGCTTCTGGGTCAACGTGCCTATCTCATGGATCTGGCGGATGCCAATGCTCTTCTGACGCCGGAGGAACTGAATATACTCCTTCGTGCTTTTGGAATCCAGGATCTCACGGACGACGAGCTGCTGGCGATCGCTTATCCTCCGGAGAAGCCCAAGCAACTGGTGGCAGGCCAGCCGTCCGATCTGGATACGGAAGCTATCGTCAAAGCGATAGAAGATATGCAGCGTTCGTTGCATAGTACCGACACGGCACGTGCCAGCAAGATGGCTTCGCAGTATGCTGCTGCATCCCAGAAAACGGAGCCTAAACGCAAAGCCCCATCACGCGCAGACCAACAAGCGGAACTGTTTACCGAACTTATGTTCTCTGGCGAAAGCTATACGCCTGACCAGATGGCTTCCAAACTGGACAAGCTGATGAAGCTCTCTAATGTGAAATCCGACCCCGTTACGCCGGCTCAGATGTCGCTCTTGTATGATTATTATGCTGCTACGAACAGCTCTTGCGACACGCTTCGGGCAGGATTCGGACAATTATTGAACTATATCTGTGATACGCTGGTATATGATCCGAGATTGGCGGATGTACTCCCTGACACGATAGGTGAACAGGCTACCCACGTCAAAGCGCAGATAGCCGATGGGCTGGGGCAGTTAAGAAAAGAGAAACATTCGCTTCTGGTTGTTCTCTCGTCCTTGCCGAAAGAGTCGCAGGAGACGTATGATTTCGTAGATACACTGACGGCCCTGGCAGATGCGCGATTGCCGCACGAGCATTATTATGTGGGTGAATCGGTGATGTACGCCGAGATGCGCGCCGGATTTGACCATGAGATGAATGTGGTGTCGCTTCTGACAATCCTTTCTATCTTCCTTATCGTCGCGCTTACTTTCCGTTCGGTCATTGTACCTACTATCCTGGTGGTAACGGTGATGAGCGCAGTGTATGTCAATGTGGTGGTAGCCGGTCTTTTCTCCGGTCAGATGCTTTATCTGGCATACCTGATTGTGCAGGCAATCCTGATGGGTGCCACCATTGATTATGGTATCCTCTTTGCTAACTATTACCGCGAGAACCGCAAGACCATGCTGCCAGTAGATGCCGTTTGTGCGGCTTACAGAGGCTCTATACGAACGATCCTTACTTCCGGTCTGATTATGGTGATCGGTCCCGGAGTGATGGCACTGGCTGTGGATGACCTGATGATATCGAATATAGTAGGATGTCTGGCTGTAGGCGCTTTCATGGCTATCGTGCTGACGCTTACCGTTGTGCCGGCAGTCCTGGTTGCATTGGATAAATGGGTGGTGTACGGTAAGAAAAACAGATACACCGGCGACGTTGTAAATGATAAATGATTGAATGCTACGCCTGTGGCGTAATGTTACAGACATATTATTAAAAACATCGTTTTTAGCATTGCAAACATGGTTTGCAGCATTAAACAAACGCAGTTTGTATCATTAAGTAAAAGTTTTGGAACAAAATAACTCAACATACGAAACCGTAATTACCCCGAGGGACAAACTGCTGGCGGTTGATTGGAAAGAGCTATGGCGGTATCGCGATATGTTCCTGCTCTTCGTGGCGCGTAATTTCCGCGTGGCGTACAAGCAGACCATCCTCGGTCCGTTGTGGTTTATCATCACGCCGGTCCTTTCTGTTATTGTCTATGCTACGGTCTTTGGCGGAATAGCTAATATCCCTACGGATGGTATCCCGCCTATCTTGTTTTATCTGCTGGGAATATCCGTCTGGGGGTATTTCTCGTCCTGTCTCAGTGCAACGTCCAATTCGTTTGTTTCGAACGCAGATATCTTCGGCAAAGTCTATTTCCCGCGGATTATCATGCCGTTGGTGGCAGTGACAACCAATCTCCTCTCCCTAGCCATCCAGCTTGCTATCTTTGCGGCGTTCTATATCTATTACGCTGCTACGGGAACAGAGCTGGTGGTTCATTGGCAGATAGTTCTCTTTCCGTTCCTGATTATTCTTTTAGCACTGATGGCAGTTGGGTTCGGAATGATCTTCTCGTCTATGACTACCAAATACCGGGATCTGCAGATCATGCTCAATAAGATTATCTCCCTCTGGGTGTATATCACGCCGGTGATTTATCCGCTGAGTATGGTTACGAATGAGAAACTGCATCTGGCAATGAGTCTTAATCCGGTTACCCCGGTGATGGAGGCAATCAAATACTCGCTGTTGGGACAAGGTCAGTTCTCCTGGCTCTGGCTATGCTATAGCGCGGTTTTCACCTTCGTCCTCCTGGTTGTCGGACTGATGCTCTTTAATAAAGTACAAAAATCGTTCATGGATACGGTGTAGCCAGAGGCTACAATGTTGCACTTTTAGTGCCTAATGTTTGAATGCTACGCCTCCGGCGTAATGATCATAATAAAAATATAACCCATCATTAAGCTCTTTAGAGCATCATTAAACTGCGAAGCAGTATCATTAAGCGGCTTGCCGCATCATTAAGCAGCTTGCTGCATCATTAAACTGCGAAGCAGTATCATTAAGCGGCTTGCCGCATCATTAAAAAAAAGATAGTTTTGAAGCAAAGCGAAGAGACATATTTTAATACCGTTATAACGCCGCAAAGTTTTGCTCGCGGACTTGGTTTGCGCGAGTTATGGCAGAAACGCTACCTGATCTGGCTGTTTATCAAACGTGATATCACGGTCCAGTTCAAACAGACGATTTTCGGCATGGGGTGGTATTTTATCTCGCCTCTCTTCTCGATGTTTATGTATATCATCGTCTTCGGCAGGATAGCAGGAATACCTACGGATGACATCCCGCAGCCGGTGTTCTATTTGTCGGGAATATGTCTCTGGGAGTATTTCTCTGAATGTCTTACGGCGGTCTCCAATACCTTCCAAAGCAATGCGGGATTGTTCGGAAAAGTCTATTTCCCGCGGCTGGTATCGCCGGTCTCGGTGGTGATATCCAAGATGTTCCGTTTTTCGCTCCAACTGGGAACGTTTATCATCGTCTATCTGCTTTTCCTTTTCAAAGGCGTGAACCTTTGTCCTACATGGTATCTGTTGCTTTTCCCGGTGTTGGTCTTCATGATCCAATGTCTGGCTTTGGGTCTCGGACTCATCATCTCTTCGCTTACAACGAAATACAAAGATCTTGTTAACTTCTTCGGCGTCTTCGTTTCTCTTTGGATGTACGCAACGCCTATCGTCTATCCGCTTAGTTACGTCACCAATCCGACGCTGCACAAGATCATGCTCTTCAACCCCATGACGGCTATCATTGAGACCTTCAAATACGGAGCTTACGGAGCCGGCGAATTCTCATGGACATCCCTCGGATATAGTGCAGTAATCATTTTTGTCCTCCTTTTTATCGGTATTGCGATGTTCAACCGCAAGCAGAAATATTTTATCGACACAATATAACCTTTGGCATTTATCTTTTGACATTGCCCATTTTGTAAAATAGAAATGTTATTATCAGGAATTACGCACAATGCAATACACGCTTAAACGCATAGTGGATATCCATCCGGAATGGCTCAATGAGTTAAGGCAAAAATGCTTTGCAGTGAATGGATGTTGCGCAGCGGTGCACAAGGAGTTAGGGCCGTTTCTGAATGAATATATGTACCAAGAAGCATTAAAAATCCTATTCGATGAGTATAATGTGCCATACCAAAAAGAATATTATTTCAATGTAATATTTCATGGCCATCGCATTGAGCATAAGCATTATGTGGATTTTCTTGTGAATAATGAGTTGATAGTGGAATGCAAGGCCGCAGAAAAATTATGCCAAGAACATAGGCAGCAATTATGGAATTATATGCGCCTAACCGGCATACAGTTGGGAATCTTATATAATTTTGGACCGATAAAGGATCAGTCTGAGCACTATTATCTGGATACCAATGATGGAACAATGTATATGTTTTGACAATGATAATTTATCTATGTTTATCGCCTAGACGCAGAATAGTTTAGTATTGCTAGCAGCATTCGCTGCTGCGAAATTGGCATTTAGGGGGCGCCGGAAGCTCGCTTGCGAGCGCGCCATAAAGGTCAAGTACGCTCAAGGCCGCGTGGGCCAAAATAGTAAACTATTCTAAGTCGAGGGGTTTATCTTGGTTTATATACTAATAAATTAAAAATTTTAACATCATGCTGATAAAGATTAATAGCGCAGCTCCGGTAGGGATTGATGCAGTACCGGTGACGATAGAGGTGCATGCTGTGCCGGGCTTTGATTTCACGCTCGTCGGCTTGCCGGATGCCTCAGTCAAGGAATCACACGAACGTATCCTTGCTGCGCTGACAGTGAATGGCATGGAGAACCTGCGCCGCTCGTTTACCATCAATATGGCGCCGGCGGATATCAAGAAAGAAGGAGCTTCTTTCGATCTGCCGCTGGCGATAGGCATGTTAGCCGGGGCTGAGAAAGTGAAGACCAAGAATCTGAACCATTATATGATCATGGGTGAATTGTCGCTGGACGGTTCGCTCCAACCGATCCGCGGCGCACTGCCTATTGCGCTCTGTGCGCGGCAGGAAGGTTTCAAAGGTCTGATTCTTCCGGCAGCGAATGCAGAAGAAGCTGCAGTGGTGGAGGGGTTGGATGTCTATGGGCTGAATAACCTGATGGAGGTAGTGCATTTCCTGAATGGCGAACCGAAGGATGAACTGGCTCCCGAAGATACGTTTGTTCCTGTAAAGGTAGATACGCAGGCTCTCTTTGACTCCCTGGCTTTTCCTTCGGATCTGGATTTCGCGGATGTACGCGGTCAGTTCAAAGTGCGCCGGGCAGTGGAGATAGCGGCAGCCGGAGGACATAACATGCTCATGGTAGGTCCTCCCGGAGCAGGAAAGTCGATGATAGCCAAACGTATCCCTTCTATCCTGCCGCCTCTTACGCTTGAAGAAGCACTGGAGACCACTAAGATCCATTCGATAGCAGGACTGACGTCCAAGAAGAAAGGGGCTAATACGGCTCTTATCGTCCAGCGGCCTTTCCGTTCTCCCCATCATACGATCACCGATGTGGCGCTGGTAGGAGGAGGAACGAACCCCCATCCCGGGGAAATATCCCTCGCCCATAACGGTGTGCTTTTTCTGGACGAACTGCCGGAATACAAGCGTTCAGTATTGGAGGTAATGCGCCAGCCGCTGGAGGACAGACATATCACGGTGGCGCGCACCAAAGAGACAGTCGATTATCCTGCATCCTTCATGCTCGTAGCAGCTATGAACCCATGCCCGTGCGGCCATTACGGAGAGAATAACCCGGCGCATCCTTGTACTTGTACGCCGGCGCAGATACATCGTTATATGTCTAAGATCAGCGGACCGCTTCTGGACCGAATAGATATCCAATGCGAGATAGAAGCCGTACCGTATGAACAACTTCGGGATGCTGCTCCGGGTGAGTCGTCTGCAGTGATGAGGGCACGTGTTCTAAAAGCCAGAGCCGTTCAGAATGAGCGTTTTAAACACAGCCGGCTGGTGCATTGCAATGCCATGATGACCTCCAAGATGGTGCGGACATACTGCGCTTTGGATGACGAATGTGACAAACTGCTGGAGTTCTCGATGTCCAGACTGGGTCTCTCCGCCCGTGCGTATGACAGGATCCTGAAAGTAGCCCGTACTATCGCGGATATCGAAGGAGCGCCTGAGATTAAGAAAAACCATCTGCTCGAAGCTATCTCCTACCGTTCTCTCGACCGTAATACCTGGGGTGGATAACAAAAAAAGCGTCGCAGAGCGGCGCTTTTTATTGCACTCTAAATAAACTTTTTTAGGTTTATCGCTGACGCTTGGTTGTTTACCTCCTCCGGAGGTGCGGGTTCGTCCTGACGGACGACGTTAAGTTTACTTATAAGTCGGTCGATTAGCGACGTAAACGCATGTACTCGCCAGAGTTAGCAACAAGCGGCAGGGTTTATCTAGGTTTATTTTCCTTCTGGCAGTCGTGCGGAGTCTCAGTCCAAGCACTCTAGCACTAACCGTTAATAATTCTCAGCCAGCAGCTGGAAATAAGCCTGTGCATGATGGCAAACAGGGCACTCCTCCGGAGCCGCTTTGCCTACTACGATATGGCCGCAGTTGGAGCATTGCCAGATGCAGTCGCCCTCACGCGAGAAGACAATCTTATCCTCGATATTCTTCAGTAATTTACGGTAGCGCTCCTCGTGATGTTTCTCTATCTCACCTACCATCGCGAACTTAGCGGCGATCTCGATAAATCCTTCTTCCTCGGCCTCTTTAGCCATGCGGGCATACATATCGGTCCATTCGAAGTTCTCCCCGTTAGCGGCATCAGCCAGGTTGGCTGTGGTATCACTGATTTTACCTCCGTTGAGGTATTTGTACCATAACTCGGCGTGCTCTTTCTCGTTAGCCGCTGTCTCTTCGAAGATCTTACTGATCTGTACATAACCGTCTTTCTTTGCCTTCGAAGCGAAGAAAGTGTATTTGTTACGTGCCATTGATTCACCGGCAAAAGCCTCCTGAAGGTTTCGCTCGGTCTTTGTTCCTTTTAAATCTTTCATAATGGTTAATATTAAGGGTTTTTAATGTTTAATGTTTATTGCCTTCGGCAGTGTATTGCTTCGCATTTATTGCCTTTGGCAGTTTTCATGAGCGTTTGCTTGGCAAAAAATAAATTTTAATTAGGTTTATCGCTGACGCTTGGTTGTTTACCTCCTCTGGAGGTGCGGGTTCGTCCTAATGGACGACGGTAAGTTTACTTATAAGTCGGTCGGTTAGCGGCGTAAACGCATGTGCTCGTCAGAGTATGCAACAAGCGGCAGGGTTTATCTATGTTTATTTTCCCTCATCACTCATTCCATCTCCTCTCAATCTCCTCCCAGTTGATAATCTGCCATAGAGCCTGCAGATGTGCGGCGCGGCGGTTACGATAATCGATATAGTAGGCATGCTCCCATACATCCATTGTCAGCAGCGGTTTGAGCCCTTTGGTAATAGGATTATTGGCATTGGTCTCTTGTGTGATCACCAGCCTGCCGTCTTTGTCTGCCGATAACCATACCCAGCCGGATCCGAAGAGTGTCACTCCTTTCTGCTCAAACTCCGCTTTGAAATCATCGAACGAACCGAAATCCCGCTCAATAGCCTTCATGATCTCCAACTCACTCATCCGCTCATTCGATAACTCGTTCACCGGTGCAAACTGCGTAAAATAGAGATTATGGTTGAGAATCTGTCCGGCGTTGTTAAAAATACCGCCTTGTGCCTTGCATACGATCTCTTCCAGCGGCATAGATTCATATTCCGTGCCGACAATTAGTTTGTTGAGGTTGTCTACGTAGGTCTGCAGGTGTTTGCCGTGATGAAACTCAATCGTTTCCTGACTGATAACCGGCTCCAGCGCATTAGGAGCGTAAGGTAATGAGATAAGTGAAAACATAGCAATAAGTTTTAGCATCAAATTTGAATTATTTCGCTGCAAAGGTACAACAAATTTTTGAAATGTACAAATTTTTAATCGAAAAAAATCATCTGTGCTTGTACAAGGGAGTTCTTTCGGTTAAAAGGTTGTCGTTTGCACAACAGTGCGAACGTACTTTCGGGCTGGTGAAGGAGTGCCTCGGATGGCACTCCGAGTGTTATACCCGACGAGTTCCCACTCGGAGGATTAGTATAACACATAGAACAAATCTAGCAAGGCGGCGTCCGAAGGTACAACAAATTTTTGAAATGTACAAGAATTTAATAATTTTTTATTAAATTAATCGTTCGAGCGGAGCGAGATAAGACGATTTTTCGGCAAAAAAAATCATCTGTGCTTGTACAAGGGAGTTCTTTCGGTTAAAAGGTTGTCGTTTGCAGCCACGGCGTCAGCCGTATCAATCGAGCTTTGCTCGAAGCAATTGCGCAGCATCTCTGCTGCAGCGGATTTGGATGGTAAGCCGCGCTGCAAGCTCGCTCTGTTTTTCATATTTTGTAAGTTGCAGCCTGCAACGCGTTTTTGTGAGCGCTTAGCATGTGTATTACGCCTTCGGCGACGGTTACATCCTTTGGATGTGCGGTGTTGTCCTGGCGGGCAACTTTAAATGTATTTATTAGTAGTCCGGCGGGACATCATCGCACGAGCTCGCCAGAGCGTCCGGCGCCAAGGCTAATCTATGTTTGTTTTTTTCGGGGTCCCCGACGAATTTTAATTCGTGGGGTAAAGCGCAGGACGAGATGTAGGCACTATACAAGTGATTTCCAATCACGTAGTCGTGCGGAGTCTCAGTCCAAGCAGCGCGAGTTTTTGATTACCTAATGTTTTCTTTTGTTTTCTTCGCTCCGCGGTTTTCTACGCTCCGCGGTTTTCGATTATCAATCGCCCCATTTTGTGTAAAAACAAAGTTTTTTGAGCGATTATTTGCTTTTTATTTGCATATATGCAAAAAAAATCGTACCTTTGCCGCTCAAATTGTATGCACCCATATGCGCATGAGCATGCATGCGCCCTTATTGATGGCAAAAAGAAAATCAAAACATGAAATAACGATACGTTCGTCTGCTGCGGAATATCTTACTTTTGTCAGCACTATCGGAGACCAACCTGATAGTCTGGAATTGCGTTATCAGGACGAGAATATCTGGCTCACCCAGCGCCTTATGGCCGAATTGTATGGTGTAGATGTGCCAACAATTAACTACCATATTCAGCAAATATACAAAGACAATGAGTTAACCGAAGGGGCAACTATTCGAAATTTTCTAATAGTTCAAACAGAGGGCTCCCGCCAAGTGGCACGTGAGGTGAAACATTATAACCTGCAGATGATTATTGCTGTGGGATTTAAGGTAAACAACGAGCGTGCTGTACAATTCCGTAAATGGGCCAATAAGGTTGTTAAGGATTATACGATCCAAGGTTGGGTAATGGACTCAGAGCGCCTTAAGAACGGCGGTACTATTCTCACTAAGGATTACTTCGAGAAGCAGTTAGAAAAGGTACGTGAGATTCGTCTCTCGGAGCGCCGTTTCTATCAAAAGATAACCGACATCTACGCTACCAGCATAGATTATGATCCGTCTGCTACTGCCACCCTGCGTTTTTTTGCTGCGGTGCAAAATAAAATGCACTATTCTATCCATCAGCATACGGCTGCAGAGCTTATCTATGAGCGCGCCGATGCGGAAAAAGAGCATATGGGATTAACCTCTTGGGAAGGTGCCCCTGACGGAAAGATACATCGGTATGATGTGGTAATAGCTAAGAATTATTTGACAGAAGATGAATTGCAGCAGTTGGCTCGTATAGTATCTGCATATTTGGATTTCGCTGAGGTGCAAGCTTTACGCCATATCCCGATGACGATGGCTGACTGGGAGGAAAGGTTAAATAGTTTTCTTAAATTATGGGACAAGGATATCCTTCAAGACTCAGGTAAGGTATCTGCCGAACTGGCGCAGATGAAGGCCGAGACGGAGTTCGAGAAATACCGTATTGTTCAAGATCGCCTCTATCAATCTGATTTTGACCGTTTCGCCACCCTTCCTTTCGAGGAACCGGATACTACAAACCCTGAGTAATAATTATTATAATTTTTAAATCGTAAAGGGAGCTATTATTAAAGTTGAACAAAAAAAGTATAATTAATATAATCTCTTTTTTGAAATAGATACATTAGTATCATGATTTGTATTGAGAATTTTGTAGTGAAAGTTTATTTTCGACTAAAAATTATCAATATAAAGCATTTGACAACGAAAGTTGTTTTTCAAAAAAGTTATAATTACTATAATTTTCAAATCGTAAAGAGGGTAAACATTAACAAAGTTAAACAAAGAATTATTTTTAATATAATCTCCGAAATGAGAAAAAAGTATATACAACATAGTTGTGAGCATAGACAGTTATATGGTTGTCTAGGAGCTTGCTCATTAGCCAATGGGGTCCCCAGGGTATGCTCTGCAT
>JAFUUZ010000056.1 GCA_017471285.1 Paludibacteraceae bacterium | reverse complement strand
CGTTCACCGGAGCGGCGATGCCTTGCAGAATCGGACCTACGGCATCTGCACCGCTGAAACGCTCTACCAGCTTGTAACCGATGTTACCGGCCTGCAGATCAGGGAATACCAGCACGTTCGCTTTGCCTGCCACTGCGCTTCCCGGAGCTTTGGTCTTCGCTACGCTCTCGATCAATGCGGCATCAGCCTGCAACTCGCCGTCCAATGCCAGATCCGGAGCCATCTCTTTTGCCAGTTTCGTTGCCTCGGCTACTTTGTCCACCAACTCATGCTTGGCGCTGCCTTTCGTGCTGAACGAGAGCATGGCTACGCGCGGCTCGATGCCTGCGATGGCACGGGCGGTCTCGGCGGTCGAGATAGCAATCTCTGCTAACTGCTTCGCATCCGGATTCGGGTTTACGGCGCAGTCTGCAAACAGCAGGAAACCGTTCTCGCCCAACTGTTTGGCGGGGGTGAACATCAGGAACGCACCGCTGACAATAGAGCAACCCGGTTTGGTCTTCAGTATCTGGAAGGCCGGACGGATCGTGTCTGCCGTAGTACCGCGAGCACCGGCTAACTCACCGTCGGCGTCGCCGGCTTTGATCATCAGACAACCTAAGTACAGCGGATCCTGGGCTTTCTTCGCAGCCTCTTCTTCCGTCATGCCTTTTGCCTTGCGCAGCTCGAAAAGCAAGTTCGCATACTCCGGCATCTTCGGATCGAGGATAGGATCTACGATCTTGGCTTCTTTGATATACTCATATCCCTTCTCGGCAGCCATGCCTTTGATCTTCTCGGGATCGCCGATCAGAATAAGATGAGCGATCTTGTCTCTCAACAGAATGTTAGCGGCCTCCAGTGTACGGGGTTCGTCGCCTTCCGGCAACACAATGCGCTGCGGATTAGCCTTCGCACGCGCGATCATTTGATTTAAAATGTCCATAATGTATATTTTTTATTTGTTATCTTTTCTTTTTACTTTTTGCGCTCACGCCACTTTCCTTTTTCCCCCTCTTGCACCCTTGCCACTTTCTCTATCTCTTAACCTTTGCACCCACGCCACTTTCTCTTTTTTTGCCTTTTTGCACTCAATCCACGGTATTATATACATAGTATATAATACTAACGTATTAGCCTTGAAAAATTAGTGCGTGATAAGTGCGTGATAAGTGCGTTATTAGTACGAGATAAGTGCGTCATTTTAGAGCTAACTAAAGGGTCTTTGTAATGGCTTTTAATCCGTGTTATAAATCGACTGCAAATTTACAAAAAAAATATGACATGTGCAATACCTGCAAGAAAAAAATGTTTTTTTTTCTAAAAATATTTGGTAGTCTCAAAAAAAAATAGTAATTTTGCACCCTGAATTGTGATTTGGATACAAACAACCTCTTTTTATAGCATGAAAAAAAGCCTTTTAGTCATATCGTTCCTGTCTCTCTCCTTGGCGATTTTTGCTGCGGAGAAGGAGGCTGATGATGTGAAAGGAGCGCACCCATACAAGGTGTCGGAGAACGAGAATGGTGTGGCGGAGAAACTCGCGCACTGGTCTCTTATCCCCCATGTGGGATTCAATGCCTATGACGGCGACTTTAATTCGGAGATGAAGCACAATGTGGCTATCCCTAACGGCGGGTTGGCTATTGAATATTCATTCACGCCGGTTTGGTCCATCGGGGCGGATTACATGTATGATATGTACACGGTGACCGGTAAACCCGGGGGCGAGAACGCAGACACGCTCCTCAACGGTAACCTGCATAAACTGGGCGGTTATTTGTCGCTGGATCTGATGAATCTCTTCTTCCCGAAGGCGAAGCGCAAGATCCTCGGCATCCAGCCGATCGTGGGAGGTGGATACGCGTGGTATAGAAATAATAAGATGTATTTTGACGACACGCGCTATCATACCGCTTCGGCTGAACCTGCTTCGATGGATTCGTATAAGGGGTGCCTCTATCTCAATGCGGGTCTCAACGTGGAGTTCAATCTCAACCGTACTATCGCGTTAGGCGTGCGCGCTACCTATAATTATTTTATTAACGACTATCCGGACGGACGCGGTTACAGCGGACCGCAGGCGCTCGCGTCGAAGAATAATGACGGTATCGTGGATGTGACGCTCAATATGCGCTTCAAACTGATGGCGGTATCCAAGACGCATGTGAAGAATATCAACAGTTTCGACTCGTGGAAGAAAGAGGAGAGCAGGGAACCGCAGTTCATTCACGACACGCTCATTCTCAAGCATGACTCGATTATCATCCGCGAGACAATCAAACAGGTTCGCCAGAAAGAGCAGCAACGCGCATACTACGTTTATTTCGGTAATAACAAGTCGGATCTTGACGATAAGGCGCTTATTACAATCCAGCAGGTGGCTGATATCCTTGCCGAGGATTCTACGCTCTATGCCGTTGTAACCGGTTATTGCGACAACACCGGTTCGGCTGCGCTCAACTATGCTTTGGGTGACAGACGTGCCGAGAGCGTGATCGGCGAACTGCGCGAGGAGCACCAGATAAACTCCGAGCACATGTATGCAATGGGTCTCGGTAAGCTGATCGGGCATCGCAGCCAGGCTGCCTATGGACCGAATAGACGCGCTGTTATCCGTCTGGTGGACAAACGTACCTTCGAGCGGATGAAGAATGACTTGGATGACAAACGTGCAAACCGCATCATCGAAGAGGATACCAAGGCTGTTGAGGCTGCACCGGTTCCGCTGGCTGAGAGCGCAAGACCGGTAGCCGTAAACGAATATACCCAGCGTGGAAGCGAGGAGATTATCACTGAAAAAGGTATGACCCTCTCCAAACTCGCACGGAAATATTACAATAACACCTATTGTTGGGTGTACATCTACATGGCGAACAAGAGCAAGATTCCTAACCCGAACTCCTTGGAAGCAGGTATTGCGCTCTCTATCCCGGAGTTGACCCAGCAAGAGATGCGTATTACCAAAGACCAGAGCCTCGTGCTCTATGGTAATGCCCGTCAAAGCAGATAGTTAAAACCTGAAAAATCGGGATGTAAAACGCAGTTTTGCAGACCGAAAAGCGCAAGTGCGCGAGAGGTCCCATAGCTCAGTTGGTTAGTAGCACCTGACTCATAATCAGGGGGTCCTTGGTTCAAGCCCAAGTGGGACCACAGCAGGAGAATAGTCCCACGACTGTTCTCCTGCATGTTTTTTATGAAAAGATTATCGGTCATATTACTTCTGTTGTTCTCCTTTTTTAATTGGAGCGCGAACGCGTATGCGCTCACGCCCGCGGAGAAACGTGCGAAAGCAAGAGCGAAGATAGAACGCAAACGCGAAGCCAAGAAACGCAAGGCGGAGAAAAAACGGGCGGCGAAAGCTAAAGCGGCTAAACGGGAACGCATCAAAGACGGAAAACCGTTGTTGTATGTCTATTCTTATAATCTGAAAACGGCTGAACCCTTACCTGCTACCCATATTACGATCCAGGATGCGAAGGCGCGCCCGAACAAGAAACCCAAACTCTCCAAAGCTACCGATAACAAACGGGCGCGGGTGCAGAGAGGACTGCCCGAAGGGAAATACTGGGCGGTAGCAGCCAAAACGGGATTTTTCACTTCGGACACCGTGTGGTTCATGCACAAGGAAGACGAGGATACCATCAAGATCTCCATCTATCCGGAGACAAGGCTTACGTTTACCGTTACCGATTCGCTTACTTCGCGACCGGTAGCCGCGAACGTGATTGTCCGCAATTCGGAGAGACAGAAAGTGATGCAGACAACCTCCGATACGCTCCATAAAGTGTTGGCGGTTTTGCTGGATGACCGCATGCCGTATTATACGGTGGAAGCAACTGCGGTGAATTATTTCCCGTTCCGGGATACGATTACGGATCCTGCGCTGTTCGGAGGTGTGGTTATGTCTCCGAAGGAAATGAAATCCTTTGTGCTGCATAATATCTATTTCGCCACCGGCAAAACGCGTATTCTGGATTCGTCCGAACCGGCTTTGAGAGAACTGTACCAGTTTCTTACTCTCCGTCCCGATCAGAAAATACGTATTGTCGGACATACGGACAATATAGGTTCGGACCGTTCGAATCAGGCGCTCTCGGAAGGCCGCTGCCAGGAGGTGAAACAGGCGATGATAGACCGCGGGATCCGGGCGGAACGCATTGAGGTTGAAGGAAGAGGGGAACGGGATCCGATCGTGCCGAACGACACCGAGGACCACCGCCAGATGAACCGAAGGGTCGAAATCGTATTACGATAGAGAACCGCAGTTCTCGAAATCGTATTGCGATAGAGAACCACAGTTCTCGAAATCGTATTGCGATAGAGAATAACAATTCTCGAAATCGTATTACGATAAAAAATAAAAAAAATACGTTTTTACTTGCGTATTCAAAAAAAAAGCAGTACCTTTGCACTCCCATTCAATTTATGGGGTCCCCGATGCAAACCAAGCCGTAGGCTGTTTGCGGTGGGGAGAGCGGAGGCACAAGTTGCCCGTCCATTTAGCGAAGCGGTATGGACATCGCAATCTTTTTGCCGAACGCGAAGGGGCTATCTGGTTTTGACAGCAGGTAGAATGGTTGTGTAAGCACGCCGAGCAATGAGGCAACGCTCGTTAATCTCGCTTCAAAATATAACTGGCAACACTTCTTATGCTCTCGCTGCTTAATCGAAGTATAGTAGATTGGCGTATTCGGGTGCAAGGCGCCTGAACGGGACATCGCTCCTAGCCGAGTCTGTGGGCTGAAAGGATATAGCGGTGCAGAAATTCACAGAATAGGTCTCTTTGGCTGCGCATAGTGACTGACGGCTGACAGCTGATTGCTGAAGGCACTCATAGCAGATAAGCCGGTTGTTGGTGGCTTGGGTCTTGCTGCCGGACGAAAACAAAGGCCAAGATAAGCGTGTAGAAAGCATAAGTATTCCTTGTTTGGACACGGGTTCGACTCCCGTTAGCTCCACATGAGACTGCGGCGACAGTCTTAGAAATGAATTAACTCGGGATGTAAAACGTAGTTTTGCGGACCGAAGAGCGGAGGCACAAGTTGCCCGTCCATTGAGCGGAGCGGTATGGACAATTGCACACTTGTTGCCGAACGCGCGGGGCACTAGCTCATCTGGTAGAGCGTAACGTTCGCAATGTTAAGGTAAGGGGTTCGAGTCCCCTGTGCTCCACTTTAAATGACACAATATGGCGCTTGAAATTCGTGAAATACATTCCAAGAGCGAACTGAAACAGTTTATCCGGTTCGCCAATGATTTGTATAAGGATTGTCCATATTACTGTCCCCCTTTGTTCTTTGACGAGATGAACTGCTTCAAGCCGGATATGAACCCTGCGCTTGACGTATGCGAATACCAGCTCTGGATGGCGTTCCGCGACAACAAACCCGTGGGACGTATCGCCGGTATCATCAACCGCAAAGCGAACGAGAAATGGGGATTCAGACATGTCCGTTTCGGCTGGTTTGACTTCATTGATGACATGGAGGTCAGCAAGACGCTGCTGGATACCGTGGCGGCTTGGGGAAAAGAACGCGGTATGGACGGACTCAACGGACCTGTCGGCTTCACGGATTTTGACCATGAGGGATTGCTCCTCGAGGGATACGAATATCCCGCTGTGATGGCGTCGCTCTATAATTATCCGTATTACGTCAAGCATATGGATGCGTACGGATTGGTCAAAGAGGCTGACTGGGTGGAGATGCGTGTCTTCCCCCCGCAGGAATGTCCTGAGCGGCTGTCGCGTATCGCAGATATAGTAAAACAGCGGTCCAAAGTGCATGTGGTGAAGGTCAGGAACTCGCGCGAACTCGTACGCCGATTTGGTATCCAATACATGGATGTGATCGACGAGGCATACCAGAAGTTGTATAACTTCCAGCCTATGACGGTAGCGCAGAAGAACTACTACAAGAACATGTATTTCCCGATCCTCAACTTCGATTTTGTCACGCTGGTGGTCAATGAAAATGAAGAGATCGTAGGAGTAGGACTGGGTATGCCGGATATATCGGATGCGTTGCGCAAATGCGGAGGTAAGTTGTTGCCTTTCGGATGGTATTATCTGCTGCGGGCGCTGAAAGCCAGACAGATGAACTCCTTCAGCTTCTTGCTTATAGCCGTGCGACCGGATTATCAGGACAAGGGCATTAACGCGCTCTTCTTCCAGGATCAGATACCTATCATCAACAAATACGGTATCAAGATATTGGAAACGACTAATATTCTGGAAACCAACACCAAGAATATTGCGAACTTTACGCAGTTCGACCATATGTTCCATAAACGCCACCGCGCGTACCTGAAAACGATCTGATCGTGAAAGAGGAAGAGGCTCTATACAAAGCTGCGTTGGAGCGCTTGAATACCTATATACGCTGCCATGCGATGAGGGCGTCTGTCGTAAGAGAGATGGTGTTGGCGCAGGCGTGTCTGTTGAAACAGCCTTTTACGGCTGTGCAGCTGGAGGAAGCATGCAGGTCGGAGCATATCTCTGTAGGATCCGTTTATAACGCGCTGGACCTGTTCGTCACCGCCGAAATAGTCAAGGTGTATGACAGAGGATACGGACAGACGGTTACGGAATACGAACTGACGACTACTGCCTCGCGGTCGCATATGCAGATCATATGCCGCAAATGCGGCAGGAGAGCCTCCTTCTCCGACAAGGCGATCATGCGCTTGATCATGGAACGCAAGTACACTAATTTCAAGGCGCAAAACTGTACCTTGGTGGTGTACGGAGAATGTAAGATATGCCGCAGACTGGCGGTAAAGAAGAACTGAAATGACAGGAACATCGATATATTGGATATTGTTTATCGGTATTGCGCTGGCAAGTTGGATTGTATCCGCTTCGCTGCAACGCAAGTTCCGGCGCTATGCGCAGCATGACCTGTCCGTGACGGGAAAAGAAGTAGCGGAGAAAATGCTGCATGACAACGGTATCTATGATGTGCAAATCACGTGTATTAAAGGCCAACTGACCGACCATTATAACCCTGCAACCAAAACGGTTAACCTCTCGGAGGAGGTCTATCACGGAGCCAATGTGGCAGCAGCGGCTGTCGCTGCGCATGAATGCGGACATGCGGTACAGCATGCTACGGCATACGGACCTCTCGGACTGCGTTCGGCTCTGGTGCCGGTGGTGTCGTTCAGTAGCAAATGGGTGACATGGATTATCTTGGGAGGACTGCTTCTTATAGGCAGCGGCGCGGGACAGATCCTGCTCCTCATCGGTATTGGCTTGTATGCGATGATAACACTCTTCTCTTTCATCACCCTGCCGGTAGAGGTGAATGCCAGCCAACGCGCAGTGAACTGGTTGCAGGAGAGAGGCATTACGGACAGAGAGACAACAGCGATGGCAAGCGATGCGCTCCATAGCGCGGCATATACATATGTAGTTGCAGCCCTTTCGTCCCTCGCCACATTGATATACTATATCCTCATCTTTATGGGAGGAAACCGTAGATAATAATTTTGTTGGAAATACTCGGGATTTAAAACTTGTTTTGAAGCCCGAAAAGCGTAGCATAGAACGTAGCACTATACAAGCGCAAGGCGCGCAGTCGTGCGAGTTCTAATGCAAGCATGGCCCCGTAGCTCAATTGAATAGAGTGTCAGATTCCGGTTCTGAAGGTTCTGGGTTTGAGCCCCAGCGGGGTCACAGAGCGGAAGCTCGCACCGCAGGTGCAAATTAGTAAATTTGCCCAGCGGGGTCACAAAAGG
>JAFUUZ010000079.1 GCA_017471285.1 Paludibacteraceae bacterium | reverse complement strand
TGCCTTCCTGTACGGTGAACTACATATCCTGCATATCGCGGTAGTGTTCCTCCAGCTTCTGCTGGATGGTGTTGAGTTCTTTATAGAGCTCCGGCATAGCCTCTTCCATAGACGGATATTTGCTTGCACGCTCTTCCTCGCTGATACCCTGGAGCGCTGCCCAACGGCGGCTGCCTTCCAGCGTAATCTGCTGCGGAGTACGGATACCGGCAACTACGTCCTCACCCTGTGCATTCACAAGGTACTCACCGTTGAAGAGGTTCTCGCCCGTTGCGGCGTCACGGCTGAAGCAAACACCGGTAGCGGAGGTCTCGCCCATGTTACCAAATACCATAGCCATGACGGAAACAGCGGTTCCCCACTCGTCAGGAATTCCTTCCATCTTACGATAGAGGATAGCACGCTCGTTCATCCAGCTGCGGAATACAGCACAGATAGCGCCCCAGAGTTGCTCGATAGGATCGTCCGGGAAATCCTTGCCGGTTTGCTCTTTGATAGCGGTCTTGAAACGCGCTACGAGGAGCTTCAGCTCATCTACATTGAGGTCCTTGTCCAGCTTGATACCACGGATCTCTTTCACCTCGTCGATGATCTTCTCGAACGGGTCGATGTCGGTCTTGTTCACCGGCTTCATACCCAGCACGACGTCACCGTACATCTGTACGAAACGGCGGTAGGAGTCATAAACGAAGTGCGGATTGTTGGTCTTAGCCACCATACCCTCTGCTACGGTGTCGTTCAGACCGAGGTTGAGGATGGTATCCATCATACCAGGCATGGACGCGCGTGCGCCCGAACGTACAGAAACAAGGAGCGGGTTCTTCGGATCGCCGAACTTGCAGTTCATCAACTCCTCAACGTGCTTTACGGCAGCCTCTACCTCAGCGGTCAACTCCTCCACGATCTTCTCCTGACCAACCTGGTAGTACTCGTTGCAGACCTCGGTGGTGATGGTGAAACCGGGAGGAACGGGCACGCCCACAAGGTTCATCTCCGCGCAGTTAGCGCCCTTGCCGCCCAGCAGCTCACGCATTTGTGCGTTACCCTCGGCCTTACCGTTACCGAAGGTATAAACTCTTTTTTTCTTTTCCATTTGTAATGAAATATTTATTGTTTGTTAATTTGTTTTTCATGCATACACCGATGAGAACGCTGTTGAAATGCATTCTCATCGGTGAGCCGTAGCCCATGTAAAGTGGAGTATAGCGGACTCGGGAATTGCGCTCTCGCAATAATCGTGCCCCTTTGGGGCTAAGACGATTGCACACTCGCAATAATCGTGCCCCTTTGGGCTAAGAACCCGTAGCGGGAGAGTCGCTATACGTAACTTTGGTGGAGTATAGCGGACTCGAACCGCTCACCTCAACACTGCCAGTGTTGCGCTCTAGCCAGATGAGCTAATACCCCGGATGTGCCCCGTTAATCGGGCAAAACGTTTTCCGCCGGAAGGGGCATAAATACCTGCTTCGGAGAAAACACGCTGCAAAGGTACAAAAAAATAATGACATACGCAAGAATGTATGCCATTTTTTATGATTTTTATGCATTTATTTACAAAACAACCTTCTTTTCTGTCCATATCCCTGTTATCTCAGACAGTTACACGATTTCTTGGCTGCGCT
>JAFUUZ010000078.1 GCA_017471285.1 Paludibacteraceae bacterium | reverse complement strand
GACCGCATTCGCGGGATAGCGATCGGCAGATAGGCTCCACCATGCGGCACTACGACACGCATTCCGGGGTAGCGAGCGAGCACATTGCGGCTAATCATATTGCAGACCGTGCGCGTGGTCTCGGAGAGGTATTCCTGCATCGCTAAAGGCGTTTGACGCATCACATTCTCGTTCACAGGCGAGGGTTTGTGCGGATGAAGGATGACTAAGGCTTGGCGGTCGGAGAGAAACGCCATCAGCGAGTCTAAGACGCTGTCGCCGAGGTATTGCCCATAGACGTTCGTGGCTAAACGTACGCCCACTGCGCCGAGTGTGTCCAGCGCGTAACGTGCTTCTTCTATGGCGGCATTGACATCCGGCAGAGGGAGCGTGGCGGCAAAAGCAAATGGGCTTTCGACTTTCGACTTTTGACTTTCGACTAAATTTGCCAGTTCCTCGTTGAACTGTCTGCACGCTGCGGTACATTCCGCTTTGTCGCCGAAATACGGATGCGGCGCAGGGAGCGTCAGGATAGCTCTGTCGATGCCGGCTTCCGCCATCATTTGCAGATGTGCCTCTGCACTCCATTGCGGCAAGGGAAAAACCTCATCTAAAAGCATATCATGCTTTGTCACCAATTCGCGATACGAATCAGGAATAGCGTGCGCGTGGTAGTCCGTCACTTGTGCCGCCGCCATGGAAGAGAGAACAAGCAGAGTTGATAAAATCGTTTGCCGCATAATTAGAAACTTTGTTCTACCAAGGTCATCTCAATACGCTCGAAATAAGGGAACAGCGGGAATTTCTTGAGCAGTGCTTCCACTTCGCTTTTGTCCGTCAGGTTATAGAGAATATACGCGCCCTTCAGTCCTTCTTTCACCATCAGGTGATCCATAATACCTTTGTCGCGTAGGTCGTATGCCATCTGCATTTCCACGGGCATAATCTCTTGGAGGTTCTCGATTTTACCGAAATCGCCCCATGTCTCAACTAAAATTTTCTGTGCCATAATTGTACGTTTTTTAATGTTGATACTATAGGTTTCTAATTGCGGTTGCAAAAGTACTGCTTTCCTGCGATATACAATTATCTGAATTAAGGAAAGGCTTGCCTGTTTTCGGGGAAGGGTCAAAATCAATGCCCTAATTTACGAATTTTCCTCAAAACTATGCTTATCTCGCAAAACCATCTCTCGCAAACCCATCTCTCACAAACCCCTCTCTCGCAAGAAAAATAACATTATCAAAAACACCTATCTTCAACACAGGATTAACAAAGGATTAACAAAGAACTAACACCGGATTAACACCACTTTACGGCACAACTATCCTACTCTTAGCGGTTGCGCCAAAAAGCGGTTGGATTACTTAAACTCAGAAGGGGAAATACCGGTAACTTTCTTATATACTCGGGAGAAATGGGACGGGGTCTGGAAGCCGAGATCGTACGCCGTGGAGGAGATACTGTTGCCGGCACGGAGTAGTTCATTGGCGCGGCGAATAACAAACTTATGGATAAAACCGATGGCGGTATTGCCTGTCGCTTCGCGCATCAAATCGCCGAAATAGCCGGCGGAGAGACACAGTTGCGAGGCGCAGTAACTGACGGTCGGCAGCCCTATCTCAGTCTGGAGACCGCAGGCGTAGTAGTTGTCCAAGACTGCCTCCAAGCGGTGTAATAGTCCCCTCTCGCCGGTGCTCTGCATCTTGAACTGGCGACTGTAGAACCGAAGGCTGTATTCGAGAATAAGCGAGATCCAAGACGCGATTAAACCTCTCACCAAGGGAGTTCTAAGACCGTCCATAGGACGCTCAACCGAGCGGAGCTCTTCACCTCCCAAGTGAGGAAGATCGGACTGATGATTGCTCACTTTTAGTTCCGCCCGCAGATGCTCCAAACAATCAACGAATATGCCTCTCTCCTCCTCCGTCATAAGCAGCGGTTCGGAAGTGTTGTAACTGAAGAACCGATAGCGACTCATTTGTCGTCCAAGAAATGTATCGTGCAGCAACTTAGGGTCGAAGAGCAACGCCCAGCCGGAGGCATGTACTATCTCGCCCGTATCCGTCCTGCCGCCTATCTGCCCGGGGGAGACGCACATAAGCGTGTGTTGCGGCATGGTGTATTGTACCGTACCATAGGTCAGTTCAGGCAATTCGCCGTCGTTAAGGAACATCCCATAGACCTCGTAACTGTTTAGGCTGTGCCGCATCGCAGTCAGTTCATCGTAATGAATGACGCTGACCAACTCATGCAATACCGGCGCACCGACATAGCGGGCATAGTCATTAACGGAACGGATATGTAAGATTTTCGGCTGCATCAGATAGCCTTGCCCATTTCGTATGCCTCTTGCAGTTTGGCGTGGCCCGCTATCTCGCGCGGGGCGTTCACTCCGCCGCAGAACAGATGTCCCTTGAGGGTACATTTCTCATAGCAGTCAATCCATCCCTGCAGACCGCTCTCGGCGCGTTTTGGCACAAACGGTTCGTCCTCGGCTGCTGTGGTCAGCAGGTAGATGTCTCGGAACCGGTAATCTTTCGGATACATGGCATTCATGCGGTCGATGAGGGTCTTCATCTGACCTGACATCTCGTAATAATATATCGGCGTAGCCCAGCAAACGACGTCGGCGTTGAGCACCGACTCCATGATTGCCGGCACGTCGTCTTTGAAGACACACGCGCCTGTCTCTTGGCATTTGAGGCATCCGATACAAAAGCGTATTTCTTTCCCACGAAGCGAGATCAGTTCACACGTATGCCCTGCGGCTTTTGCACCCTCGGCGAACTGCTCCGCCATCGCGTGGCTGTTCGACCCCGCCCGCAGCGAGGTGGATAAAACGACTACTTTTTTCATAATTCAGAAATTGTCTGCAAAGGTACTGCTTTTTTGCGAAATATGCAAACACAAAATGCTGCAAATGATATAAATTTTGCGGAAAAGTTCGTCTGGTTGTCTTATCCTGAAATAGGTTTACTCATAAAACGATAAAAAATGTACTATTTTTAAGATTTAAGTTTTATGAAGCAGACCAGAAATCATTATTCTCAATCGTTCAAACAACAAGTTTTGGATGACTTTTTTCAGTCAGGGATGAGCCAGCATGCCTTTGCAG
>JAFUUZ010000077.1 GCA_017471285.1 Paludibacteraceae bacterium | reverse complement strand
TTGTGACTGTTACTATCTGCACCGCTCGCCCCGGTTATATCATCGGAAAAGGTGGAGAAGAGGTTGACAAATTGAAGAAGGAACTCCAGAAAATCACCAAACAAGACGTTCAGATCAATATCTACGAGGTTAAACGTCCGGAACTGGACGCTACTATCGTAGCTAACAAGATCGCCCGTCAGTTGGAAGGCAAGATCGCTTACCGTCGTGCCGTGAAGATGGCTATCCAGAGCACCATGCGTATGGGCGCTGAGGGTATCAAGATTCAGGTATCCGGCCGTTTGAACGGAGCCGAGATGGCACGTAAGGAGATGTACAAAGAGGGACGTACCCCGCTCCATACGCTCCGTGCGGACATCGACTACTGCCACGTTGGCGCTATCACCAAAGTGGGTGTGATCGGTGTGAAGGTTTGGATCTGCCGTGGAGAAGTGTATGGCAAGAAAGACTTGGCGCCTAATTTTGCTCAGAAGCAAGAGGCAGGACGTCCCGGCATGGATCGCCGTGGAGGTCGTGACGAGCGCAGAGGTTTCCGCCGAAACAAAAAACAATAATGTTTAACCGATTTGTAGATTAGAACAATATGTTACAACCTAAGAAAACTAAATTCCGTCGCTGCCAAAAAGGCCGCATCAAGGGCTTCGCTCACCGCGGTCAGGAATTGGCATTCGGCTCGTTCGGTATCAAGAGTATGGGTACCGTGTGGTTGACCGGTCGTCAAATCGAGGCTGCCCGTATCGCCGTTACCCGTTATATGCAACGTCAAGGACAGGTGTGGATCCGCGTTTTCCCGGATAAACCTATCACCAAGAAACCTCTGGATGTCCGTATGGGTAAAGGTAAAGGTGCTCCTGAAGGATTCGTTGTTCCATTGGAGCCCGGTCGTATTATCTTCGAGGTAGAGGGCGTAAGCTATGATGTAGCCAAAGAGGCACTCCGTCTCGCTGCACAGAAACTGCCTGTTACCACTAAATTTGTCGTAAGACGTGATTACGACGCAACCGCAAATGTGTAAACTAAAAGAGTATGAAAACAGCTGAAATTAAAGAATTAACCACTGCTGAACTCCAGGAACGTCTGGCAGCAGAGAAAGAGGCGCTGGTTCGTCTCAAGTTAAATCACAGCATTTCTCCGCTCGACAATCCGTTGCAGATTAAGGTGGCGCGTCGTAATATCGCTCGCCTTGCAACTGAATTACGTGCAAGAGAAATTAACAAGTAAAAAACGACAATTGAAATGGAAAGAAATCTTAGAAAAGAGCGCGTGGGCGTAGTTGTTTCCAATAAGATGGAGAAGACCATCGTGGTCGCTGTCAAATGGAAAGAGAAACACCCCATCTATGGCAAGTTTGTCAATAAAACTCGCAAGTTCCATGTTCATGACGAGAAAAACGAGTGCGGCATCGGCGATACCGTACGTATCATGGAGACTCGTCCTCTGAGCAAGACCGTGCGTTGGCGTTTAACTCAAATTATCGAAAGGGCTAAGTAATTATGGTACAGCAAGAATCTCGTCTCACAGTATGTGAC